>NZ_CP015449.1:320500-641000 GCF_003096075.1 Dietzia lutea | reverse complement strand
CGCCCGCGAGCGCCTGGCCTCGGAGCACGGGGCGCGCGGCCTCGAACTCGCCGGCCGCATCGCCGCCTACCGCGCGGGCTACCTCGCCGACGACCGCCGCGAGCTCGAACGCGGCCTCGCCGAGGGCGAACTGGTGGGCGTGGCTTCGACGTCCGCGCTCGAGCTGGGCGTGGACATCTCCGGTCTGGACGCCGTGGTCAGCGCGGGCTTCCCCGGCACCATCGCCTCGTTCTGGCAGCAGGCCGGCCGCGCCGGACGCCGCGGCCAGGGCGCGCTGGTCGTGCTGGTCGCGCGCGACGACCCGCTCGACACCTACCTCGTCCACCACCCCGCCGCGCTGCTCGGCCGCCCCGTCGAGGCCACCGTCACCGACCCACGCAACCCCGTCCTGCTGGCGGGGCAGCTGCGGTGCGCGGTGAGCGAACGGCCCATGACGCACGACGAGGCGCGGGCCTGGGGCGCGACCGAGGTGCTCGAGGACCTCTCCGCGCGCGGGCTCGTGCGACGCCGGCCCGCGGGCTGGTACCCGGCCGCCGACGACCACACCCCGCACGCCGAGGTCGACATCCGGGGCACGGGCGGCGCGGAAGTGGTGATCGTGGACGCGGTGGACGGCCGCATGCTCGGGACGATCGACTCCGTCCGCGCCCGCTCGCAGGTCCACCCCGGCGCGCTGTACCTGCATCAGGGCGAGTCGTTCATCGTCGACGAGCTCGACCTCGACGAGGGGCTGGCGCTGTGCCACCCCGAGGTGCCGGAGTGGACGACCTCCGCGCGCGAGCAGGTGTCGATCGACCTGATCGAGACGCTGGAGACGGCGCCGGCCGGACCGGTCACGCTTTCGCTGGCCGACGTGGAGGTCACCACCCGCGTCACCGGCTACCAGCGGCGGCTGCGCGGCGGGGAGATTCTCGACGTGCCCCCGCTGGATCTGCCCGGGACGACCCTCGCCACCCGGGCGGTGGTCTACACGCTCACCCCGCAGCTCCTGCGGGTGGCCGGGCTCGAGGAGGCGGACTGGCCGGGGGCGCTGCACGCGGCCGAGCACGCCGCGATCGGGCTGCTGCCCCTGGTCGCCACGTGCGACCGCTGGGACATCGGCGGGGTCTCCACCGCCCTGCACCCCGACACCGGCCTGCCGACGGTCTTCGTCTACGACGGTTATGCGGGCGGCGCGGGTTTCGCCGAGCGGGGATTCCGCCGCGCGACCTCGTGGCTGCGGGCGACCCTCGACGCGATCCGCGCCTGCGAGTGCGAATCCGGTTGCCCCTCGTGCATCCAGTCCCCCAAGTGCGGCAACGGCAACGACCCGCTCTCCAAGCCGGGTGCGATCGCGCTGCTCACGGAGGTGGTCGGGCAGCTCGCCGGGGTCGCCGGGTAGCGGGCCGCCGGCCGACCCGCCCGCTCCCCCGGCCCGGGGTGCCCGGACCGGCCTCACGCCGGGCCGGGTCTCACCCCGGCACCGCCTCACACCGGCCCCGCCCGCGCGACCGCCGACGCCGCTCGCGAGCCGAGCACGCCGAGCTCCACGTGCACCTCGGCCCGGGCCACCACGTCGTGGCCGTCGACCGTGCACACCGGCAACTCGGCGCCGTTGGCGGCGGCGATCCTGGACGCCGCCGTGCACGGGTCGAGGCCTTCGCGGAGCGCGTGCGCGCCGGCCAGCGCGGCCAGCTCCGCGGCGGATCGGGCGGCATGCGTGGCCACTGCCGCTCGTCCCGCCAACAGGACGGCCACGGCCAGGGCCAAGACGGCTGCCACGGCGAAGGCGGTCGCGACGGTCATGGCCCCCTCGTCGTCGTCACCCGCCCGGCGCCACCCGGTGCGCACGGCTACGGCGGCGCGCCCGGTCACGGCGCGGCGCCCGGCGCGCCAGGCCACCGCACTACGCCCCGTCACGGCGCCACGCCGGGCTCGGCGCGCGCCACGGCCCGACCGCGCAACTCCACGCCGCGCAGGCCCCGCGCCGGCGCCACGACCTCGGCCGTGACGGATCCCCCGGCGCCGGTGACCGAGACGTCGGCACCGGGCGCGGCGACCCGGCCGGCCGCCGTGCCCTCCTCCGCCCCGGACATCGCGGCCACCCGCGCCGCCTCACGGGCGGCGTCGACCACCCTGATCTGCGTCAACGCGGCACCGGCACCGGCGGCGGCGAGCGCGACCACCACCACGAGGGAGGCGATCCCGAGGGCGGCCTCGACGGTCACCGAGCCGTCGTCGCGGGTCGCCGCCGCGTGGAGCCGTCGCGGCACCGTCACACCGAGGTGTTGAGCGCCTGCTCGATGATCCCGCCGAGCGCGTCCGGGATAGAGTCGCCGCTGACCACCGTGTACAGCACGGCGCCGAACGCCGCCGCGGCGATGGTCCCGACGGCGTACTCGACTGTGGACATCCCCGCGTCCGGGCCGGTCATCGCGTGGAACCGGCGATGCAGGGCGGAACGGGCGCGCGCCACCGCCGCCGCCGGGGCGGCGAGAGTCCGGGTGGCGAGGGTGTCGGTCCGATGGGTGAGGTGAGTGGACATGCGGGTTCTCCTTCTTCACTGACCGGGGCGGCGTCTCCGCCCCGGAATCCGTGTGGCCGGCGGCGCTGCTCACGGCAGGACCCCCGGCAGCATCCCGTCGGCCAGCCCCACCACGACGGGGAGCACGCCCAGGCAGACGAACGCGGGCAGGAAGCACAGGCCGAGGGGCCCGGCGACCAGGACGGAGGCGCGCTCGGCGCGGGCGGTCGCGGCGGCGTCGGCCTCGGACCGCATGCGCGCGGCGGCGTGCTCCAGCGCGGAGCGGACCGACCCACCGCCGTCGCTCGCGCGGACCAGCACCGGAGCGACGGGGGCCAGACGTGCGGCGCCCGGGACGTCCCGCCAGGCCTCGTCCGACGTGGCGCCCAGTCGCATGCGGGCGGCCGCCGCGCGCAGGGGCTCCGCGGCGTCGGGGTCGGAGTGCTCGACGGCGTCGGCGACCGCGAACAGGGCGTCCGGCGTGGGCAGGCCCGCGAGCAGGGCGACCGCGAGCAGGTCGAGGAGGTGCGCGAGCACCTCGGTGTCGGCAGGGGCGGGTCGGCGGCGGGTGAGCGGGGCCAGCAGGCGTGCCACCGGAGCCGCGATGCGGCCCGTCAACGCCGCGGGGCCGAGAATCGCCACGCCGCGCGGGCGCCCCGGCACCGCGTGATGCCGAGCAGGCCCGCCGGTGTCGGGGAGGACCGCGTCGAGCCTCTCGGCGGCCCGGGGACGCCACGGTGCGACGCACACCGCGGCGGCGAGCAGGAGAACGGTCGGGCTCATCTGCCCGCCCCGCCCGCGATCCGGTCGGTCCACAGCAGACCGGCCGCGAGGAGGACCGCCCCCGCCAGGCACAGGGCCCCGCCGAGTGTCCCGCCCAGCAGGACCCCCAGGGGGTCGGCGCCGAAACCCGCGCCCAGGAGGACGCCCAGGCCGGGCAGGGCGGTGAGGATGACGGCGGTGGCGCGGGGACCGGCGAGAGTCGCGTGCACCCGGACGGCGCGCTCGCGGCGGGAGGCCACGTCGGCGCGGAGCCCGTCCACGACGTCGGCGAGCTCGACCCCGTGCCGGGTCGCGAGCAGCCAGGCCCCGGCGAGCTCGCCGGGGACACGGTCGCCCCCGCGGTCACGGTTCGAGCCGTTGGCGGCGGCCGTGCCGGTCGGACCGGTCGCCCCGGCCCCGGCGGGCAGCAGTGCTGCGGTGACGTCACCGCCCAGGCGGGCGTGCGATCCGGCGGCGGTGAGAAGCCCGGCGACCTGAGGGTCGTGGACGGCGGCCGCGTCGGCGGCCCGGCCGAGAGCGGCCCCCGGGCCGGCGCCTGCGCGGAGAGCGGAGCCGGCGTCGTCCAGCGCACGCTCCCACGCGCCCAACCGCGAGAGGCGGCTGCGACGCTCGGTGGCGCGGCCGTGCAGGTCGGCGGCGACGCCCCCGAGCACCGCGGCTGCGCAGGCGTGCAGCGGACCGGCACCGACCAGGCCGACCAGCCCCGCCGCGACCGGCCACGAGAGGCCCGCCGGGAGCTGCAGGAGGAGACCGCCCAGCGCGCCGATGCGCTGGGCGGCGCCGGTCGCGGCACCCGCGGAGCCGATCGCCCCGCCCGCGGCACTGTCGCCCGCAGCCCGGCCGGGCTCGCCGCGCACGCCGCGCACGCCGGCCTCACCGGACTCGAGCGCCGACAGCCGGTCGGCCGCGCGCCCGCCCGGCCACACCAGCAGCGCGACGGCGACCGACACCAGCGCGGCCGTCATCGCACGCGCTCCACGAGCATCGCGTCGAGGGCCGCACGACCGGGGATCTCTCCCACGTCGGCTCGCCAGGCCGGGTCCACCACGATCCCCTGCGCCTCGCGGCGCACCACCCCGATCGAGTCGACGCCGCGCATCCCGTCGGGCAGGCGGCGCATGCCCACCACGACCCGCAGCGACGCGGCTACCTGCGCGGACAGCGCGGCGCGGTCGAGACCGCCGAGGGCGCCGAGCGCCTCCAGCCGGGCGGGCAGCTCGGTGGGCGAGTTGGCGTGGACCGTGCCGGCGCTCCCGTCGTGGCCGGTGTTGAGGGCGGCGAGCAGGTCGGCGACCTCGCCGCCGCGGACCTCGCCCACGGCGATGCGGTCGGGCCGCATACGCAGCGCCTGCCGGACGAGGTCGGCCATCGTCACCTCGCCGGCGCCCTCGACGTTGCCGTGCCGCACCACGAGTCGGACGACGTGCGGGTGCGCGGGGCGCAGCTCGGGCGAGTCCTCGACGCACAACAGCCGCTCCGAGTCCGGGACAAGCCCCAGCAGCGCGGCGAGCAGCGTCGTCTTGCCAGATCCGGTGCCGCCCACGACGAGGTAGCCGACCCGTGCCGCGACCAGCGCTCGGAGCAGCGGCTCGGCGTCGTCGGGGACGGTGCCCGCCGCCACGAGCCGGTCGAACGTCGACTGCGCGGGCCTCGACACCCGTAGCGACAGGCATGTCCCGTCCACGGCGACCGGCGGAAGCACCGCGTGCAGTCGCCACGCCATCCCGTCGCGGGACCGCACCACGCCGTCGGCCCACGGGCGCGCGTCGTCGAGCCGCTGGCCCGCCCGCCCGGCCAGCCGCACCGCGAGCGCGCGCAGCTCGGCTTCGGTCGGCACCACGACGTCGGTCTCCTCGAGCCCCCGTCCGCGATCGACCAGCGCGGGGCCCGGCCCGTCGACCACCACGTCGGTCACTCCGGGACTGGCGAGCAGCGCCTCAAGCGGTCCGGCGCCGGCCAGGTGCTCCCGGACGAGCCGTGCCGTGCGCAGCAGGTCGAGGTGTCCGTGAAGGACGCCGGACTCGGCCCGCACCGCGCGGACCACCTCGTCGGGTTCGGGATCCACGCCGAGGCCGGCGAGGCGCGCGCGGACGCGGTCGACCAGGTCGGCGGGCGGGGCGCCGGTCGGGGTTCCGAGCGCGGCGCCGGTCAGGGCACCCGGGTCCTCAGCGCTCACCGGAGCCCACCTCCTCGAGCAGGGTGTCGGCGAGTGCGCACAGCCGCCGCATCCCACCCGCGCGGCCACGACGCAGCGCATCGGCCAGCTCGCCGGCGCCGGTCGCGCGCCGCACGGCGCCGATCTCGGGTAGGACGCGCCACCGCTGCGCCCCCACCGACCCGGCGACGTCGGCCGCGTGCAGGGGGTCACCGCGCCCGGTCCGGATCACCAGCGTCGCGCCGGGTGACCGTCGCACCGCCCGTCCGGCCGCGACCGCGCCCTGGAGGTCGGCCCTGGTGACGACGACGACGAGATCAGCCTCGTCGCGCACCGGCCCGCAGTCCTCGGCGCCGCCGGAATCGCTCACCGCGAGTCCGCCGCCCGCCCGGTGGGCCCGCACGGCGCCCGGTCCGCCATCGGGGGCGCGGGCGTGGTCGGCGGCCGCTGGACGGCTTCTTGACCTGGCCAGGACCCGCAGACCCGGCAGCACCTCGGGCGCCGCGCCCCACAGGGCCCCGGGGTCGGGCCCGCCCAGGTCGGCGCGGACGTCCTCGACCCGCAGGCCCGGGCGGTCCTCCGCGCCCAGCAGCAGGTCGACGCCAGTGCCGTGCGGGTCCGTCTCCACAAGAAGAGTCCGGTGAGACGGCGCGGCCCGCACCGCCAGCGCGGCGGCGAGCGTGCTGGCCCCGCATCCGCCCACCGCGCCGACGACCACCACCACCGCTCCCGCCCGAGTCGGCACCGGCGCCAGCAGCACCCCCACGAGATCGCCGGTCCCGGACGGCAGGCGGATCACCTCGTCGTCGTCACCCGGATCGCGGTCCGAACCGACCCGCACGACGCGCGCCCCGCCGGTTCCCACCCTCCCCGCGGCGGCTGCGTCCGGGACGGCACCGTCGGCGCGGTCGGCACGGTCCGCGCGTTCGGCGGCGCGGTCGGTCACCAGGACGTCGGCGGGCCCGGTCCCCGGTTCCATCGCCAAGGCGGCCAGCACCGCGCGCACTTCGGCGTCCAGGTCGGGATCGGTGATCTCCACCGCGACGGTCCGCGCTCTCGTAGTCGTGTCCACGGCGCCCACCCTCGCCCATGCCGGCGGCCGTCGGCCCCGCCGCGACGCGGAACCGAGGTCGGCCTGTGGAGGGGGACGGGGCTGTGGAGAACGCGCGGACACCCGCCGCTCCAGCGCAGCTGCACGCGGTGCCGCCGCTCCCGCCCAGCCGCACGCGAACATGGCGTCTCGCGCGCCCCTCGGCACAGCCGCACGCGAGCATGGCGTCTCGCGCACACCGCGGCGGGTGCGAGACGCCAAATCCAGGAGCGGCTGCAGGCTCCGCGCACATCCTGGCGAGCGAGACGCCAAGTCCAGGAGCGGCTGCAGTGGCCCGGCGCGCCGCTTGATGCCCACAAATGCGAGAAACCGCGGCAGGGGGTGCCGCGGTTTCTCAAAGCCTCAGTTCTCGGGGGGATGAACTGAGCACCTATAGGGGGATGCCCCGTTAAGGGCACAATCAGTATCACCCATCTGCGTGGGCAACACAAGGACCGTATCGTGGGTGTCGTGTCCGCCCCCCGCCCACCGGGCCCCAGGATCTCGCACCGGCCGCGCCGCGTGGCCGCGTTCTTCGACCTCGACAAGACGATCATCGCGACCTCGTCGGTGTTCGCGTTCAACAAGTCGTTCCTCGACGAGGGGCTGCTCTCCCGCCGGTCGGTCATCGACCTGGCCTACACGCAGCTGGCGTTCAGCCTCTCCGACGCCGACGACGAGCAGATGCAGAAGGTGCGCCAGGCCATGGCGACCGCCACCAGGGGCTGGGCGCCCGAGCAGGTCGAGCGGATCGTCACCGAGGCGCTCACCGAGACCGTCTCCCCCACCGTGTACGCCGAGGCGCAGGAGCTGCTCGCCGAACACCGGGCGCTGGGCCACGACCTGGTGATCGTGTCCGCCTCCGGCGAGGAGCTGGTGGCGCCGATCGCCCGCATGCTCGGCGTGGACCACTACGCCGGCACCCGCATGAACCGCGACGCGAACGGCCGGTACGGCGGGCAGATCGAGTTCTACTGCCAGGGCCCCGGCAAGGCGGAGGCCATCCGCGGGTTCGCCGAGCGGTACGGCTACGACCTCGACGCGAGCTACGCCTACTCCGACTCCTCGACGGACCTGCCGATGCTCGAGCTGGTCGGCCATCCGACGGTGATCAATCCCGACCGCGCGCTGCGACGTGAGGCGCTCGAGCGGGGCTGGCCGATCCTGACGTTCTCCAACCCCACCCCGCTGCTGCCGACGCTCGAAAGGGCGACGGGGCCGATCGTGGGGGTCGGGGCCATCGTCGTGGCGATGAGCGCGGCGGCCGCCGCGTTCGCGCGTGGCGCGAGGCGGGCGGCGCGGTAGCTGCACTTCCGGCGGTGCGGTCGCCATAGCTCCGGCTCCGGCGGCGGCGCGGTAGTCGTGGCTCGACCCACGGCTGCACCGACCTCTGCTACCGCCCTCCACAACCGCCCTCTGCGGCCGACCATCGCAGACGCCCAAACACTCATCGTGGGCCGAGGACAGAGCCTGAGGCGATAGCCGAATCGCCTGAGGAGTCGGCGGGTTCTTTGGGGGTTCCCACCATCGCCCCGGCACGGTGCCCGACGGCATGCTCAAGGCACGGTGGTGAGGACGCCAGGACCGCGACGGAAGAGAAGTCACGGCCCCCCGCCTGATCTACCGTCATCGACGTTCGGAAACCCACGCGACGGATGACGCCCGAGAGGCAACACCAGCCGTGGGTCCGCGCCAGCCGTCACCGACGGTTGTCCCGGGCCGGCGACACGGCGGACCACAGGACGCTTGGTACCCGGATCTCTCGATGAACCGCAGTGAGTTGGCGGGTCGGCTTCGGCCGACCCGCCATTCGCGCGCCAGCTCCCGGCGCGCCAGACCCGGCGCGTCAGGCCCCGGCGGCGTCGGCGATCGAGGTGGCCTCGCGAGCCCCCGCCTCCAGCGCCTTACAGCAGTAGAGGATCCAGGCGGCGACGCCCTCCTCGGTACCCGCCATATAGTCGGCGACCGCGGCGCGGTAGGCCTCCGGATCGCGGTAGAAGGTCACCTCGGGCACGCCCAGACAGTGCGGGTCCAGGCCCGTGGACACCGCGACCAGCCGGAACGCGGCGCGGGCGACAATCCCGTCGGCCGAGCCGAACGGCGCGAGCCCGGAGAGTTCGCCCAGCACGACCGCGGCGAGCACCGGCGCCGGCACGCGCGTGCCGCCGGTGACGAGCCCGGCCAGGCCCTGGAGGCGCTCGGCCACGCCCTGGCCGGCGCGGGGGCGGCCCAGTGTCTGCGGGTCGCCGTCGGGCCGGGCGGCGGCGAGGAGGTGCAGGTGGGCGAGTTCCTGGAGCGGCGAGCGCGTCCACACGGCGACGGCGCGGTCGAGGGATTCGCCGGTGAGCTCACCGGCGACGCGGAGGGCGCCGGACAGGATCTCGTCGGGCTCGCCGTCGCTGTCCAGGCGGACGGACGCGCCCTCGACGCCGGCGGACGCGCGGGCCCCGCGCAGGACCGATTCGGCGGCGGTGGTGGGCCATCCGCGGCGATTGGCGGGGTGCCGGTGCACCTTTGCCAGGGCGTCGCGGGCGGTGTCCGCGGCCCCGGCCACGCCCGGCAGGGCGGTCAGCGGGGCGAGCGGGTCGGGAGCTGCGGAGGTCACGGGTCGAGGTTACCCAGCGGACGACAATCGGCCGACACAGGCAATTTTCAGCTGCCTCAACCGGTGTGGAGCTGGTGTAATCACCTCCACCCGGCGGGGCCCGCGCCGGCTCCGCCCCCCCCACCCTCGAACCTCGGAGATCCGCGTGAACCTCAAGGACCAGCTCGACGCACTGCTCGACGCGACCGCCTTCGACTCGACGGGGGCAAAGATCGGCGCGGTGCGCCAGGTCTACGCGGACGACGCCAGCGGCAAGATCACGTTCGCGACCGTCTCGACCGGCATCTTCTCCGCCGACGCGATCGTCCCCCTGCACGGGGCGCGGCTGCTGGACGACGAGCTCCACGTCGACCACACACGCGCCGTCATCCGCGACTCCCCGCGCCCCGACAACACCGAGGACGCCCTCACCCCCGAGCAGGAGGCCAAACTGCTCGAGTACTACGGCATCGAGACGCCCACACGCCTCCGGGGCACGGCAGCGCCGCCGTCCGGTCCGGCGGCGGGTGCGGCCGGAAAGCCGGCGAAGGGCGACGGGAAGACGACGTCGACGGGCGCCGCGAATGAGACCGCGGGCGCCGGGGCGGGGAAGACGGTGAAGGCCGCCGGCACGGGCGTGGAAGCCGCCGCGGCGTCCGAGAAGCCGGGTGCGGGCAAAAGCCCCACGGCGCCGGGCGATGGTGAGGACACCGCGACGCCGGGCGCGGGCGAGCGCGCCGCGGCGGACCCGGCGTCGGCGCGCCGGGACGGTAAGGGGGCGACGACGACGAGGTCGACCGACGGTGACACGACCGCCGACTCCTCCGCCCCCGCGAAGGCCTCCGGCCCGGGCCCCGCGACCCCGGCCGCGGACCCGGACGGGGAGACCGGCGGTAAAGGCCCGGAACCGCGTCGCGACTGATGCCGGCGGGCGGGACTCCCCCGTCGTACCCCCTCGGGTGGGTCGCCCGACACGACGGGACGCATGTGACTACGCTCACAGGCATCGGTCCGGTCACGTCCGCCGTGGCGACCCCGGCCGTCCGTGAAACCTCATCCCCGAGAGAGAGCCGCTGATGACCGCTCCCGAGCACACCCCGTCTTTCGCGCCCGATCCCGACTTCGCCGCCCAGGCCAACGCGCAGGCAGACCTGTACGACAGTGCCGCGGACGACCGTCTGGCGTTCTGGGAGGAGCAGGCCCGTCGTCTCGACTGGGACACCGAGTGGTCCGAGGTGCTGGACTGGTCCGACGCCCCCGTCGCCAAGTGGTTCGTCGGCGGCAAGCTCAACGTCGCCTACAACTGCGTCGACCGGCACGTCGAGGCGGGCAACGGTGACCGCGTCGCCATCCACTGGATCGGCGAGCCCACCGACGACGCCCGCGACATCACATACGCCGAGCTCAAGGACGAGGTCAGCCGGACCGCCAACTACCTCAGCTCGCTCGGCCTGGTGGCCGGAGACCGGGTGGCGATCTACATGCCGCTGCTGCCCGAGGTCTACATCGCGATGCTCGCGTGCGCGCGCCTGGGCCTGACCCACTCCGTCGTCTTCGCCGGCTTCTCGCCCGCGGCCCTGCGCTCGCGCGTCGACGACGCCGAGGCCAAGCTCGTCATCACCGCCGACGGTCAGTTCCGCCGCGGCAAGCCCGCCCCGCTCAAGGCCGGCGTCGACGACGCCCTGGCCGGGAACCTCGAGGGCGTGGACGGTCCCGCGAAGTCGGTGGAGAACGTGCTCGTCGTGCGCCGCACCGGCCTCGACGTCGAGTGGACCGAGGGCCGCGACGTCTGGTGGGACGAGGTGATCCCCGAGCAGTCCACCGAGCACTCCCCGGAGGCCTTCGACTCCGAGCACCCCCTGTTCCTGCTCTACACCTCCGGCACCACCGGCAAGCCCAAGGGCATCGTCCACACCTCCGGCGGATACCTCACACAGTCCGCCTACACGCACCACAACGTCTTCGACCACAAGCCCGGCGAGGACGTCTACTGGTGCACCGCGGACGTCGGCTGGGTCACCGGCCACACCTACGGCGTGTACGCCCCGCTGGCCAACGGCGCCGAGTGCATCGTCTACGAGGGCACGCCCAACTCCCCCGACGAGCACCGCCACTTCCAGATCATCGAGAAGTACGGCGTCACCATCTACTACTCGGCGCCGACCCTGATCCGCACGTTCATGAAGTGGGGCAAGGAGATCCCGGCCGCCCACGACCTGTCCTCGATCCGCCTCCTCGGTTCGGTCGGCGAGCCGATCAACCCGGAGGCGTGGCGCTGGTACCGCGAGAACATCGGCGGCGGGAAGGCCCCCATCGTCGACACGTGGTGGCAGACCGAGACCGGCGCGATCATGATCTCGCCGCTGCCGGGCGTCACCGAGACCAAGCCGGGATCGGCCATGCGGCCCCTGCCCGGGATCTCGGCGGCGATCGTCGACGGGGACGCCAAGGAGGTCCCCGCGGACGAGCAGGGCTTCCTGGTCCTCACCGAGCCGTGGCCCGCGATGCTCCGCGGCATCTGGGGCGACATGGAGCGCTACCGCGACACCTACTGGTCGCGCTTCGCCGAGGAGGGGTACTACTTCGCCGGTGACGGCGCGAAGTGGGACTCGGACGGCGCCCTGTGGGTGCTGGGCCGCGTCGACGACGTCATGAACATCTCGGGCCACCGCATCTCGACCTCCGAGGTCGAGTCGGCACTCGTCGGTCACCAGGCGGTCGCGGAGGCGGCCGTGGTCGGCGCGAACGACGAGACCACCGGCCAGGCGATCGTCGCGTACGTGATCCTGCGCGGCAGCGTGGGCGCCGAGGAGGACCACCAGAAGCTCATCGACGAACTGCGCGCCGAGGTGTCGCGGGAGATCTCCCCGATCGCCAAGCCCCGCGACATCACGATCGTGCCCGAACTGCCCAAGACCCGCTCCGGCAAGATCATGCGTCGACTGCTCAAGGACATGGCCGAGGGCCGCGAGGGCGGCGACACCTCGACCCTGGCGGACCCGACGATCATGGACCAGATCCGGGAGAAGGGCACGCGCGGATGACCGGGTAGCGGGTGAAGGCCGCCACGTGACGTGGCACGATGGACGACGGTGCAGCCGTCGCCGGACAATGGAGGAACAACCGTGAGCCACGCCCAGGGAACGCACAAGCCGACCGAGGCCTCGATCCCCCTGCACGACGCGGACTCGATCGGCCGGGGCGACGCCAGCATCGGCACCCTGGTCAAGAACGCCTCGACCCACGTCTCCACGCTGATGCGGGCGGAGATCGAGTTGGCGAAGACCGAGATCACCGAGCAGGTGAAGAAGGCCGCCACCGGGTCCGGGTTCTTCGTGGCCGCTCTCGTGTTCCTCCTGATGTCCTTCTTCCCGTTCGTGTTCATGTGGGCGAAGCTCATCTCGCTGTGGTTCGGCACCGAGAGCTGGGACTGGATGGGCTTCCTCATCGTGTTCGTGGTGCTCGTCCTGCTGGCCGCGGTGTGCGGACTGCTCGGGTACCGCAAGGTCAAGAAGATCCGTAAGCCGCAGCGCACCATTGACTCGGTGTCGGATCTCAAGCTGGCCATGCCCAAGGGCTCCGAGCCGCAGCGTCCCCACACGGTGCGGATCACCAGCACGCCTGAGCCCCCCGTCCGCAACTGAAAACGCCCGCTCACAGGCCGCCCGACCCGTCGATCGTCAGGATCGACGGGTCGTGGCGGCATCGTGACGTCTCGGCCAACGGCATCCGCCTTCACGTGGCCGAGGCGCTCCCCGCCGACGCCGACGCCGGGGAGTTGCCGCCGCTGGTCCTGCTCGTCCACGGCCTGAGCGGCATCTGGTGGACGATGCGCGCGCCCATGCTCGCGCTGGCGGAGGCGGGCTTCCACGCCGTCGCCGTCGACCTGCGGGGCCACGGCGACTCCGACAAACCGCCGCGTGGCTACGACGCCTGGACCCTCGCGTCCGACCTCACGAATCTCGTGCGGGCGCTCGGCCATTCCTCGGCCGTCATCGTCGGACAGGGCGAGGGCGGTTTCTATGCGTGGACCGCCGCGTACCGCCGGCCGCGCGCGGTGCGGGGCCTCGTCGTCGTCGGATCCCCTCACCCACTCGCCACACGCCGCGCCGCCCTGCGCGACCGCCACCAACGTCGCGCGCTCGTGCCCCGTCTGGTCGCGGACCAGGTGCCCCGACTGCCCGAACGGCGCCTCACCCGCGACGGGGCCGCCGACGTCGAGGAGATGCTCCGCAGCCGCTCCGCCCCGACGTGGCCGGAGACGGATGACTTCCGCGAGACCGCGGAGCTGCTCCGGCGGGCGATGCTCATCCCGAAGGTCGCGCATCTGTCGCTCGAGAGTCGTCGCTGGATGGTGCGCAGTCAGCTCCGGCCGGACGGCCGCGACTTCCGGCGGGCGGTCTCGGGTGTGCTCTCGCAGCCCGTGCTGGGGATCAGCGGCGCCGAGGACCGGTTCATCCTGCCGGAGACCGTCCGCTCGTCGTCCGCCTGGGCGCGTGACTTCAGCAGCGGACTCGTCCCCGGCGCAGGCCACTATCCGGTGATGGAGGCCCCGGCGGAGACGTCCCGCCTGATCGTCGACTTCGCCCGCCGCGTCACGCCGTCCTGAAGCTCAGCCTTGGGGCGCGGCCGAGGAGCGCGGCCGAGGGGCCGCGCCGATCGCCGTCATATCGGATTTGGTCGTAACCATCGTGGTAACACGCCGGAGCAACATGGCTACGTCCAAAATCTCCCTGATTACGTCCAGATCGCGGCGCGGGCCGGCGGGCTGGCGCGGGTGAGTCAGCGGACGCCGACGCAGGGGCCCGTCGGCACCGCGCCCGGCGCGTCGACCGCCGCCTGCAGCTGCGGGAGGACCTGCTCGACGGTCAGCGCGTACCCGGTGTCGGCGGCGTCCATCGCGGCACCGAACACCACTCCCGCGACCTGCCCCTCGGGCGTGATCAGCGGACCGCCCGAATTGCCCTCGCGGACACTGCCCCGCAGGATGTAGACCTCGCGCTCGACGGTCTGCTCACGGTAGATGTCCGGGCCGCGCAGGGTCACGCGCTCGCGGATCCGCGCCGCGTCCGGGCGGTAGGGCCCGTTGCCGGGATAGCCCACGACGATCGCGTTGTCGCCCGTGCGGGCGCGGGTCTCGGCGAAGGGCAGGACCGGCGCGTCCAGCCCGGGCACGCGTAGGACCGCCACGTCCACCGAGGAGTCGTAGACCACGACCTCGGCGTCTAGCTCGTCGTCGCCCGCGACCACGCTCACCGAGCCGGTGCCGGCCACGACGTGCGCGTTGGTCATGACGAGCCCCGGCGCGGCCACGAAGCCGGACCCTTCCAGCGCGCGGCTGCACGACTCGGCACGGCCACGGATCTTCAGCACCGACGGCTTCACCCGGGCGACGACCTCCGAACCCGCGAGCACGGGATCCGGCGGCGGCACCTCCTGCAGCGGGGTGGTGCCGAACGGGCCGAGGATGTCCGGGAACCCGGTCGTGCCGAGGACCTGGGTGAACGCGGCCGGGATCCGCTGCAGCTGCTCGGGGGCGACGTCGTCGATCTTCGCCAGCACCGACGAACCCCGCACCGCCTTACCGGGCCCCGGGCCCTCCTGGGCGGCGATGGGCACGGCCACCAGCCACGCCACCAGCAGCATCGCGGCGGATTGGAACACCGCGCCCAGCGTGCTGTCGAGGAGCCGGGCGCCGGTTCCGGAGATGTAGCGTCTGGCGGCGCGGCCGATCGTCACACCGGCGACCTGCCCGATGATGACCATCACCGCGATGATCGCCAGTCCCGCCACCAGGCGGCCCAGCGGCGAGTCGACCTCGCGGACCAGGTGCGGGGCCACGAGGAGCCCGGAGGTCGCGCCGATACCCACGCCGAGCAGGGCGAACCCCGAGGCTGCGGCACCGTTGATCCAACCGGAGATCGCGGCGGCGGCGGCCAGGGCGAACAGGGCGAGGTCGAGCCACTGTGAGCCCGTCACCGAAGTCCCCTCCGGGGGTTGTCGGCGGGGAGGTCGAGGGGCTCTTCGCCGTCGGTCCCCGCGGCACCGCCCGGAGCGTCCCCGTCGGTCTCCGCCGCACCGCCCCGAGCGCTCCCGTCGGCCCCGTCTGCGCGCCCGGCCGTCACCCCGGGCACTCCGGCGACGGTGCGGTCGGCCAGCGGATCCGCGGACTCACGCCGGGCCTCCTCCGCCGACATGCGGTGCTGCTCGCCGTTGGCAGACGCGGCCAGGGTCTTCTCGAGATCGCGGATGTCGTCGGTGTCCCAGTCCAGGTCCCAGCCGGCGGAGTGGAACATCGCGGCGAGGATGCCGGCGGTGAAGCCCCACACCACCAGGTCGTCGTGCTGGAAGGCGGGGCCGGTCCACCCGGTGGTGTGCCGCAGCAGGAAGCGGTTGGCCGGGTCGAGTAGCTCGTTGACCGGGACGGTCATCACGCGCGCGGTCTCGCCCGGGTCCACCACGCCGACCTCCATCGGCTCACGCCAGTACCCCAGCACGGGCGCGACCGAGTAGTTGGACACGGGGATGTACAGCTCGGGCAGCACGGCCAGGACGTCGACACCGGCCGGGTCCAGGCCGGTCTCCTCCCACGCCTCGCGCAGAGCGGCCTCGACGGGCCCGCTGTCGGTATCGTCGACCCCGCCGCCGGGGAAGGAGATCTGTCCGGAGTGGTTGCGCAGGGTCGGGGCGCGATGGGTGAGCAGGACCCGCGCGTCCTCGGGCGGCTGCGGGCCGGGCGCGTCCGGGGAGCCCGAGAGCAGCACCAGCACGGCGGCGTCGCGGTGCGGGCGGCCGACCTCGTTGGGGCCGCGGTCCTCGGGCGGGCGTCGCCGCGGCAGCAGCCCGTCGAAGCTGCCGTCGGTGCACGCCGACATCAGCGGGTCCATCCAGCCGGGGTGCGGGACGCCGGTGATGTCGCCGGGCCGGGGCGCCGGTGCGACCGTGGGATCGCCGAAGGCGGACGGGCGGGCGCCGGAGTCGCCCGGGCGGTCGTCTGCGCGGTCCTTCGCGGTCTCACTCACGCGGTCACCCCCAGGTGCTCGGCGACGGCGTCCAGCACGTCCTGTTCGCTGTCCATGGGCTGCACCAGCACGTGGGCGACCGTCCCGTCGGCCCGTACGAAGAGCGTCAGCGGCAGGACGGGCGGCGCGCCGAGCACGGTGGGAAGCTCCTCGTCGTGGTCGGAGACCGACACGAGCTCGTCGATCCCGAGCGCGCCGAGCGTGTCGAAGCCCTTGGTCTCGGAGGGATCGGTGTGCGAGAGGACCACCCGCACCTCGTCACCGAGCGTGGCGGCCGCGTTCCGGATCGCGGGCAGCTCGCGTCGGCACGGCTCGCACCAGTAGGCCCACATGTTGACGACCATGGGCGTGCCAGCCTGGATCTTGCCGAGCGTCGTGGTGGAGCCGTCGTCCATGCACCGCACCATGAGGCCCGCGACGGGGCCGGTCGTGGTGGCGGGCGCGGCGCTGTCGCGGCAGGCGGGCAGGTCGGCCGTGGCGCGGGTGTCGGCGTCCACGACGGTGTGGGGCTCGTCCGCGGGCGGCCCACCGACCGGCGGCGCGGCGGGGGCGCCCGCGGGGGGGACGGTGGGGGCGGCGGTGGGGTCGCCGGAACCGTCGCCGGAGTCACCGAAGGTGGTGAGGAGGGCGACGACGACGCCGACCAGCGCCACGAGCGCGACCAGCGACCAGCGGGTGGAGGCGCTCACGCGTGATCCCCCAGTCCCACCAGTTCGAGGAGGTGCTCACGCTCGGGTCCCGCCACGAGGCGGGCGGCCGCGACCGGATCGAGCGGGCCGGCCTCGCCCGCGGACGGGCAGTCGTCGGCCAGGACACACGCCCCGCAGGCCGCGGTCCGCGCATGGCACACCCGGCGACCGTGGAAGATGATCCGGTGACTGGCGTCGGTCCAGGAGGCCCGGGGCAGCATCTGCGACACCTCCCGCTCAATGCGGACCGCGTCGGTGGCGTCGGTCCACTTCCAGCGGTTAACCAACCGGATGAAGTGCGTGTCGACGGGCAGTCCCGGGATGCCGAAAGCGTTGCCCAGCACCACGTTCGCGGTTTTACGCCCGAACCCCGGGAGGGAGATCAGCTCCTCGAGCCGCTGCGGCACCTCGCCGTCGTACCTCTCCACCAGGGCCGCGCCGAGGCCCTGGATGCTCCGCGCCTTGTTGCGGTAGAAGCCCGTCGGGCGGATGAACTCCTCCAGCTCCTCGCGGTCCGAGCCCGCGTAGTCCTCCGCGGTCCTGTAGCGGCGGAACAGTGCCGGCGTGACCTCGTTGACCCGCTTGTCCGTGCACTGCGCGGAGAGGATCGTGGCGACGGAGAGCTCGAGCGGGGTGGTGAAGTCGAGCTCGCAGTAGACGTGCGGGAACGCCTCCTCGAGAGTGCGCAGCATGCGCCTCGCGCGCCGGGTGCGCCCGAGGTCGGTTTCCACCCCCCTCGCGGCCACCCCTCGTCTGCGGCGCTTCACGGCTGGAGCGGGGTCGGGCATGAGTCCACATTACGGCTCCGCGTGCACACGGCGCCGCGCCGCTCCGGACGGGCACGTGTGCGCCCGCGCGGTCGGCGGTGGATAATCATGGGCATGCAGGGAATCCTCGTCGTCCTCGTGCCGGTGCTCCTCGCCGGGTTCGCGCTCCTCATGGACCGCTTCGAGAACGCGGTCCTCGACGAACCCGAGCGGATCGAGGCCTGAACCATCCCGCTGACCGCGCGTTGACCACACCTCGACGCGCGAACGACTACAGTGGCTTTCGCCACACGCACGCCATGGCGCGGACGCGCATGTCCCCGCCCAGAACGGAGGGTCACAGACTGTGACGATTGATCGCCGCACGGACCAGTCTGCCGACGACGTCCTCACCCGGGCCGGAATCTTCCAGGGTGTGGAGACGGCGGCCGTCTCCGCTCTGCGTGCCGATCTGACCCGCGAGGAGTACTCGAAGGGTGACGTGATCATCCGCGAGGGCGAGCAGGGCGACAGCCTGTACATCGTCACCTCCGGGAAGGTGAAGCTCTCCCGCAAGGCGCCCGACGGCCGCGAGAACCTGCTGTCCATCCTCGGCCCGTCGGACATGTTCGGCGAGCTGTCCATCTTCGACCCGGGTCCGCGGACCTCCTCGGCCGTGTGCGTCACCGACGTCACCGTCCAGGCCATGGACCGCTCCGCCCTCAAGCGGTGGATCGCCGAGCGGCCGGAGATCTCCGACCAGCTGCTGCGCGTGCTGGCCCGCCGCCTGCGGCGCACCAACAACAACCTGGCCGACCTCATCTTCACCGACGTGCCCGGTCGCGTCGCCAAGGCCCTGCTCCAGCTGGCGCAGCGCTTCGGCACGCAGGAGGGCGGCAACATCCGCGTGACGCACGATCTCACGCAGGAGGAGATCGCCCAGCTCGTCGGCGCCTCCCGCGAGACGGTGAACAAGGCGCTCGCCGAGTTCGCGCACCGCGGCTGGCTGCGGCTCGAGGGCAAGAGCGTCATCATCTCGGACACCGAGCGCCTGGCCCGCCGCGCCCGCTGACGCGGACCGGACCCTCTCGGCCTCACCCGGCCCGGCCTCACCCGGCACCTTTTCCGAAATCCGCTACCCTGCCTCCGGATTCGCTAGCCCGATATGGGTAGCGAATCTTGGGTCGGAGTAGCGGATTTTCCGGATCAGGCAGCGTTCGGGCCCAGCCCGAGCCGTTCCTGCCGCCACATCTCCTCACGGACTCGACGCACGATCGCCCGGGGATCCCTGAGGTCCGCCCACGTCCACCGGATCACCACATATCCGGCGTCCTCCAACTGAGCCTGCCTGCGCCGCTCGGCCGCCCAGTTCCGGCGGATCTCCTCCGGTTCCGTCCCGTACTTGCCGAAGCCGTCCGCCTCGCCGATCAGGCGCCACTGCGGCCAGCAGAAGTCCACCCGGAATCTCTTGCCTCCGCGTACCGCCAGCCTCACCTGCAGCTCGGCCTCCGGCAGCCCTGCCATCACCAGGATGAGCCGGATCAGAGTCTCCAACACCGACTCGGCCGATCCGGAGGTCCGCTCAGGCAGGGCGCGCGCCCGAGCCACCCCCGTCCTGCCCTTCGCTGCATCGGCCTCCACCTGCAGGTCGAACCGGGTACAGAGGCCTCGGCGGATTGCCTGGTCCGCCGCGCACACCCCGCTCTCCAACCCGGACGTCCGGGCCACGTCGACGATCGTTCGGGCCGGCGAGGTCACCGGTATGCCGTCGAGCATCTGCACCACCCCGTCGAGCGGCAGGTTCGCGACTATGAGCGCGGAACTGCGACGACTCCCACCGCCCGCGCGGTGACGAGTGGCGGTGGGACGATCGAGAACCATCCCGTGAAGCGGTAGCCCTTGCAGGGCCAGCGCCGAGGCGTGCGAGAAGACCGTCCCCGGTTCCACCGCTCGCGCTGCGGCCGCCGTGCGTTCGACGACTATCCGGCGACGTCGCTCATAGGCGGGTTCGCCGGGCAATCGGCCGTCCGGACCGGCGTCGTCTGCGGCGTGAGCGTAGACCCCGGTGCGGACACGTCTGAGCTCGCCGCTCGCGAGCAGCCTTGCGATGTCGGCGTGGGTCAGACCGCCCCTCGCCAGATCGGCGTACGTCGACAGGCGGGTGGGGCGGTTCTGGGCGGGTATCGAAGTGTTCATGCGGACATCGTCCCGCCGGTGTTGCCACACCCCGGCGATTCAGGGCCTCGCGGGCCGGCCTCCTGTGGAGACGCCCGGCCCTGTGGACAACGCGAGTCGCCGTCCCGGCCCGTGACCCGCCCTCCCCCGGGATCCGCTACTCCCGCACGGAATCCGCTACTCCTGTGAAGGTAGCGGATCCGGAGGGTGGGTAGCGGATCCGGGGCGGGAGCGCTGGGCGGCGTGTGCGGGGGCCGCGGGAGGTCCGGGCCGGGTGCGCGGCGGGGCGGCGTGGGCGGCGCGTGGGGAGCGCGCCGGCGGGCGGGGCGGGCCGACGGGGCCGGCTCAGGCCTCGGCGTCGAGACGGTCGAGGTAGCGCAGCGCCACCTTCGTCGACTGCTCGGCCACCTTCAGCAGGAACGGCGTCACGTCGCGGTAGATGTGCTGCGTGATCGCCTCGGCGGAGGCGTCGCGGCCCAACTCGGCCCGCGCGGCGACGATCTGCTCGAGCCGATCGCGCCGGTGCTGCCCGAGGACCTGGGCGGCGAGCCCGGTGTTCTCGACGTCGGGCCCGTGGCCGGGGATGCCGATCACACCGTCGGCCCGCGCGGCGAGCAGGTCCATGCTGCCCAGGTAGTCGCCGAGATCGCCGTCGGTCGAGTCCAGCACGGTCGAATCCCTGCCGAGGATCGTGTCACCGAGGACCACGCAGTCCGGCCGGGCGGTGAACCCGGCGCCCGCGGGCCGCACCTCGAGGCTGACCGAATCGGCCGTGTGCCCCGGCGTGCCCAACACGGTGATGTCCAGTCCGGCGGCGTGGATCACCTCGTCGTCGTCCCCGTCCGTCACCAACGGCGCGGCGTCGCGACAGAACCGTCCCTCCGCGGCCCGCACGGGGGCGGTGGTGAAGGCGCGCAGGTGATCGATGCCGTCGGTGTGGTCACCGTGGCGATGGGTGACGACGACGAGCTCGACCTCCCCCACGATCGCCGCGATCCGCTCGGCGTGCGCGCGGTCGTCGGGCCCGGGATCCACCACCACACACGTGGGCGACCCGGGGGCCCGCAGGACGACCGTGTTGGTCCCCTCGAAGGTCATCTCGGAGGGGTTGTCGCAGAGGATGACCCCGGACAGGTCCGTGACGGGCCGGAGCGTCTCGTACGCCGGGAAACTGATCGGGGTCAGCCCTGCTGTCATGGCGGCTAGACCTCGACCTCGACGACCAGCTCGACCTCGACGGGCGCGTCGAGCGGCAGCTCGGAGACGCCGACGGCCGAGCGGGCGTGGACGCCGGCGTCGCCGAAGAGCTCGCCGAGGACGTCGGACGCACCGTTGACCACCGCGGGCTGCCCGTTGAAACCGGGCGCCGAGGCGACGAAGCCGACGACCTTGACGATCTTCACCACGGCGTCGATGCCGACGAGCGCGTCGACGGCGGCCAGCGCGTTGAGTGCGCACGTCCGGGCCAGGTCGGCGGCCTGCTCGGGGCCGACCTCGGCCCCCACCTTGCCGGTGGCGGCCAGGTCGCCGTCGACCATGGGCAGCTGGCCCGAGGTGTACACGAACGTGCCCGCCCGGACGGCGGGGACGTAGTTGGCGACCGGCGGGACGACCGTCGGCAGTTCCACGCCGAGCTGCTCGAGCTTGCGGCTCCAGTAGCCCCCGGACTCGGCCTCGGGCATCAGATCCGTCGCTTCATGTAGGCGACATGCTGCTCACCCGTCGGGCCGGGCAGCACGGAGACCAGCTCCCAGCCGTCGCCTCCCCACTGGTCGAGGATCTGCTTGGTGGCGTGCGTCAGCAGCGGCACGGTGACGTATTCGAACCGGTCTGTTCCGGTGGATTCGCTCATGGGCCCCACTCTAGGTAAGTGACGAGCGTCCCGCGCGCGGTGGTGTGAGCGCTTAGTGTGGGGACCATGCCGTCCACTGAGAACCCAGGTACGCGGTCGACACGGGCGACCATCGCCGATGCGCTGTCCACCGGATGGTCGGACAGCTCCGAGCGGGCCGAGTTGCACTACGTGTCCGGGAAGGGCGGGACGGGCAAGACGACGGTCGCCACGTCACTCGCGCTCGCCCTCGCCTCGACCGGGAAGCGCGTCCTGCTGGTGGAGGTCGAGGAGCGCCAGGGCATCGCCCGGACCTTCGACCGCGAACCGCTGCCCTACAGCGAGGAACTCGTCGCGCGGGTCGACGGAGGCGGCAAGGTGTTCGCGCTGGCCATCGACATCGAGGCGGCGATGCTCGACTACCTCGACACCTTCTACCGCCTCGGCGTGGTGGGCAAGGTGATGAAGTCGGTAGGGGCCATCGAGTTCGCCACCACGATCGCGCCCGGGCTCAAGGACGTGCTCCTCACCGGCAAGATCTACGAGGTCGTCACGCGCGAGCACGCCAAGCGCGAGGTCGTCTACGACGCGGTGGTCGTGGACGCACCTCCCACCGGGCGGATCGGCAAGTTCCTCGACGTCACCACCGCGATGGCCGACCTCGCCGGCGGGGGCGGGCCCATTCGTCGCCAGGCCGAGGCCGTGTCGGAGCTGGTCCACTCGCCGAGGACGGTCGTGCACCTGGTGACGCTGCTGGAGTCGCTGCCCGTGCAGGAGACGCTCGAGGCGATCGACGAGCTCAAGAGCCACGGCCTGCGCGTCGGCCAGGTGATCATCAACCGCGCCGAGACGCGGCACCTGGACGACGAGGCGCTCGGGCGGATCGCCGAGGAGGACATCGACGCCGAGTCGGTGCGCGCCGGCCTCGAGGAGACCGGGGTGGAGGTCGACGACGAGGGCTTTCAGGGACTGTTGGTACAGGCCATCGAGCACGCCCGCGTCGCCCGCGGACAGCTCCGAGCCGGCGAGACGCTCACGTCGGCGGCCTGCCCCACCCTCGTCCTGCCGGCCCTGCCCCACGGGGTGGAGGTCGCCGACCTGTACGACCTCGCCTCCGCCCTCGTCGACCAGGGAGTGCACTGACATGACTCGTCGTCTCGACATCACGGCCATGCTCACCGACCCCGCCACCCGCGTGGTGGTGTGCACCGGCGCCGGAGGCGTGGGCAAGACCACCACCGCGGCCGCGGTCGCGCTGCGGGCCGCCGAACTCGGCCGCGACACGGTCGTGCTGACGATCGACCCGGCCCGCCGCCTCGCGCAGGCCCTCGGCATCGACGAGCTCTCCAACGAGCCCGCGCCTGTCGAGCTGGGCGGCGCCGGGGCCGGTGGCGCGGGCGCGGACGGAATCGGGGCGGCCCGAAACGGGCCGACCGGCAGCGGCTCGCTCCACGCCATGATGCTCGACATGCGGCGTACGTTCGACGAGCTCGTCGTGGCCAACACCTCCGAGGAGAACGCCCGCGCCATCCTCGACAACCGCTTCTACAAGACCATGGTCACCTCGTTCGCCGGGACCCAGGAGTACATGGCCATGGAGAAGCTCGGGCAGCTGCTCGACGACTCGGCGTGGGACCTCGTCGTCGTCGACACTCCTCCCTCGCGCAACGCGTTGGACTTCCTCGACGCCCCGCGCCGCCTCGGCGCGTTCCTCGACAGCCGTCTCATGCGGCTGCTCTCGACTCCCGGGCGCGGGGTGGGACGCCTCGTCTCCGGCGCGATGAGCACCGCCATGCGCGGGGTGTCGGCCGTGGTGGGCTCGTCGATGCTCAAGGACGCCTCCGAGGTCGTGGTGGCGCTGGACTCCACGTTCGGCGGCTTCACCACGCGCGCAGCCCGCACCCAGGCGATCCTGCGTCGCAAGGGCACCGAGTTCCTCGTGGTCTCCTCCGCGGAGCGGCCCGCGCTGCGCGAGGCCGCGTACTTCGCCGAGCGACTGGCCGAGGAACGCATGCCGCTCGCGGGCGTCGTGGTGAACCGGACCCATCCGCGGCTGACCGATCTGAGCGCCGAGCAGGCCTGCGCGGCCGCCGACCGCCTGAGCGGCCGGAACGCGGAGGCCGAGGCGGTCCTGCGCACCCACGCCGACCGGGCCGGCACCGCGAAGCAGGAGCTGCGGCTGCTCGAGTCGTTCACCGATACGCATCCGGACGTGCGGATCGTCGGCGTGCCGTCCCTGCCGTTCGAGATCTCCAACCTCGAGGCGCTGCGCTCGGTGGGCGACCAGCTCTGCGGCTGAGCCGGGGGCCGGGTGGCCGTGTCCGCCCCGCCGGGTGCGTTGCGGTATCGGCACCCCGGCCGTCGCGAGGCGGGCCACCCGGCCGTCGCGGGTCGAGAGGCAGCACACCCGGCGGTAGATGCGCTGCCCCTCTGACCCGCGCTGCCGGAATGCTCGAACATCGCCGGGGTGCGCTGCGGGAACGGACCAGTCGGCCATCGCATGCCGAAGAGGCAGCACATCTGAGCGTGCGTGCGCTGGCGGTATGCCCGCGCGAGCCGGCGCGGGGCGGCGAGGGGCGGCGCGGGGCGGCGAGGGGCGGGTCATCGCACTCGACGGCCCGCGAGCCGGGAGGCCCCACCAAGCGGACTGCTCCGCGCCGGCCGCGAGACGCGAACCCGGATTCGCCGGGCGGACTGGTCCGCGCCGGCCGCGAGACGCGAACGCGGCCTCGCCGGGCGCACCGATCGGCTCCGGCCGGGATACGCGAACGCGGCCCGCGTCGGATGTCGCGGGCCGCGTCGGGAAGCCGGTTGGGGCCTGATGGGCGACGACGGGAAGGCGCGTCGGCCCGGCACTGAGAGGACTCAGTAGGCGGCGGAGTGCCGCTCGATCTGCTGGGCGAAGAAGTCGGCCCAGGACCGCACCTCGGGATGCTGCTTGAGCAGGGCGCGCCGCTGACGCTCGGTCATTCCGCCCCACACGCCGAACTCGACGCGGTTATCCAGCGCGTCCGCCCGGCACTGCAGGAGCACCGGGCAGTGGCGGCAGATGGAGGCGGCCTTACGCTGGGCGGCCCCGCGGACGAAGAGCTCGTCGGGATCGATGTCCTTGCAGCGGGCCTGGGCGACCCATTCCTGACGCCCCTCACCGACGATGACCTCCTCGGAGCCGAGGGGGTTGCTTGAGCCGGGGCGAACCCCGTTACCGGAGGAGCGGGTGGTCCCGGGGAGGGTAGCCGTCATCGAAAAACCCCTAGTCTGTGTGGAGGCGTGGGCGGGTTCACCGCACACGCCTCCGGCCTTCTGAGCCCGCCCGGCGCGGCGGGCTCACTGTGTACGCGGTGCGCCCGCACCGGGGCCGGAGGAGTGCGACCCCATTTCGGTCCGGAACGTCCCGCGTTCCCCCATATTGTTACCGCAGTCACACAACAGAAGTAAAGAGTTGACACCCGAACCCCGCTCTCCGGGTGGCCCTGCGGTGCCTGTCACGTACTCTGGGCGCGTGTCGGCTATGAGTTCGCTGGGAAAGCTGGTCGCGACCTGTGTGGCGGCCGGGGTGGTGGCGGCGGGCTCGCTGTTCCCCATCGCCGGCGCGGCAGGGCTCGCGTCCAACAAGATGGCCGACTCCCTGGCCGGGACGTCCGCCGATCTCATCAAGGGCGACCTGCCCTCGATCTCCACTGTCACCGACGCCGGCGGGCAACCCATCGCGTGGCTCTACGACCAGCAGCGTGTGCCGGTACCCAGCGAAGAGATCTCGCCGCAGATGAAGCTGGCGATCATCGCGATCGAGGACCGACGGTTCGCGGACCACAACGGCGTCGACTGGCGGGGCACCGTCCGTGCGGCCCTCACCAACGCCACCTCCGGAGAGGTCGAGCAGGGCGCGTCGACCATCGACCAACAGCTGGTCAAGAACTACCAGTTCCTCGTCTCCGCCAAGAACGACGCGGAACGTCGCGCCGCAGTGGAGACCACCCCCGCCCGGAAGATCAAAGAGATCAGGATGGCGCTCACCCTCGACGGGGAGCTGAGCAAGGAGGAGATCCTCACCAAGTACCTCAACCTGGTCTCGTTCGGCAACGGCGCGTTCGGCGTGCAGACGGCCGCCCAGACGTACTTCGGCGTCGACGCCGCGGATCTGACGGTCCCGCAGGCGGCGATGCTCGCGGGCATGGTGCAGTCCACCAGCCGCTTCAATCCGTTCACCAACCCCGAGGACACCAAGCAGCGCCGCGACACGGTGATCGACACGATGGTCCAGACCGGGGCGATCACCCCCGCCGAGGGCGAGCAGTACACGGCCGAGCCCCTCGGGGTGCTCGAGCGGCCCAACTCGCTCCCACGCGGGTGCATCACCGCAGGCGACAGCGGTTTCTTCTGCGACTACGCGCTGCAGTACCTCGACGAGAACGGGCTCAGCAGGGAAATGGTCGAGCAGGGCGGCTACACGATCCGCACCACGCTGGACACGACCGTCCAGGACAACGTCCAGCGCGCCGTCGACACCTATGGCAACCCCACCGCGCAGGGTGTGGCCGAGGTGATGAGCGTCGTCCGTCCCGGCAAGGACTCCCACAAGGTGGTCGCGATGGCCTCCAGCCGGCAGTACGGCCTCGAGCTGGGCGACAGCCAGACCGTCCAGCCGCAGCCGTTCTCACTGGTCGGCGACGGTGCGGGCTCGGTGTTCAAGGTCTTCACCGTGGCCGCCGCCATGGAGAAGGGCATGGGCACCAACACCTCCCTGCCGGTGCCGCGCCGCGTCCAGGTGGCGGGCCTCGGCTCCGGCGGCGCCGCGGGCTGCCCGCCCGGCCAGTACTGCGTGGAGAACGCCGGCTCGTACCCCTCGTCCCTGCGGGTGCCCGACGCCCTGGCCCAGTCGCCCAACACCACGTTCGTCAACCTCATCAAGGACGTCGGAGTCGCGCCCACCGTCGACATGGCCGTCCGGTTGGGCATGCGCTCCTATGACCGCAAGGGCACCGCGGCCGGTGGCGACTCGATCAGCGGCTTCATCAAGAAGAACAACCTCGGCTCGTTCACCCTCGGCCCCACCGCCGTCAACGCGTTGGAGCTGTCCAACGTCGGTGCCACCCTCGCGTCCGGCGGTGTGTGGTGCCCTCCCAGCCCCATCGAGTCGATCACCGACCGCACCGGGAAGTCCGTCGAGCTGAACGAGCCGCAGTGCGAGCAGGTGGTCGAGGAAGGGCTCGCGAACACCCTCGCCGTCGCCATGTCCAAGGACCACGTGGGCGCCGGCACGGCGGCCGGCGCCGCGGCGGGCGCGGGCTGGAACCGGCCCATGTCCGGCAAGACCGGCACCACCGAGGCCAACCGCTCGTCGGCGTTCCTCGGCTTCACCAACAACTACGCGGCGGCCGTCTACGCCTTCAACGACGGGACGACCACCACCGAACTGTGCACGAGCCCGCTGCGCCAGTGCTCCTACGGCAATCTCTTCGGCGGCCTCGAGCCGGCGCAGACCTGGTTCTCGGCCTTCTCCCCCATCGCGGACGTCTACGGCCCGGTCCAGCTGCCCGCACCCGACCGCGCCTACGAGGCCGGGACCAGCGGCGAGGGCACCCCGGACGTGGAGGGCATGAGCCAGTCCGCCGCCACCTCCCTGCTCACCAACGCGGGCTTCACCGTCAACACCCAGTTCGTCTCCGGCACCGGCCGCCCGTACGGCACGGTCATCGGCGTCGACGGCGGCACCGGCATCCCCGGCTCCCAGGTGACCCTTCGCGTGTCCGACGGGTCGGGCGGGGGCGGCGGGACCTCCGGCGCCTCGGGACAGGGCGCCTCCGGGCCCGGCGCCGCGGTCGGCGACCAGCCCCTCGTCCTCAACGTGCCCGGCCTGGCGCCCATCACCATCTCGCCGCCGCGGTAGGCGCGCCACACGCGGGCTCGCTCCCGGCGGCGACCCCGCGCGGCGTCGGTAGTCTGGGAAGATGCGTCGTCCCCCACGGAAGAACCAGGCTTCGCCGACCTCCCCCGCCCGTGCGGCCGCCGTCCTCGCCGGCGCCGCCGTGGCCGGGACCGTCTACGCCAGCGGCTGGGAGCGCAACGCCTTCACACTGCGCCGCCACACCCTGCCCCTGCTCTCCCCCGGCTCCGAGCCCCTGTCGATCCTGCACATCTCGGACCTGCACATGATGCCCGGCCAGAAGCGCAAGCAGCAGTTCGTCTCCTCGCTGGCCGAGCTGCGGCCGGACATGGTGGTCAACACCGGCGACAACCTCTCGAGCGACCGGGCCGTGCCCTCGGTGGTCCAGGCCCTCGGCCCGCTGCTCGACCGGCCCGGAGCCTTCGTGTTCGGCTCCAACGACTACTTCGCGCCCGTGCCCAAGAACCCCCTGTCCTACATCGGGCTCGGCGCCAAGAAGCACTCCGCCGTCCCCCTGCCGTGGCGTGACCTCAAGGCCGCCTTCACCGAGCGCGGCTGGGTCGACGCCACCCACCGCCGCGCCGAGATCACGGTGGACGGGCGCCGCGTGCTCGTGGCCGGCGTCGACGACCCCCACATCGGCCGCGACCGCTACGACGAGATCGCCGGACCCGCCGGGCCGGCGTTCGACCTGCGACTCGGGCTGCTCCACTCGCCCGAGCCGCGCGTACTCGACCGGTTCGACGCCGACGGATATGACCTGGCGGTGGCCGGACACACCCACGGTGGCCAGCTCTGCCTGCCCACCGGCGCGATCATCACCAACTGCGGCATCGACCGCTCGCGGGTCCAGGGCCTCTCCGCGTGGGGCCGGGACCTGGTCCTCCACGTCTCCGCCGGCCTCGGGACCTCGCCGTATGTGCCGATCCGCACGTTCTGCCGACCGGAGGCCACGCTGCTCGAACTGGTCGCCGTCCCCGGTGGTGGGGACGGCGGATCCGAGGTTCCCGTGACCCCGCAGCGGGAGAAGGTGCCCCTGCCCGCCTGACCCGGTTTCGCGATTCCGGCCACGGGGCGCTACAGTAATCCTCGTTGTCGACCGGGGTGTGGCGCAGCTTGGTAGCGCGCTTCGTTCGGGACGAAGAGGCCGTGGGTTCAAATCCCGCCACCCCGACAATGGGAGGGCCCGGATCACGTGAGTGGTCCGGGCCCTCCGCTCATTTCCCGGCCCGGCGGCGATCTTGCGGTGCACAGAGCGGACGACCCTCCGTATTCTCGTGGCATGACCTCCGAGACCGACGTCCAGAACGCCGCCACTTCCGGGGATTCCGCGCCCGAGAGCGGCGCGCCGGTGCACCCCAACTTCGGCCGCATCACCACCACCGGGGCAGGAGATCCGGCCCTCGCCGCCGCGCTGCAGAAGGTCCTCGACGGAACCTGGGCGGACGCGCGCGAGTTCACCCGCGACTCCATGACCCCGGACATGCTCAACCCGATCGGGCTGACCATGGAGGAGCACCGTGACCACGTCCTCGCACAGCTCCAGCGACTGGCGGACTCGGGGATGCCCAAGCTCGGCTTCCGCGAGGAGGACGGCGGCACCGGTGACACCGGCGGCGCGTTGACGTCGTTCGAGATGCTCGGCCACCTCGACCTGTCCCTGATGGTCAAGGCCGGCGTCCAGTGGGGTCTGTTCGGCGGCGCGATCGCCAACCTGGGCAATGCCGAGACGCGTAAGAAGTACCTGCCCGACGTCATGTCCCTGGACCTGCTCGGCTGCTTCGCCATGACCGAGATCGGTGGCGGCTCGGACGTCCAGAACCTCGAGACCACGGCGACGTACGACCGGGAGACCGGCGAGTTCGTCATCAACACGCCCACCCCCAGCGCCGAGAAGGCGTACATCGGCAACGCGGCCCGCGACGGCCGGATGGCCGCCGTGTTCGCTCAGCTCATCACCCATGAGGACGGCGAGGAGCTGCGCCACGGCGTGCACTGCCTGCTCGTGCCGATCCGGGACGAGTCGGGCAACGACCTGCCGGGCGTGAAGACCACCGACCACGGCCACAAGGGCGGCCTGCAGGGCGTGGACAACGGCCGCATCTGGTTCGACAATGTGCGCGTGCCCCGCGAGGCACTGCTCGACCGCTTCGGTGCCGTCGATGAGAACGGCACGTACTCCTCTCCCATCGATTCGGTGGGGGCCCGCTTCTTCACCATGCTGGGCACGCTCATCCGCGGGCGCGTCTCCGTGGGGGCGGCCTCCGGCGCGGCGGCCCGGACCGCGCTGGCGATGGCCGTGCGGTACTCGCTGGTCCGCCGGCAGTTCGACCACCCGGAGACCGGCAAGGGCATCCCGCTGCTCGAGTACCGCGAGCACCAGCGCCGTCTCATGCCGCGGGTCGCCCGCGCGTTCGCCTACGCGTGCGCCCAGAACGCGATCATCGCCGAGCTCGACGAGTTCGAGCGGAATCCGGAGGCGTTCGACGAGGTCAAGCGGCGTGAGATGGAGACCCACGCCGCGGGCATCAAGGCCACGGTCACCGCGTTCGCCAACGACACCATCGTCGAGGCCCGGCTCGCCTGTGGTGGCGCGGGGTACATGGCGGAGAACCGCATCACCGAACTGCGCAAGGACTGCGACGTCTTCTCGACGTTCGAGGGCGACAACGTGGTGCTCACGCAGCTCGTCGGCAAGGAGCTGCTCACCGCCTACGCGTCCGAGTTCGGGAACATGGACCAGCGCGAGACGGTGGCGTTCGCGCTGGGCACCGCCGTGGACGTGGTGCAGGAGAAGGCCCGCGCCTCGACCCTGTGGCAGAAGCTCGTCGACGCGGTGACCGACCGCGAGCACACCGACCTGCTCGACCGCGGTAACCAGCTGGAACTGCTCGTCGACCGCGAGGAGCACCTGCTCGAGACGGTCGCCCGCCGCCTGCGGAAGGCGCAGGGCCAGGACGGTTCGGCGGCGTTCAAGGTGTTCAACTCTGCGCAGGACCACCTGCTGCAGGCCGGCCGCGCGCACATGGACAGCTGGGTGTTCGCCCGCTTCGCCGAGGCCGTGGACGCCTGCGAGGACCCGGAGGCCAAGGAGGTCCTGGGGATGCTGTGCGATCTGTACGTGCTGGACATCGTCGACCAGGAGAAGGGCTGGTTCCTCGAGCACAACCGTCTCACCACCGAGCGCACCAAGGCGGCCACGGCAGCCCGTAACCGCCTGTGCACGAAGCTCGCCGGGCGGGCGCGCACGCTGGTCGACGCGTTCGCGATCCCCGAGTTCGTGTTCGAGGTCCCCATGCTCACCGACGGCGGCGTCGACACGCTGACCGATGAGCCGGCGGACGAGCACGAGGTCGCGGGCCTGGCCGACTGAGCCCCGCCGCGGAGCCTACCGGCGCGTGCGGGGCCCTACCGCCGCGGAGCCTACCGGCGCGTGCGGGGCCCTACCGCCGCGGAGCCTACCGGCGCGTGCGGGGCCGTCCGGCGAGGCGCACCGCCAGCAGCGAGCACACCGCGACCGCCGCCAGCACCGCCGCGCCGGTCCACGCCACCGACGCGGGCCCGGCCAGCAGCAGGGAGTCGAGCGCGGCGGTGGCCTGCCCGGTGGTGGTGGCGGAGGTCGCCGTGACGAGCGCCGACGGTGCGCCCCCGGCGACCCACACCCACCACGCCGCGCCGGCCGACGCGGCGGCGAGAAGGGCCGCCACGATCCGTCCGGGCCACGCGCCGAGCACCGCGACCAGTGCGCGCCACAGGGCGGAGGAGGCGACGACGACGAGGGCGACCACCGCCACGACCGCGGCCACCCCGGGCCCGGAGAGACCGTCCGCGGTGGCCAGCGCCCATGCGGACAGGCCCGCGGTGAGCAGGGTCAGGGCCAGGACGGACTCGGCGCGCGACGAGCCGGGCCGGCGGACGAGCTGGACGAGCAGGGCCCCGAGGACGGCCGCGGCGGCGACGCCGAGGATCCCCGCGGAGGTGCGCCGCTGCGCGTCGTCGGCGGCCGCGGCGGCGGCCGGCGCGGCCTCGCCCTGTTCGGCGGCCAGCGCGCGCCCGGTCCTGCTGACGGCGTCCTGAGTGCGGCCGGCGGAGTCGGAGACGCTCGCCGCCCCGTCGCGCAGGGCGTCGGCGCCGGTCGAGAGTTCCCCCGCCCCGGTTGCGAGTTCGCGGGCACCGCGGGTGGCCTCGTAGACGCCGTCGCGCAGGTCCGCCCCCGGCTGGGAGAGCTGGCGGGCGAGTTCGGCGGCGCCGGAGTCGAGCCGGTCGAGATTGCTCAGGGTGTTCTGGTCGAGCCCCTGCGCGGAGAGCTGGTCGCGCAGGCCGGTGAGCGCGTTGCGGGCCTGGACCACCTCGGGCGCGTCACCCTGGAGTCGGGACAGGGCGTCCTCGATCGCGGTGGAGACCTGCCCCTGGATTACGGCGACCCCGCGGACCGCCCCCACGACCTGCCGGACCCCGCCGGCCACCTCGTCGGCGCCCGTGCCGGCCTGGCCCATCCCGGCCTGCAACTGCTCCATCCCGGCGGCGAGCTCGGCCGAGCCGTCGCGGAGCTGCCCGGCCCCGTCGGCGAGTTCGGCCGAGCCGTCGCGGAGCTGCTCGGCGCCGGCGACGGTGAAGGACGAGTTGGCCGACGCCTCGGACAGCGCGGAGCGCAGGGGCCCGCCGGCTCCGGGGGCGGCCTCCTCCTGCTGGGGCGTCGGGCCGACCACCGCCCACAGCGCGGCGAGCACCAGTGGGGCGATGACGAGCACCAGGCCAGCGAGCCGGCGGAACAGTCCCGGCCCGCCCGCAGGCGCGGCGGGGGAATCGGACTCGGGGTCGGCGACACCGCCGCCGCCCGACCCGCGCCCGCGGGCGGACGGGGGGTCGCCGACCGGGGGGATGACGTCGGTGTCCGCTGAGGGCCCGGAGGGGGCATCCGAGGAGGTCATGGGCGGATCGTAACCCTCACGTGGCCGTGTTCCCGCAGGTCACTCGGCATGCCCCCGCATCGGTGTCCGAGGCGGTTGGTAGGATTCCAGAGGAACGCATGCCCCTCACGCACTGCTTCACCGAACCGCTTCACCGCACACCCCACCGCACTGCGACCTCTACCGCGCCGCGCAGGAAGGAGCCATGAGCCCCGTCCTCGCGATCGCTTCAGCAGGTCTGGCGACGCTCTTCGCGTGGCCGCTCACGAGGTGGCTCGGGCGTGGTGCGGGTTGGCCGCTCGCCGCGCTCTACCTCATCGGCGCGTTCGCTCTGCTGTCGCCGCTCTCGCTGGCCCTGTCGGGGATGCCCACCGAGGTCGTGCGCATCCCCTGGGTGCCGGCGCGCGACTGGACCCTGGACCTGTTCGCGGACCCCACGGGGCTGCTCTTCGCGATGCTCGCGCTGGTGATCGGCGCGGTGGTGTTGATCTACTCGTCGTCGTACCTGTCCGGCGGTGACACGCGCGGCGGCGGCCGGGCCCGCACGCGGGGCCCGCAGCACTACGGCTTCTTCCAGCTCATGACCCTGTTCACGGTCTCGATGCTGGGACTCGTGCTCACCGACTCCATGGTGCTGCTGTACGTCTGCTGGGAACTCACGTCGCTGGCGTCGTTCGCGCTGATCGCCAACTCCGGCCGGCCCGCGTACCCCGCCGCCCTGCGGACGCTCACGATCACGGTCGTCGGCGGGCTCGTCCTGCTCGTCGCGCTCGTGGCCATCTGGATCCGCACCGGCACCACCTCGATCTCCGAGGCCCTGTCCCACGACGTCTGGTACACCGATCCCGGGTTCACCGCGGCGGTCGCCGTGGCCGTGGCGGTGGCCGCGTTCACCAAGTCCGCGCAGTTCCCGTTCCATTTCTGGCTGCCCGACGCCATGGCCGCCGCGACCCCCGTGAGCGCCTACCTGCACGCCGCCGCGGTCGTGAAGGCGGGCATCTTCCTGTTCATGCGGTTCTCCCCCGCATTCCACGACGTCCCCGTCTGGAACGCCCTGCTCGTGTCCGTGGGCATGGGCACGGCCGTGATGGCGGCCGTGTTCGCGCTGCAGAAGACCGACCTCAAGCAGCTCATGGCGTACTCCACCGTGAGCCAGCTCGGCTGGATCACCGCGGCTATCGGCGTGGGGACGCAGGAGGCGCTCGCCGCCGCCGCGCTGCACACCGTCGCCCACGCGTTGTTCAAGTCCGGCCTGTTCATGCTGGTCGGCGTGATCGACCACGAGGCCGGCGCGCGCGACATCCGCGACCTGGGCCCGCTGTGGCGGCGCATGCCGTGGGCGTTCGGCGCCACCGTTCTGGGCGCGGCCGCCATGGCCGCCGTCCCGCCGACGCTGGGCTTCGTGTCCAAGGAGTCCATGCTCATCGCGTTCGGCGACGTCGCCGGCGGGCAGCCGGTCGCGGTGACCGCGCTGCTGGCCGGCGCCGTGATCGGGGCGATCCTCACTTTCCTCTACTGCGCGCGCATCGTGCTGGGCGGGTTCCTCGGCGCCTACCGCGATCCCTCGCGTCCCGCGAAGGACGTGGACGAGGTCCACGAGGCGCCGGTCCGCCTGTGGCTGCCCGCGGCCCTGCCCGCCGCGATCGGGCTGCCGCTCGCGCTGGTGGTGTGGATCTTCGACGTGCCGATGTCCGCGGTGGCGGAGGCCGCGGCCGGGCCGTTCGGCTGGCCGCCACACGAGCCGGGCATCGGCGTCGTCTATGGCACCCCGCCCGCCGGGACGATCGACGATCTCACCCACGAGGCCCACTTCGTCTTGTGGCACGGGCTGACCCTCGAGGTCGGGCTCACCGCCCTGATCCTCGTGGCCGGGGCCCTGCTGGTGTGGCGCCGCCGCCCGGTCGACCGCCTGCTCGACCGCGAGTTGCTGCCGTTCACCGGTGCGTCCGTGCTGGAGTCCCTGACCTCGGCCCTGACCCGGGCCGGCCGGGCTCTGGTGCGCCCCACCGCGTCGGATTCGCCCGCTCGTCACGCCGGCGCGCTGTTGGCCGTCCTCACCGTGTACGCGGTCGGGATCGGCGGCTGGGCACTGGCCGGCGGCACGACGATCCCCCCGCGCGTCGGGGGCCTCGACAGGTCGATCGACATCGTCCTGCTCATCGTCGTGATCGTCGGCGTCCTCGGACTGTGCACGGCCCACTCCCGACTCGCCGCGGCCGTGCTGCTGTCCGCGGTCGGTATCGCGGTGACCATCCAGATCTTCGGTCTCGGGGCGCCCGACGTCGGCATGACCCAGCTCCTGGTCGAGGCTCTCACCGTCATCATGTTCGTGCTGGTCCTGCGGCGCCTGCCCCGCGATTTCATCGCCGCCTCGCTCCCCAGGAACACTGCCGCCATCGTCCTCGCCGTACTCACCGGTGTCACGGCGACCATCGGCGTCCTGGTCTTCACCGGACGCCGCGAGCGGTCCCCGGTCGGCATGTACCTGCTCGAGAACGGGCCGGAGATCACGGGCGGGAGCAACGTGGTCAACACCATCCTGGTGGAGTTCCGTGCGCTCGACACCTTCGGCGAGGTCGCCGTGCTCGGCGTCGCCGGCATCGCGATCCTCGGGGTCCTCGGCTCGGTCCGGGCCACCGCACTGGCCATCGACCCGCCGCCCGCCGACGAGCCGCTGCCGGGCACCGTGCAGAGCACCGGGACGGCCGCGGAGGCGCTCGAGGACGCCACCCGCAACACCGTGCCGCTGAAACTGCTCGCTCGCGGCGTGACGCCGATTCTCGCGCTGGTCTCGGTGATGCTGCTGTGGCGCGGCCACAACGAGCCCGGTGGCGGGTTCATCGCCGCCCTCGTCGCCGCGTGCGCGTTCGCGCTGATCTACCTCGCCCGCGAGTCGGACCGCCCGGTGAGCCGGCCGTCCACCCCGGTCGCGCTCATCGGCGGCGGACTCGTCGTCGCGGGACTCACCGGCATCGGTGGTTACTTCCTCGGGCAGTTCCTCCAGCCCGCCCACTGGTACGTGGCGGGGCAGCACCTGTCCAGTGCCCTCATCTTCGACCTGGGCGTCTTCGCCGGCGTCCTCGGCCTGGTCATGACCGCGTTCAACACGCTCGGCGCCGGACGCGCACCCATCGAGGTCGTCCCCGGCCCGGATGAGCCCGACACCGGTCGGCGTGCGGCCGCGCGCGGGCGCCGCGGCCGGCGGGACGCGGACCTCGGCGGCGCTCGTGACGAGGGCCGCGACGTGGGTCGCGGTGCCGAGGAGGTCGCCCCGTGACCATCGCGATCATGATCGGCGTCCTCACCGCGGGCGGCGTCTACCTGATGATGCAGCGCGGGATGGTCCGGGTGGTGTTCGGGCTGTCGCTCATCAGCCACGCCGTCAACCTCACCCTGCTCAGCGCCGGCGTCGCCGCGTGGCGCGCCGAGCCACTGGAGGGCGTCAACGGCCTCGACGTCTCCGCCGACCCGCTCCCCCAGGCCTTCGTCCTCACCGCGATCGTCATCACCCTCGCGGTGACCGTGTTCATGCTCTCCCTCGCCGTGGTGAGTCGCGACGACGACACCCACAACGTCCCGCCGACCGGTGAGGAGCCCGCGCCGTGACCGCCCTGCTGCTGCCGCTGCTGGCCGCCATCCCGGTGATGGCCGCCGCCGTGACCGCGATCCTGCCGTCGCGCACGGCCGGGCGGCTCGTGACCCTGGCCGTCCCGGCGGCCACCGCGGTCGCGGGAGTCGCGCTCCTCGTGCTGCATCGCTCCGAGCCCGTCATCGCCGGCTCGGTCGGCGGGTTCGTCCCCGGCGTGGCGATCCCGTTCGTCTCGGACTCCTTCACCGCCCTGATGCTGGTCGCCACGGGCGTGGTCGCGCTGGCATCGCTGATCTTCTGTGACCGGACCGGGGAGTTCGGCCGCAGCCGCTACTTCGCGCCGCTCGCGCTGCTGCTGCTCGCGGGGGCCAACGGCGCCCTGCTCACCGGCGACCTGTTCAACCTCTTCGTCTTCGTCGAGGTCATGCTGCTGCCCTCGTACGCCCTCATCGCCATGACGGGCACGTGGCGGCGCCTCGGCGTCGGCCGGTTGTTCGTGGTCATCAATCTCCTCACCTCGACACTGCTGCTCGCCGGCGTCGGCTTCGTCTACGGGTCCGCGGGCACCGCCAACCTCGCCGTACTCGCAGGTGCCGCGCAGGAGGACGGACGCGTCGCCGCCGCGGTGGGCGTCGTGCTCATCGCGCTGTGCATCAAGGCCGGTGCCGTGCCGGTCCACGGGTGGCTGCCCCGCGCCTACCCCGGGACCTCCTCCGGCGTCATGGCGCTGTTCTCGGCACTGCACACCAAGGTCGCCCTCTACGCGGTGATCCGCATCTGGGCGACCGTCTTCGACCTCGACCCCGCGTGGGGGCGGGTCCTGCTGGTGGTCGCGCTCGTGACGACCCTGTGGGGCGCCGTCGCCTCGGCCTCCCCGGCCGGGGTCCGCGAGATCCTCGCGTGGCAGATGGTCTCCGGCGTCGGCGTCATCCTCGCCGCGCTCGCTGTGGCACAGGCGCCCGGCGGCGCGATCGTCTACATGATCCACCACATGGTGACCATCGGCGCGCTGGTGATGCTGTTCGGCGCCGCCGAGCATGTCTACCGCAGCGGGCAACTCGGCGCGCTGTCCGGGCTGTGGTACCGCGAGCGCCCGCTGGCCGTCCTCATCGTGATCGCGATCGCGGCCCTCGTCGGACTGCCCCCCACCTCGGGCCTGATCGGCAAGCTCGAGGTCGTCGACGCCGCCCTCGGGGCGGGCGGCGCGTGGGGGGTCGTCACCGTCGTCGTCGTCCTCGTCGCCTCCCTCATCGGCCTCGTCGCCATGCTCCGACTGTGGCGCGGCACCATGTGGGGCGGCCCGTCACTCGGACACACGGGTGACGCGGATCCCTGCGACGAGGACGAGCAGGGCGACGAGGACGGCGACGAAGCCCGCCCGGCTCCCCGCGTGCCCGCGGGACTGCTCGTGCCCGGCGGTGCACTCGCCGCCGTGTCCGTGGTGTTCTTCCTCGGCTACGGGGCGGTCGCGCCCGAGGTGGACCGGGCGGTCACCAGCCTCGTCGACACCGACGCCTACGTCACGGCCGTCCTCGACGGACCGGAGGCCGTGACGGAGTCGACGATCGGGGGCGCCTCGTGATCCGCCGCGTGCTCCGCGCCCCGCTCGTCCTGGGCTGGCTGCTGTGGAACGTCGTCTTGTCGTCGTGGGCGCTGGCCAAGGAGGCCGTCACCCCGGGCCCCATCGGCACCCCGGTGCTGGTTCGGTACCCCATGCGCTGCCGCACCAACGTGGAGATCACCGCGCTGGCCTGGGCCATCACCGTCACGCCGGGAACTCTCGTGACGGTCATCGGCGACGACGAGATGTGGGTCCACGTGGTGCTGGGCGGTCCACGGGAGGAGATGATCGAATTGCTCGGTCAGACGGAGAACCGGGTGCTGTCCGTACTGCGAGGTGATGACGCGTGAGTCCGCTTCTGACGGTTCTTCTGGGGGCGTCGACCGTGATCGTCGTCGCGAGCATGGTGGTCGCGGCCATCCGGGCCGTGCGCGGGCCCGGAGACGCCAACCGCGCCGTCATGGCCGATCTGAGCTACTTCTGCGCGGTGGCGCTGTTCGTGCTGTTTGTCATCCGCCAGGGGTCCGCGGTGGCGCTGGACGTCGTCATGCTCGGCTCCCTCATCGGGATCCTCTCGACCGTCGCGCTCGCGCGGTTGCTCTCCCGGGGACAACGGTGATCGCGGTGGACACCTCGATGATCACGGACCTGCTGATCGGCGTCCTGGCCCTGCTCGGGTCACTGTGCTTCCTGGTGGCCGCGGTGACCATGTCACGCGCCGGCGACGCGCTGACCCGCATCAACATCCTGTCCGTGGCGACGGGCCTGGGCATGATGCTGTTCATCCTGTCGGCGTACGTGCACGAGCTGACCACCGGGTTCACCTGGGTGGCGACCCTCATGGCACTGGTGGCGCTCGGCGCGACGGTGGTCGTCACCACGGTCGCCTCCGTCACCCTCGCCCGGGCCGCCTACCGCGCCGACGGCCGGCTCGACCCGCTGACCGCCTACGACGACATCGCCGACGAGGGGTGACATGACCGAGCCGGAGGACGCGCGCTCGACAGGAGCCGTGACCGTCCGCGACCCGGCCGAGGCCGCACGGCGGCTCGACGCCCTCATCGGCGCGGAGAATCTGCACGCCGCGGCCGACATGGTCGAGGCTCTGCCGCCGTCGCTGGTCGTGGACGTCCTCGAGCGCAGTGGCGCCAGGGACCGGGCCGTCGTCTTCCGGCTCCTGCCCAAGGGCACCGCCCTGGTGGTCTTCGAGGCGCTCGACCCGCCGCTGCAGTCCGAACTGATCCGGGAACTGCACGCGGATCGTGTCAACCAGCTCTTCACCGACCTCGACCCCGACGACCGCGCCGGGCTCGTCGACGAGCTCCCCGCCCACGTGGCCACGCGGCTCCTGCGGGAGCTCGACCAGGACGAACAGGCGCTCACCGCGGCGGTGCTCGACTACCCCACCGGCTCGGTGGGCCGACGGATGAGCCCGGAGTTCGTCTCCACCCACCCCGACGTCACCGCCGGCGAGACCCTCGAGCGGGTCCGGCGGCGTATCGACCACGCGGAGACGATCTACGCCATCCCCGTCACCGACGATCAACGGCGGCTGGTCGGGATCGTGGGGCTGCGCGCGATCATGCGCGCCGAGCCGGGCACGCCCGTGCGGGACCTCATGAACGAGGCGATCACCGCCCGCGCCCGCGAGTCCGCGGAGGCCGCCGCCCGCCGCTCCGCCGACGAGCGCCTCATCGTCTTGCCGGTCGTCGACGACGAGCACCGCCTGGTCGGGATCCTCACCTTCGACGACGCGCTGCGGATCCTCGAGGACGCCGAGACCGAGGACACCGCCCGCGCCGGTGGCTCCGAACCGTTGCGGCGCCCCTACCTCGCCACGCCCGTGCGGGCGCTGGTGCGTTCCCGCGTCGTGTGGCTGCTCGTGCTGGCGTTCGGCGCCGCGCTGACCGTGCAGGTCCTCGAGGTGTTCGAGGCGACCATCGAGCAGGTGGTGGCGCTGTCGTTGTTCGTCCCGCTCATCATCGGAACCGGAGGAAACACCGGCAACCAGGCCGCCACCACCGTCACCCGCGCGCTCGCACTCGGCGACGTGAGCCCCCGCGACGCGCTGCGGGTGCTCGGCCAGGAGATCCGCGCCGGGTTCACACTGGGTGTCATCCTCGGCGCCGTGGGCCTCGCGGTCACCGGGCTGGTCTACGACACCGACCTCGGCCTGGTCATCGGGCTCACGCTGCTGGCGCTGTGCACGATCGCGGCGACCGTCGGTGGGCTGATGCCGCTGCTCGCCCAGGCCGTCCGGGCGGACCCGGCCGTCTTTTCCAACCCGTTCATCACGACCTTCGTCGACGCCACGGGGCTCGTCGTGTACTTCCTGATCGCCCGGGCGGTGCTGGGCCTGTAGCGCCGATCTGCACGGCTCCCCACGGTCAGTGACGGGAACCGACCGCAACGCCCGCCCGGCCGCTAGTGTGACTTGCATCACCTGTTCCGGGGTGACGGTCCGCCGCCAGAGGGTGCCCATGCCGCACGATGCCACCGACCACCTGATGCCCGAGCTCGCCTGTTACGGACTGGCCGGTCACAGCGCCGCGCCCGCCGACCTCGTCGCCGAGGCCGCCCGCGCCGAGGAGCTGGGACTCGGGTCGATCCTGCTCTCGGAACGGTTCGCGCTCAAGGACGCGGCGGTGATGGCCGGCGCCGCCGTGGCCGCGACGAGTCGGATCGGCGTGGGCACCGCGGCGACCAACCACAACACCCGCCACCCACTGGTCACCGCCACCATGGCCGCCACGCTGCACCGCATGTCCGGCGGGCGCTACGCGTTCGGGCTGGGCCGCGGGATCCCGATGCTCTTCGACATCATGGGCCTGCCGCACGCGACGTCCGCGCAGCTCGAGGACGCTATCGGCATCTACCGCACCCTGTGGAGTGGCGGCGCGGTAGTCGGTCACGACGGGCCCGCCGGCAGCTACCCGTACCTCGTGCAGGACTCCTCGTTCGACGAGGACATCCCCGTGCTGCTCATGGCGATGGGCGACAACCAGCTGCGGCTGGCCGGGCGGATCGCCGACGGGGTCGTGCTGCACACCTTCATGTCCGATGCGGCGGTCGAGCGCTGCGTGCGCCTGGTGCGCGAGTCGGCCGAGCGTGCCGGCCGCGATCCCGCGAGCGTCCGCGTCTGGTCCGTAATGGCGACGATCGAGGACTCGCTCGACGAGGCGGCGCGCCTGCGCAAGCTCGTCGGCCGGCTGGCCACTTACCTCACCGGTTACGGCGACGTCCTGGTCCGCGTCAACGAGTGGGACCCGGCGGGGCTCGAGCGGTTCCGGGCCGACGAGCGGCTGTCAGCGCACTCCGGTGCGCTCGACGCGACCGACGACCTCGACCTGCTGCGCCACGCGGCCGACGTGCTGCCCGACGAGTGGCTCGCCACCGCCGCGGTGGGCACCGCCGCCCACTGCGCGGACCGGGTCGACGGGCAGCTCGCGCTCGGCGCGGACTCGGTGGTGCTGCACGGCTCCACGCCCGACGAGCTCGCACCGGTGCTCGCCGAGTGGCGGCGGCGGAGGGACGCCGACCGCTTCGCCCATCTCGACGCCAACCCGGGTCGGATCCGACCGCACCGTCGCGCGGCGGAAACGACCGTGTCGACACCGGCCGCCGCGCGAGCGGGTGCGCCGTCACCGGCCACCGCGCGACCGGACACCGCCTGCCTCCGAGAGGACCTGCCGTCATGACCAGCGTCGCGTCGAACCCCCGGGTGGCCTGTACGCCGGAGGAGGTGACGGCGCCGTGGCTGTCGGAGGCGCTGGGCACCGAGGTCCGGTCGGTGCGCACGGAACTGGTGGGCACGGGGCAGATCGGGTGCTGCGTGGTCGCGCACGTCGACGGCGACGGGCTCCCGCCGACGCTCTTCGTCAAGCTGCCGAATCCGGACGAGGGCATGCGCCCGCTGCTGCACGGCGTGTACCGCAGCGAGGTGCTGTTCTACCGCGACCTCGCGCCGACGGTGGCGGTGCGGGTCCCGCGGGCGCGGTTCGCCGAGCTCGGCGAGCAGGAGGGTGAGTTCACGCTCGTGTTGGACGACGTGGCCCCGCTGACCCAGGGCGACCAGCTCGCCGGCCTGCCGATCGATCAGGCCGTGGACTGCGCGACCAACCTAGCGTGCCTGCACGGGCCGCGGTGGTGCGACCCCGAGCTGCGACGCATCGAGGGCCTGTCGGCGCCGTCGGTCGAGGACAACGTCACCCTGCAGGAGCTCGGCGGGCCGGCGGTGGAGGCGTTTCTCTCCGAGCTCGGGGGAGGACTCGACGACGACGAGCGCCGCATCATGGCCGGGATCGCCCCGCTGATCGCCCGGTGGGCCAGCGGGCGGACCGAGCGGTTCGCTCTCCTGCACGCCGACTACCGGGCCGACAACATGCTGGTCGACCCGGTCGGGAGCCGTCCCTCGCTGGCGTGCGACTGGCAGACGCTGGCGGTGGGCCTTCCCGGGCGGGACCTGGGCGGCTTCCTCGGCTCGAGCCTCACGGTGGACGACCGCCGGTCCGCGGAGCACGAGATCGTCGCGGAGTACCACCGCGCGCTGCTCGGCCACGGGGTCACCGGCTACTCGGCGGACGAGTGTTGGGACGACTACGTCTACGGGCTGCTGCAGACTCCGGTGCTGGGGATCTTCGGGTGGATGTACGGGACGCGCACGCCCCGCGGCGACGAGATGTTCACCGTGCTCATGCGCCGGTCGTGCCGCGCGATCGCCGACCACGACGCGCTGGCGGTGGCCCGGTCCGGCTGACCCCGGGCGCCGCCGGGGTACGAGTCCACCTTGTCGTCGTCCCCGGCCGAAATGACGAAATCCGCTACCCCGCCGCGGGATCCGCTACCCGTGTGAGGGGCGCGGATCCGTAGGCGGAGTAGCGGATTTCGTGGGTGGGAGGGTCAGGCCACCCGGATCAGACCGACTGGGCCTGCCACATCCAGTGCAACTGCTCGAGCCGGGCGCTGATGCCGATGAGCAGGTCCTCGGTCACGGGGTCGTCGCCGACCTTGCCGATGTTCGACCGCAGTCGCTTGATGGCCGCCTCGAGAGCCTCGGTCATGACCAGCACGACCTTGTCGTCCGAGGTGAACTCGGCCGAGACCTCGTCGAGCGCGCTGTTGGCCGCGACCGTCGCGGAGCGGCCGTCCGGGCTTACGCCGACGGCGGTGGCGCGCTCGGCCACCTCGTCGACGAAGGCGCGGGCGTCCGTCACGACCTCGTCGAGCGCGAGGTGGATGCTCCGGAAGCGCGGGCCGACGACCGACCAGTGCGCCTGCTTGGCGACGAGCGACAGGTCGATCAGGTCGACGAGCGACTCCTGCAGGGCGTTCGTCACCGCCTCCTGAGCCTCGGCGGGGACGAACGAGGTGAACAGACCATTCGAATCAGCAGCCATCATGGCTCCCTTCTGACCCGGTTTTCCCGGGTCGTGGAAGTGAATCGGATCGTGCACTGGACGTTCCCAGTATGCCCGTTCTGTTGACTGTCGTCAGTCCTGCAGCCGGTGGTTGCCACGCGGGCCGGCCTCGACGCCGGCCTTCACGGCCTGGCACAGGCCCTCGTCGACGGCGGCCCAGTAGGCGTAGACGCGCTCGAGCAGCTCGGTCTCGTCCGGGTGGATCGCGGACACGTGGCCGGCGATGTTGGCCGCCAGCCGCTCGCGGGCCGCGTCGTCCATGACCTCGCGGTACAGGATGGCGGCCTGGACCTGGTCGGTGTCATCGGCGTGCGGGCTCACGTCGCCGCGGTAGATGTCCGAGCCCTTGGTGTCCCAGGAGCCGATGTCGAACGCCTTGGACGCGTCGGCGGACGGGCCACCGATGGTGTTGGGGTGGTACTCGGCCTGCGCGGGGTGCGGGAACTCGAACTGCATGGCGCCCTCCTTGGAGTAGGAGTTCACCGGCGAGAGCGGCCGGTTGACCGGGACCTGCTGGTAGTTGGCGCCGATGCGGTAGCGCTGGATGTCCGGGTAGGCGAAGACGCGGCCGAGCAGCATCTTGTCGGGCGAGAAGCCGATGCCCTTGACGATGTTGGTCGGCGCGAACGCGGCCTGCTCGATCTGCGCGTGGTGGTTCTGCGGGTTGCGGTTCAGCGTCATGGTGCCGACCTTGCGCAGCGGGTAGTCGCGCTGCGACCAGGTCTTGGTCAGATCGAACGGGTTGTAGCGGTAGGTCTCCGCCTCGTCGACCGGCATGACCTGCACGTGCAGGTCCCAGGACGGGTAGTCACCGTTCTTGATGGACTCGTAGAGGTCCTCGCGGTGGTAGTCGGCGTTCTCACCGGCCAGCTTGTCGGCCTCGGCCTGGGTGAGGAAGTCGATGCCCTGGTTGGTCTTGAAGTGGAACTTGACCCAGTGGCGCACGCCCTCGGCGTTGATGAACTGGTAGGTGTGCGAGCCGAAGCCGTCCATGTGGCGCCACGTCTTGGGGATGCCGCGGTCGCCCATGAGCCAGGTGACCTGGTGGGTGGACTCGGGGCTCAGGGTCCAGAAGTCCCACTGCATGGCGTGGTTACGCAGGCCGGAGGCGTTCTTGCGCCGCTGCGAGTGGATGAAGTCCGGGAACTTGATGGCGTCGCGAATGAAGAAGATCGGGGTGTTGTTGCCGACGAGGTCGTAGTTGCCTTCCTCGGTGTAGAACTTGAGCGCGAAGCCACGCGGGTCGCGCCAGGTGTCCGGGCTGCCCTTCTCACCGGCGACGGTGGAGAAGCGGGCCAGCATCGGGGTCTTGACGCCCTTCTGGAACAGGCCGGCGCAGGTGATGTCCGAGATGTCCTCGGTGGTGACGAACTCGCCGAACGCGCCGGAGCCCTTGGCATGGGGCAGCCGCTCGGGGATGTTCTCGCGGTTGAAGTGCGCCAGCTTCTCGATCAGGTAGAAGTCGTGGATCGGCTGGGGGCCCTGCTGGCCGACCTGGGCACTGAACTCGTCGTTGGGGACGGGCTGGCCGCTGTCGGTGGTGGTGTGCGAACCGGGCTGGAAGTCGCGAACGCCGCGGTCGGCGGGGTGAACGGTCACGTCGTGATGCTCCTCGGATGGAAGGTGTGGAGTGGATGTGATCTGGGTCTCAGTCTTAGACGAGCTCGGACTGCTTCGCCCGACATTCGGGACATGTGCCCCAGTAGTTGACCTCTGCTTCGTCGATCCGGAAGCCGTGGTCACTGTCGGCGGCGAGGCAGGGCGCGTGCCCGACCGCGCATTCGACGTCCTCGATGCGCCCGCAGTGCCGGCACACGAGGTGATGGTGGTTGTCCCCCGTGCGTCGCTCGTACCGCGCCGGCGAGCCGGCGGGTTCGATACGGCGCATGAGACCGACCTCGGTACACACCCGCAGCGCGTCGTAGACGGTCTGCGTGGACACCGCGCCCAGTCGTTCCCGGACGAGGGAGGCGACGTCCTCCGCCGCGATATGGGGACGACCGGCGACGACGTCGAGGACCGCAAGACGCGGCGAGGTGACCCTCAATCCGGCTTGTCGGAGCAGTGCTCCCTGTTCCCCTGCTGTCGTCATGGCACTCACCATAGCCCACTTTCTGGAACTAGTCCAAAAAGGGAACTCATCCCATATGGGATGCTCTCAATTCGAGTGGTCGGCCGGTGCCGGGCGGCCCGAGGAGAGGGCCGGGGCCGGGCGGCCCGAGGAGTGGGCCGGAGCCGGGCGGCGGCCGACTAGGCTGGCGGGCGACCCGAGAACGCGCAGGAGGACGCCATGACGGAGACCGCCACCGGACCGATCGTGTGCGGCTATGACGGCTCGCAGGACTCCCGTCGAGCCGTGGCCTGGGCCGTCGCCCGGGCCCGCGAGATGGGCACACCGCTCGAGGTGATCTCGGCCGACCGCGCCGTCGGCCGCGTGGTCGCCTTCGACGACACCGCCCGCGCCAACGTCGAGGGCGCCATGCGCGACCAGCTCGCCGATCTCGTCGCCGAGGTCCCCACCACCTACCGGGTGATCGCCGACAGCCCCGTCGGGGCACTGGTCGAGGCCGGCCGCGACGCGTCGGCGATCGTCGTGGGGAGCCGCGGGCTCACCGTGCGTGAGGACTTCGCCATGGGTTCGACGTCCGCCGGGGTCGTCGAGCACGCGACATGCCCGGTCATCGTCATCACGCCGCACACGCCCGCGGATCCCACCGGGGGCCCGGTCGTGCTGGCCGCCGACGGCTCGGAGGCCAGCGAGCCGGCCGTCGCCTACGCGTTCGCCGAGGCCGAGCGCCGCGGGACCGGACTGCGGGCAGTCCACTCAGTTGAGGTGCCCCGGCTGCCGGGGTCCTCGCTGTTCGACATCGACCGGCTGGCCGAGAGCGTGATCGCCGAGGACGAGAAAGAGATCCTCGACTCCCTCGCCCCGCACGAGGCCCGCCACCCGGGCGTGAAAGTCGAGCTCATCCTCGTCGTCGGCGAGCCCGCCGTCACGATCGCTGACGAAGCGGCCGGCGCGTCGTTGCTGGTCACCGGCTCGCGGGGCCACGGCGGTTTCGCCGGCCTGCTGCTGGGCTCGGTCAGTCGGCGGCTGCTGCAGACGGCGCCGTGCGCGGTCGCGGTCATCCGCCCCACCACCTGATCGATCACCCGCGAAGGCGGCGCAGAACGCCATGGACACCACCAGCACGACGCACGTACCGGCAGGCGACCCGGGTCGACTGTTCGAGGACCGCCGAGAGGCCGGCCGGGCGCTGGGCGAACTGCTGACCGCCTACCGCGACGACGACGTCGTGGTGCTCGGGCTCGCTCGCGGGGGTGTGCCCGTCGCGTGGGAGGTGGCGGCCGCCCTGGGCGCACCTCTCGACACCGTCGTGGTGCGAGAGATCGGCATCGCTCCCGACCGGGTCAACGACGTCGTCGACCGTGAAGCGCGGGAGCTCGCGCGTCGGGAGTCGGCCTATCGGGGCGGCCGGGCGCCGCTCGATGTCGCCGGGAAGGTCGTGATCGTGGTCGATGACGGCCTCGCGACCGGGTCCACCATGGTCGCGGCCATCAACGCACTGCGGCAGCGGCACCCGAGGCGGATCGTCGTCGCGGTCCCGGTCGCGCCCGCATCGACCTGTCGCGAACTCGCGGCGATGGTCGACGACGTCGTCTGTGTCACGACGCCGTTCCCGTTCCGGTCGGTCGGAGAGTCGTTCCGGGACTTCAGCCGGGTGGAGGACGCCGAGGTGCGAACGCTCGTCGACAGACCGACCGCGGCCGGCGATGCGGCCCGTGCTCGGGCACGTCACCTCCGCTCTGTCGTGGACCTCGTCCGCCCCACGTGCCGACGCGCCCCGGCGGGAGTGCCCGACCCGGCTGACCTCCGCGACCTCGTCGGCGACGCCCGGATCGTGTTGATCGGCGAGAGCTCCCACGGCACACACGAGTTCTACGCCGCCCGCGCGGAGATCACCCGCACCCTCATCGAGGAGATGGGGTTCACGGCGGTCGCGGCGGAGGCGGACTGGCCTGACGCCTACCGGATCAACCGGTTCGTCCATCACGAGGGCCCGGACTCCACAGCAGAGCAATCACTGCGCGGATTCGAGAGGTTCCCGGCCTGGATGTGGCGCAACACGGTCATGGTCGACTTCGTGTCCTGGCTCCGGCGACACAACGCGGACGCGGCCGCCGACGGCGGTTCCACGGCCGGGTTCTACGGACTCGACATCTACAGCCTGCACCGGTCGATGCACGAGGTCATCGACTACCTGGATCGGGTCGACCCCCGCGCGGCGGGTCGGGCCCGCGAACGCTACGCATGCTTCGACAGGTCCCCGAGCAGTGACGGACAGGCGTACGGGTACGCCGCCGCGTTCGGCGCCGGGGAATCCTGCGAAACCGAGGTCGTCGATCAGCTGCGCGAGCTACAGCGCCACGCCATCGACTATCTGCGGGCCGACGGCCTCGACGCCGAGAACGAGCAGTTCCACGCCGAGCGGAACGCGTGGAGTGTCCGGAACGCGGAGCACTATTATCGAGCGATGTTCCGCGGGAACGTCCGTTCGTGGAACCTCCGCGACGGTCACATGGCCGACACTCTCGACGCGCTGATCGACCACCTAGAACGCCACAATGACGACTCGGCGCGCGTCGTGGTGTGGGCCCACAACTCCCATGTCGGCGACGCCCATGCCACCGAATACGGTGCCCGCGGCCAACTCACCCTCGGCCACCTGGTCCGGCAGCGGAACAGAGACCAGTGCCGCCTCATCGGACTCACCACGCATCACGGAACCGTCACCGCCGCGAGAGAGTGGGGAGGCACCGCAGAACGCAGGATCGTCCGCCCGGCCCTCGCCGGCAGCATCGAGGAACTGTTCCACGAGATCGGCGAGGACTCGTTCTTCCTCCGCACGACGGCCGATGACACCGTCGCCGACGCCCTCCGGGACGTGCGACTCGAGAGAGCGATCGGCGTCATCTATCTACCCGAGAGTGAACGGGACAGCCACTACTTCCACGCGCGGCCTTCGGACCAGTTCGACGCCGTCATCCACATCGACACCACCCGCGCACTCGAGCCCCTCGAGACCACCGGCGTCTGGGTCGACGGAGAGCGACCCGAGACCTACCCCACGTCGCTCTGACGCGGTCCCGCCGTCGAGAGTCGCCACGACGGCCCGAGCACCCCGTCGGCGGCAGCGGAGTCGGGCCGCAGCGTGGTGGCGAACGCGGGCGCCCACGGTCGGCGTCCCGTCTGCCGAGCTGTCGGTCTCGTGGAGCCGCGGGGGTGGTGATCACCGACGCGCCTCCCGGCCGGGCCGTCAGCCCGTTCGAGATCTTCCTCCCTGCCGACAGGGTGAGGTGGCGGAGCTCGTCGTCGCCCTGGTGGTCGGCCCCCGCGCCGACCTCCACGCGACCTCCATCCGTCGGCGCGAGCGGGGTCCGCGGGGTCCGCGCCGGGCCAGCGCCGGGCAGGGAGGCCAGCGGAGGCGGCGTCGCCGTGGACGGTGGCTGTGCCGGCGGGGCCGCAGATCGCGATGCCGCCGACGGAGCGTGGATGACCGCCATACCCGCGACGACGACCACAGTCGCTACCGGAATCCGCCCCACCCCCCCACGGATCCGATCTCACCTCCTCGGAGTGCGCTCTGTCCGCGGCCCGCCCATCAGGAGACATGACTTCGCACGAGAGCGACCGGACGCGGCGCGCAAGTGGTCGAGTTCGCGCCTCTTGCTACGATCATCTGAGGTGTTACGTATGTAGTGATTGGCAGGGTAGACGCGTCTGTACCAGGAGCGGGCGTGAGGAGCTGGGTAAACGATGATCGCGCGTGATCGAGACGATCCCGGCTGCGCTTCGCGTCCTCCCGGTCGGGGTTCGGAACCCCAGTCGTTCAGCCCCATCGACGGTCCGGTCGATGGACGCCCGCCGGCGGCGCTACCACGCCGACGGTTGCTCTCGGCGCTATCCGGCGACGAACGGCTGGTCGTGGTCCACGGCCCGCGCCTGACTGGAAAGACCGCCCTTCTGAAGGCATGGCTCACTGACAACCCGGGCCGGACGGGCGCGATAGCCAGTGTCGTGGCGCCCGACCCACACACCTCCGAGGGCGACTACTGGGCCCGGGTGCTGCAGTCATTATCTCCGGCGGAACAGCGAGCCGGTGAGCAACGCACGGCAGCACGCGACTCTCGACCTGGAAGCTTCGAGGTCCTTCGTTCTGTCGTTGCGTCACAGCGCGGGCCTCTCAGCCTCATCCTCGACGACGTTCACCTGGTCGACGAACCGGAGGCTCGCATTCGGGACCTGTTACGACAGGCATCGCCCCACGGTCTACGCATCATCGCGACTACTCGCACTGCGGGAAATTGGTATCGGACCACCGATCTGGTCGGTGACCTCGTCCTCGTCACCCCGGACGAGCTCTTGGCCACCGCCGACGAGATCGCTGCGATGCTCGAAGGTGCGGGAGTCCCGTTGGACCGCCGCGCCCGAGCGGTGCTCGATACGGTGACCGGTGGAATGGCAGGGCTGGTCACCACAGCCGTCACTGATCTGCTGAGGTCCGGTCCAGCTCGTGAGTCATCGGGGGACCGCGTGCGGGGCGCAGTGGACCGTCTCATCGGCCGCCTCCTGACCATCGACCGCGACCTGGCAAGTGTGCGGGAATTCGCCCTTCTCTCGGCGGCGGCCGTGCCGCTCACCACGGAAGCCGCCGAGGTTCTGGCCGGCGGACGCTCGGCGAGTTCCCAACTCAGAATGCTCGAGCGACTCGGCATGGTGCTCCCCGACACCACCGCGACGGAGCCGACGTGGATCGTGCCGGTCCCCGTCAGAGCGTCCTTGCTCCGTCTGATGAAGTCCGAGGAGCCGGGACGCCTGTCTGGCGCGCTCCTCGCATTGGCGCAGCACTGGCTCGACCGAGGTCGGCCCCGCACGGCGTTCGTCCACGCCATCGACGCCGAGGAATGGGATCTCGTTCTCGACATCCTGCGTGAACACTGGCGAACCCTCTACACCACCGACTTCCTCCACATGGACGGTGACCTGGCACGGATTCCCCCGAAGGTACTCGAGAGTGAACCGCTCTTCGACACGCTCCGACGGATGCACCGGCAGTTCTCGGCGCCCAAGGACAGTCCGGCACCGCGCCCAGAGGTCGAGACCCTCGCGGACACGCCGGATGACGCCGAGCAGTTGATGCGAGCGATCGCGCTGCGCCTGGGGGGCGAGTTCGAGGCCGCCGCCGAGGAATGCGAGCCGTTGATGCGCTTACCGATACCGGACCCGGACGCCTCCACCGCGGCGGAGCGGGACGGCTTCGGTTTCGCCTGCCTGCACGTCGGCATCAGTTTCCTCGTGGCCGGTCGTTTCGATGACGCGATCCAGGTACTGCGCCGCGGGCACCGGGCGGGGGCCGGCACCTTCATCGAGCGGGACGCCGCCGGGAAGTTGGCGTTGGCACACGCTGTACTGGGGCATATGGCGGAAGCCGGGTTCTGGATCGATCAGGAGAGTCGCCACCCGGCGCTTCCGACAGAGTCGGAGTTGGTCGTCCGTCCCGCCGGTATGATCGCCGCCGCACTCAGCAGCCTCGACCGCTTCGACACCGACTCAGCACTGCACCTGATCACCGAACTGGGACCACCTGACGACAAGGAGGAGTTCTGGGGCTTCGGGCTCTACGCCTACGGCCAACTCGCCCTGACGACCGGCACGCCCGCGGACGGACTCCGCTACATCGACTTCCAGATGCGGCGGTTCCCGACAATGCACGGCAACGGCGCCGTGGTGGGCCATCTGCTCTCCTCGATACGAGCGGATCTGCTGCTGGCACTCGGCCGTACCGGGGCGGCGGAGGACCTCGTCGGCGAGTCCACCAACCCGCATTCCGCGGCGGCCCGAGCGCGGATACGCCTCCACATAGGTGATCTCCCCGGGGCGCTGGCGATCGTCGACGAGTACGACACGGACCTCGGATGCACCGTGCGCGACTGCATCGAACTGTCGCTGGTCGGCGCCGCCGCATCGTTGGCGGGGGGCGCGCCGGACACAGCGCGGCAGTATCTGAACCGCGCCGTCACGTTGTCGCGCCTCACGGGACTGCGCCGCCCGTTCATGATGCTTCCCGGCGACATGCTGCGTCAGTTGGCCGCACTGGGTCCGGAGCTTCCGGTCGACCCGGACGGCACCGTGTCGGCTTTCCCGGCTTCCCGGGCGTCCGCGCCTCCGGTCCGTCTCACGGACAGAGAACTCGTCATTCTCCGGAGCCTGGCAACCGGCGCCACGATCAGCGCCATAGCCAGGCAGCACGTCGTCAGCGTGAACACGGTCAAGACCCAAGTTCGTTCGATCTACCGAAAGATGTCGACACGCTCCCGCGCCGACACCGTCGAGATGGCCCGCCGACTCGGCCTCGTGTGAACCCGCTTCCGCGAATCCTGACGCCGGAGGGTCTCGTCCGAGGCAACGAAACCTCCCGCCCGCGTTGCCCGTGAGCTTTCGCCCCCTTTTCACCCGCGCATCACCCGCACTGACATAGCAATTTCTAAGACAGAGAAACTACTGTCCATACGGTTGCCCCATCGCCGAACAGAACACCTGCGGTAGCTCCAGCCGGGCCCCGCCGCGCCTCGTCCGCACCGATAGCGGGCATCGCGACCATGCTTTCGGCCTCTGACCGCGGGTAACGCCACGACGTCCAGGAAGGACCCAGAAACGTGACACCGGACGCCCTACGGACGGGCGGGCGATTCCTTGAGCGGGGGGCGCCCTTGAACTTCTGCGACTCGGTCATCCGATAAAAGCCCTCTTCACGGGTTCCTGAACCAGCATCCCGGTTTCTTACGCCCCTCTCAGCTGAGTCGGATCATCCGCTCGCCCACCGAAATGGCGCGTCTCCGCCGATCGCGCCCGCCTCTCCCGGCTGTTCGCCGAACCACAAGCCACATCGAAAGGACCACAATGCGTAATCTCGTCCTCCCACATCGCCACGGGGAGGGGGTGGTTCGGTGGATCGCCCTCCCGGTGATCTTCGCTGTGCTCGCGCTGATTGCCACCTCGTTGACCTTCCCGTGGGCGGCGTCCGCGCAGGAGACGTCCGCGACGCCAACCACTTCGGCGACCACCCAGACCACATCGGCAGCGCCGTCCGCCCGGAGTGACGGACCCACCGGAGCCACGTCGTCGGGCACGGCGACCACCTCGGCCCAGCCGCGCACCAGCACCTCGGCGCGGACGACGCCGTCCTCGGTGCCGTCCGCGGAGGCGCTCCGCCAGGCGCCCCGGGTGGGCACCCGGAACGTCGAGCCGTTCGCCCTCAATCCGGGCATCGTCGTGACGATCGAGGAGCTCGAGCGCTACCCGGATGCCGTACCTCCCGGGGAGACCCTCCTGATCGGAGACACCGTCGGGGTCCAGGGCACCTGGACCGCGCCGGACGATGCCGTGGGCGGCGACCAGTTCACCATCGCGTTCCCGGACGCCCTCGAGGTCGAGACGGAGGGCTTCCCGCTCAACGGCGACGGCGGCACTGTCTGGGGCAACTGTGCGATCGCGAACAACACGGTGACGTGCACGCTCACCGACACCGTCAACGACCTCTCCGACGTCGGGGGGACCTTCTACCTGTACTCCACGGCCACCGAGCGCGTCACCTCCGAGACGGTGGAGTTCCGCTTGAGCGGCGAGGTCACGGTCGTGGACCTTCCCGGCGACGGCGGCATCGGTGACGGCGTGACGATCGGCGACGCCGAGAAGTCCGGCGCGTTCACGCCGGACAAGCAGGCCATCACCTGGACCATCGACATCCCGGGTAGCGAGCTGGCCGCGCTGGCCGACGAGAACGGCGCGGTGACCCTCGAGGACACCCTGTCTCCGAACATGCAGCTCTGCGTGGACCGGTCCGCCCCGTCCCTGCGGGCCGGCCGCGGGGACGACATGCCGGTGGTTCCCGGTGGCGTCAGCGTCACCCAGGGCGGGGCCGGGTCCCCGATCTCCATCGTGATCGACACCGGTGAGGCCTTCGACGAGGACTTCCTCTACCGGGTCCAGTACATGACCTGCACCACGAGCGGCGAGGTCGACCCCTCCGGAACCCAGTACACCAACTCCGTGGACATCGGCGGCACGGTCGTCGGCGAGGGCATCGGTCAGACCTGGACTCCGACCACGTCCCCGTCCAAGTCGGGATCCTGGGCGGGTGGCTCGCGGTACTCGCGGCTCAACTGGGACGTCTTCGTCCCCGGCACGGTGTTCACCGCCGATGGATCGGTCACGATCGACGAGTCCCTGAGCACCAACCACGGGGTGTGCGCCGACGGACTCGGGCTGACCGTCACGATGCGCGACCACCTGCCGCTTCCCGGTGAGAACAGCTCCGCGTCGACCCGCGTGACGGACCGGTTCACGATCACCGGTCAGCCCGCCGACGGGGCAACGAGCTTCACTCTCGGTCTGACCTGGAATGACGGCGAGTTCGACCCCGAGAAGTACTACATCATCGAGTTCCCGACGTGTGTGACGGGCGACGAGGTCCCCGACTCGACAGTCGAGTTCACCAATACTGCGACCATCAACGGCGCGGTGGTCAGCAACTCCGTGAAGGGCCACACCTTCCCCGGCAACAAGGGCGGCACCTACAACCAGGAGCCGCGGGTCGTGAACGGTGAGGAGCAGCCGGCGGGTACGACCATCGACTGGCGGATCGACGTGCCGGGACACGACTTCGAGGAGCTGTCCGAAGCCGTCATCGAGGACACGTTCTCGGAGTCCCAGGCGGTGTGCGAGGTCGGAGACGATCTCAAGGAGAACCTCAACCTCACGGTGACCGCCCGGGACTTCCAGAACAACGCCGACGAGAACGCGACCCGGGACCTCACCGAGGGCACATCGGTCACGCTCGAGGGCAGGACACTGACCTTCACCCTTCCGCGGGAGGAGGGCGACTACAACCGCGAGATCACCTACGACATCGACTACACGCTCTGTACCTCCAGCGGCGGCGTGGATGCCCGCGGCACCGTCTACTCGAACGACGTGGCCGGGGGCGGCTTCGAGGAGGGCGCCTCCCAGAGCCGCAGCTCGGGCGCCGGCGGCACGGGCCGCGGCGTGGCCCGCGGCTCCTTCTCCCTGGACAAGGTCATCGCCCCGTTCTCCGAGGAATTCGCGCGGGACACCCCGTTCACAGTGCAGGTCGAGGAGTTCGCCCCGGGTACCGACCCGGCGACCGCCACGCCCGATGAGAAGTACACGGTCGAGGTGACGGCCGACGGGCCGGCGGTCAGCGGCCACTTCACCCGCGGTGCCGGCTGGCAGATCCGACTCACCGAGATCAACCTCCCGCACGGCAACGGCGTCTACTTCGAGCCCGGCGTCTTCCTGCCCGCCGATGGTGTCCAGCTCAGCGAGGACCGCACCCAGGCGCTGGTCACGATCCAGCCGCGCGTCAACGTCGAGGTGCAGCTGGAGAACAACGCGCAGTACGGCTCGGCGCGGGTGACCAAGAACGTCGTGGACAACACCGCCGGCGGACTCACCGGTGACGAGAGGTTCGTCGTCCGGGCGAGCATCGACACCGGCGTCGAGGGCTCCGGCACGGAGCTCCGCGAGTTCACCCTCGGTGACGGTCAGTTCTACGACCTGGGCGACCTGCCCGTCGGCACCGAGGTGACGTTCACCGAGGTCGAGCCGGTCGACACTGATCGGGTCACCTGGTCGGAGCCGGTCATCGAGCCGCAGCGGCTGGTGATCGGCCAGGACGCGGCGGCCAACGTCGTCGTCGTCACCAACGAGGCCTCCATCACGCAGGGCACCTTCGAGATCTCCAAGGCCCTCACCGGCCCCGAGGCCTTCAGCGACGCGGTGCCCGAGACGTTCCAGGTGATCGCCGCCTGGACCGACGGGTCGGGGGCGCAGCGGAGGACCCTCACGCTGCCCGCGGACGGTACCCCGGTTCCGTTCGGCGAGGATCTGCCCGGCGGCACCGAGGTCACCCTGACCGAGGTCCCCCAACCCGACGGCAACGGCCTGGCCTGGGGCGTGCCCTCCTTCAGCGGGGACGTCTCCGGCGCCACCGCCGGTTCCGCGGTGGTGACGATCGGCCGGGAGCCCGCCGAGGTGACCGTGACCAACCACGTCGACAGGAACGACGGCACGCTGCGTCTGACCAAGCAGGTCAGCGGAGAGGCCGCCGAGGCCGTGGGCGACGAAACGGGGTTCACGGTCGAGGCCCGGTGGCGCGACGGAACCACCTACCGCACCGAGGAACTGACCGTCACCCAGGGTGAGTCCACGCCTCTCGGCGTCGACCTCCCGGTCGGCACCGAGGTGACCTTCACCGAGGTCGCGCGGCCGGAGATCGCCGGCGTCGAGTGGGGCGACGTCTCGTGGGGCACCGACCCCTCGGGCGAGTCGTGGCTGGTCACAAACCCGGGTGGCACCGCCACCGGCATCGTTTCCGACGACCCGACCGACGGCCGTCTCATCACCCTCACCAACGAGGCGAAGTGGCTGAACGGTTCGGTCGGCTTCCAGAAGTTCGTCTTCGACGGCGAGGACCCGGTCCCCGCGACCGACGCCGGTCTCCCCGCCGGCGCCGAGTTCGAGGTCCGGATCGACGGCATCGACCCGGCGCTGCCGGCCGACGTCGACTTTCCGGCCGTTGGTGATCGCATCACCCTCGACGCCGCGAACGACTGGAGCTGGGAGTCCGGTGACGTCCTGCCCAGGAACACGGTGATCACCTTCTCCGAGGTGGACCCCGCTCCCCTGGCGGGCATGGACTGGGCGCGGCCGTTCTACTACGTGGCCGCGGATGCGGGTGAACCGGGCGACCGGGACACCGTGCAGATCGTGCCCGGCGACCACGCCGAGGTCGAGATCCGCAACCGTCCGATCCCGACCACCGAGGTGAAGATCGACAAGATCGTCACCGGTCCGAAAGGCGACCAGGTTGCCGGCGACGAGTCGACGACCTTCCAGGTGACCGCCACCTGGACGGACCCCGACGACGAGGAGCGGTCCTGCATCGTCGATGTCACCCCGACCGGTGGGATGACGCCGACCTCCGAATGCGAGGCGGCAGTGGTCGACGGCAGCGTCCAGTTCCCTCTGGACACCGAGATCACGTTCATCGAGACCGGTGCCCACACCGACGTGAGCAACGTCAACTGGGGCGCCGTGTCGTGGAGCGTCGCCGACGGTGACGCGGACATCGAGCAGATCGAGGGCGAGCCCACCGGCGTCGTCGTCACCCTCACCGGTGACGCGGGCGATCCGGTGAGCCTGGAGCTGGAGAACGAGACCAGCAGCAGAGGGCTCATCTTCCTCCCGATCCCGATCCCGCTTCCTCCGTTCGACGGTGGCTCGTCGACCCCGCCGGGGCCGGGCTCGTCGACTCCTCCGGGACCGGAACGTCCGGGTGGCCCCCATGGACCGCAAACGGGTGATCAGGCAGGATCCGATGACCCGTCGACCCCGGGGGACCCGGCGCGACCGGATCGGCCCTCTGTGGCCGGGACCGCCGGTCATGCCGGAGCACCGGGCAAGCCGGCGCCGGCGACCGCCGCGTCGGGGAAGAACAGTGGTGCGTCCACCCTGGCCGTGACGGGCACGAACGTGGCCTGGCTCGGCGGGGCCGCGCTCGCGCTGATCGCGGGCGGTGCGTGGCTGGTGCTGCGCAACCGCAGGAACCTGGCCGACACGGAGTAGTACCCGGCGGTGTGCCCCGCCTCCGGGAACGCCGGAGGCGGGGCACACCGTCCCGGGAGTCCCACCACACTCATCCTCGAGGAGAGAACATGTTCAGTATCCCGCTCGGCAGCGTCATCGACGATGTCCAGACCACCGGGTCCGCCGCGGTCGACCTGCTCGGCAGTCTGTCGATCTTCCTGTACGACCTCATCGGCGGCGACGTCGGCAGCTCCGACCTGGACTGGTCCGACCTGACCGGGAGTCTCTTCAACTAGTAACAGCAACTACCGGCGGTTCCGGCCCGCTGCGCAGCACTACGCTGCGCCGCGGGCCGGTGCTCGTCGTGAGACCATTCTCGAGGCCTGCCGGCAGCGACCACCAGGAAGGAACCACGCCGATGATCGAACCCGTCACGACAGGCTCGACGCCCCGGCGCGCGCCCACCATCGGTCAGGTCGCCGGGGAACTGCTACTGACCGTCGGCGCCCTCCTCCTGCTCTTCGTCGTCTATGAGGCCTTCTGGACCAATCTCGCCGCCGGCCGGCTCCAGGACGAGGCCGCCGCAGAACTCGACCGACGGTGGGACGACTCCCCCGTCGCTACCAGCGAACCGGTGCCCCCGAAGGTTCCCCAGCTCGGCCATGCGTTCGCCCGCGTGCACCTGCCAACGCTCGGCCCCGATGCCACCTACGCGGTCGTGGAGGGCACCCGGAACGAGGACCTGCGCACCGGCCCCGGCCACTACGTCGACACGCAGATGCCGGGCGAGCCGGGCAATTTCGCCCTCGCCGGGCACCGCAACGGATCAGGCGCCGTCTTCGAGCGCTTGGACCAGCTCGACTCGTGCGATGCGGTCGTGATCGAGACCGAGACCCAGTGGATGACCTACCGGCTACTGCCGGTCGAGGCCGACGGGCCGCAGCGGCGGGACACGGCGCAGGACTGCCTCACCCCGCAGCAGGTCGAACGGGTCACCACAGGTGACTACTCGCACGTCCGCGGCCGCCACATCACCACCCCGGACGCGGTGGAGATGATCGCGCCCGTACCCGGCGCGGCAGGAACGCCCGAGGCCCCCGAGCGACTGGTGACCCTCACCACATGCCACCCGATGTACTCGAACGCCGAGAGGCTGATCGTGCACGCCGTGCTCACCGAGACCACCGCCAAGGCCGACGGCCGCCCGGCCGCGTTGGAGGACTGACAGATGTACGCCTACCTCTGGCGATCCCTGCCCGGCCCGCGGCCGGTGAAGGCGCTGATCGCAGTGGCCCTGCTGGTGGCGGTGTTCCTGCTGCTCATGGAAGTGGTGTTCCCGTGGGTCTCACAGCAGCTACCGCACAACGACGTGACCGTGTAGGCGCTGCCCGCCGGGCGCGCCAGCTGGCAGCGGTCGACAGGTGGCGGCCTACAGGTGGACGGTGACGTCCGCGTCAGCGCGCAGCTCCTGCGACAGCTCCTCCATCGCGCCGGCCTCCTTCTGGACCCGCACCTGCTCGGAGACCTCGCCGCGGACCTGCTCCAGCGGCGGCAGTCCGCCCCCACCGGCCGCGCCGCCGGCACCGCCGCCGGCCATCGCCTGCTGCTGACCGATCTGCTCGTAGGCGGCCTCGACCTCCTCGTCGGTCACCTCGAACTCGCCGAACTCGGACGTGATGAGCTTCTCGACGCGCAGCTGTTTGTCGATCTGCTCCATCACCGCGTCGCGGTCGAGCCCCTGCTCCCCCATCGCAGCGATGAACTCGTCGGTGCTGACCTGGTTGGTCTCGGCGAACTCCTCGAGCTCCGCCTGGATCTCCTCGTCGGAGACCTCAATGCCCCGCTTCTCGGCCTCCTGCGTGAGCAGCTCGGTGCCGACCAGACCGTCGGTGGTGAGCTTCTTGAGCTGCGCCTCGTCGACGGGCTGGCCCGTCATCTGCGCCTGCATGCTCATCTGCTGGTACTGGTTCTCGAACACCGACAAGAACTCGTCACGCGAGATCTCGGTGCCGTTCACCTCGGCCACCGGGTCAGGGACGTCCGACGTATCGGGCCCCTCGGGCGACTGCTCGCCACCCTGATCCGGCCCGGCCGCCTGTCCGGACTGCTCGGCGGCTGCGGGCGCGGCCGTGGCGCCGCCCTCGTCGTCGTCGCCCCCGGCGCCGCACCCCGCGACCACCAGTGCGAGTCCCGCGGCGGCGACGGCCGCCCTCCATGTCCTCGTGCGCACTCGATCTCCTCACGTTGTTCGTGTGCGTGAAGACGCCGACGCTACACATCCGAGTTGAGCGAGAGCTGTGCGCGCGGAGGGCGGCGCGGGGCGCCGGGGCGCCGGACAGCGCGGCGTGCGCGGGCACGAACAGCGCGGCGGGCGGCGCGGAACCTCACCCGCGCCGCCCGCCGACTGGTGCGTCAGAACCGCAGGATCGCGCCCTCCGACACGTCCTGCGGCAGCGAGTCCACCACGATGACCGACCCGGACGTCGCCAGGACCTGGCCGATCGCCGAGTCCAGGTCGTCGGGCCCGTGATCGGCGCCGCAGCGGCGGCGGGTGATGAGCAGCCGCTCGATACGCGCCTCCTGCGCGGCCTTGAGGATGTCCGATCCGCCGCCGGCGATCGCTCGGCCGGCGCCGATCGCGTCGCCGAATCGCTCGGCGTCGCGCTCGGCGAGACGGCCGAACGCGGGCTGCACGACCTTCCAGGCCCGATCGTGGAGATCACCGGGCGACAGCGCATCCGGGTTGCCGGCCGCGACCTCGTCCACCAGATTCTCGTACTTCAGGAACTCGCGGAACCGCGGCATGTACTCGGCGACGGCCGCCAACACCACGAGGCGGCGGTCGTTGGGCTCGAGCACCTCCTCGACCCCGTGCGCGACCTGGCGCAGGAACTTCTCCAGCTGCACGTCGCCGACCTCGGCGCCGGTGCCGTGGCTGTGCACGACGCCCCCACCCGCGGTGCTGCCCGCGTGTCCGGCGCCGGCCCCGGCGCTGAAGCGCTGCTGCTGGTGCGGCGGCGGCTGCGTGTCACCCGCCATGTCGTCGACCGACGCGGGGATCGAACCCAGGTCGAGCTCGCGGATCGTCGACGCGGTGCCCTCGAGGAGCCGGACCTTGTTCTGGCTCACCGCGACCACCAGGAACGTACGGTCGCCGACCGCCGCCGGAACGATCGGGCGGAGCGCGAACCGATCGCTCACGTGGACCGCCTCCGGCAGGTCGGTGGTCAGGCGGTACGCACGCCAGATGCCCTTGGCGGCGAACATCGCGAGGCCGTCGGCCATGGAGTTCCAGTAGGGGTCGTCCTCGAGGAGGGTGACCAGCGGCCCGAGGATCTCGTCCGTCTCCTCCCCCGTGGCGCCGTGGGCGCGGAGCTGGGCCTCGGCCTCCTTGATGAGCGACTTGGCGCGGATGGGGTTCTCGCGGACCTCCGCGCCCCCGCGGGCCGTGGGCAGGAAGATGGACACGGCCCGGCCGGTGGTGCCGCCCAGCTCGGTGAGGTCGGCGTACGGGATGGGATCTGCTTCTGCGGTGCGGATTGGATCAGCCATGACCTGACGTTACCGACGACTCAGGTGTGGGTGAAGGTTGTGACCGGGTTGTTGTGGGGCTGTGACATCCGGTGCGCGCCAGACGGTGCCGGGGGCCGGACCGCTGGCGCCGGGGCCGGGCCGCTGGCGCCGCGGCGCGTGTCCGCGCCGGGGATACCATCGCGGGAGTGACCGATCAACGTGTGGAGACCGCGACCCTCCGGCCGGTGAGCACGGCGAAAATCCTCACGCCGCTGATGGTGCCGTTGTTCATGGCGCTGCTGGCGCTGTCGGTGATCAACGTGGCCCTGCCGGTGATCGGCACGACGTTCGACGCCGAGTCCAGCAGCCTGCAGTGGGTGATCTCGGGGTACGCCCTGGCGTTCGGTCTGCTCCTGGTGCCGTCGGGACGCCTCGGTGACGCGACCGGCCGCAAGCGGATTTTCCTCGCCGGCGTCACCGTGTTCATCGTCGGCGCGCTGATCGCGGGCTTCGCGCAGTCGATCGAGATGCTCAACCTCGCACGCCTGGTGCAGGGCGTCGGCTCGGGGATGCTCAACCCGCAGACCTTCGGCCTCATCCAGAAGTACTTCCGCAAGGAGGCGCGCGCCCGGGCCTTCGCGACCATGGCCACCACCGTCTCCATCGCCACCGCGTCGGGGCCGCTGGTGGGCGGGCTGCTCATCGAGGCCCTCGGTGAGGACCTGGGCTGGCGGGCGATGTTCCTGGTCAACGTGCCGTTGGGCGTGCTGGCCCTGGTGTTGGGGCAGCGCTGGCTCGCCGACGACCGCGCCCTCCCCCACGCCGACGAGGCCGGGCCGGACGTGGGCGGGTCCAAGGCGCGCGCGGCGGCGATGGCGCGCCAGGAGCGGGTCACCGCCCGACGGGACGACGACAACGACGACGACAACGCCGGCGGCTCCGCCACTGGAGCGGACGCCCCGGGCGCGCGAGGGCCGTCTGCGACCGGGCCGGTCCCCGGGCGTCGGCGGCTCGATCTGGACCCCATCGGTATCGCGCTGCTGGGTGTGGCCGTGCTGGCGGTGATGCTGCCGTTCCTCGGCCGCGACCTGCACCCGGCGTACTGGGCGCTCGTGCCCGCCGGTCTGGCCCTGCTTTGGGCGTTCGCGTGGTGGGAGCGGCGCTACGAGCGGCTCGGGCGGCCGCCGCTGGTCAACCCGGACATCTTCCGCGACGCGGGCTTCCGCAACGGCATGATCATCGTGTCCATCTACTTCGTGGGCGGCACCAGCCTGTGGGTCATCATGCCGCTCTACCTGCAGTTCCACCTGGGCTACGCACCCATCGACTCGGCGTTCATCAGCCTCCCGGCGTCGGTCTGCGCGGCCATCTCCGCGCAGGTCGCGGGGCGGTTCGTCCTGCGCCTGGGCCGGCGGATGGTCATCACCGGCTTCTCCATCACGATCACCGCACTCGTGACGTTCATGGTCCTGGCAGGGTTCGTCGAATCGGGCGCGCTGCACTACCTGGTGTTCATGGCCCCGGCGGCGTTCGTCGGCATCGCGCAGGGCATGACCATATCGCCCAACCAGACCCTCACCCTGCGGGCCGTGGATCCGGCCTACGGCGGCGTCGCGGGCAGCATCATCTCGCTCGGCCAGCGCATGGGCACGGCGGTCGGCACGGCGATCGTGCCCGGGGTGCTCTTCGGGATCGTCGAGACGCAGGGCGACTGGCTGCTGGCGTTCCGCGCGGCGCTGGGCATCATCGCGGTGCTGGCCGCGGGAGCGTTGGCGTTCAGCGTGGTGGACCGCCGCCGCGAGAAGCGCTGGGCCTGACACCCTGCACCCACGGGGACGGGGGGCTCGGCGAGAGCAGAGTCGACTCACCCTTCTCACCCGCCCTCACCCGCGATTCACCCTCTTTTCACCCCCCGATTTGCCTGCTCAGGGCCCTGGTCTTGGGTCGGTGACGACTAGCCTCCAGACCGTTGGCAGTGAACACGTCGTTCCGATCCGAGGAGGAACATGGACGCGTGGGAGGACTACGTCGAGTGGTCGGGGTTGGACGAGTCCGCGTTGGGCGGGGCCCGTCCTGCCGGGAATGCGAATCGGTTCCCCCTGTCCGACCTCTCCCCGGCCGCTGGGCCCCGGCGACGCCGCCCCGTCACTGAGTCGTCGCGATGCGGGCGCGCGCTGTTCTCGGCGCTTCGCCGGCGCACGGGATAGCGCCCCCGGGTCACCGGATCCGGCATTGATTATCGGGCGGGCGAGCCCGGCGCTGCAGCAGGATCGACACCGTGATCGCCGCACTGAACGCCCTCGTCGACCGGCTCGAATCCGCCCTGGTCGGCGGTGACCCCGCCGCCGAGGTCGCCGCGACCGCCGCGGATCACGGGACCACCGAGTACCACCTGCGCCGGATGTTCGCCTCGCTCGCCGGCATGCCGGTATCCGAGTACGTGCGGGCCCGCCGGATGACCCTCGCGGCCGCCGAACTCGTCGCCGATCGCGCCGACCTGCTCACCGTGGCGGTCCGCTACGGCTACTCCTCCGCCGAGGCATTCACCAGGGCCTTCCGGGCCGTCCACGGCGTGTCGCCCACTGAGGTGCGGGTGGCCGGCGGCCCGGTCCGGTCACAACACATCGTGGGGTTCCGCCTCACCGTCGAAGGGAGAGATCCGATGGACGTCCGCATCGTCCACACACCGACACTGTGGTTCGCCGGGCATTCCGCGCGGGTGCCGCTCCTCTACACCGGCGTCAACCCGCACATCGCGGCGCTCGTCGAGTCCGTCACCGAGGCGCAGAACGCCCGGCTGCTGGAACTCAGCCGGGGCACCGACGGCGCCGACCCCCGCGGCATCCTCGCCGTGAGCGGTGAGCCCGAGGGCGAGCTGGGACAGGCGAGCCCCGAGGGATCGATGCTCACCTACCTGCACGGGGTCGCGCTGAGTGCGCCACCGCCGGATGACCTCGACAGCATGGAGGTCCCCGCGGGGGCGTGGGCCGTATTCTCCAGCGAGGGCCCCTACCCGGAGACCCTGCAGACGACCTACGCCGCCACGGCCACGGACTGGTTCCCGTCCAACCCGTGGCTTCTGCGTCCCGGGCCGTCAGTTCTGGCGATCATCCGGATGGACGACGCCTGCTCATGGGCGGCGACCGAGATCTGGATGCCCGTCGAACCGCAGCCTCGCTGACCTGGTCCCGGCCGGCACGTGGCGGGTGTCGGCCGGGTGAGTGTCGGCAGGGTGAGTGTCGGCCGGGTGGCCACGGGGCTGATTCGACCGGGCGTGGGACCTGGTGTGTCGATCATCTCAGCGCGCAGACGGCGAAAAATCGCTCATCGAGGATTGACCGGCCCGGGGGCCGCGAGCCGGGTCAGGGCCGCCTTTCGTGGGCCCGCCGGGCCGCACCCACCGCTCCTGGACGTCCGTCTAGACGACGGGGCGACAAACGGCGCGCCGACCTGGCCTTTCCGCGAGGCGACGCCGCGAGCGGCGGGGGTGGGTTCCGCCGCGGTCGCGGAGACGTGACCTTATCCTCAGGTTGTGGCAGCCCCTCCGCCACCCCTCACATCCCCCATATCCCCTCAGGATCCCCTCATGAGAAGCACTGTCCGGCTCCGCGTACGCGCTGTCGCCATCGCCGCCGCCACTTTCACCGTCCTGGCCGCCCCGATCACCGGCGCCCAGTCTCTCGAATTCACCATGGCCGCGCCGACGCCGTGCGAATCCGCGACCGCCACGGAGCTCGAGCAGGTGATCGAGGACATCCACGAGCACACCAACCGCGAGCGCGCCGCCGTGAAGGCGGCCCCCGTCAAGCGGCTCGAGAGCCTGGACGGGATCGCCCAGGCCTGGAGCGAGCGGATGGCCGCCGAGGACCGGATGTACCACAACCCCGGCATCCGCGCCCAGGTCACCGCGACCTACCCGGGACAGTGGCGCAGCTACGGCGAGAACGTCCTGCAGAACTGGTGCGGCGCGAGCGGCGAGACCCTGGTGCGCCAGTGGATGAACTCGCCCCCGCACCGCGTCAACCTGCTCAATCCCGCCCACACCCACCTCGGCGTGGGCGCGGACGTGGCCGACAGCAGCAAGCTGTACTCCACCCAGAACTTCGTCAGCCTGCGCTGACCCCACCGGCCCGCGCGGCCGCAACCTCCCGGCGACGCCCCTGCTCTGACGCGGGGGCGTCGCCGTTGTCGTCGGTCGGCCTGTTCGACACCCGGCGTCGCGGCGATCCCTGGGCGAACGAATCGCACGCCGTGTAACGCGTGTGACTAGAGTGGCGATAGTTACAGAAGTGAACGCGCGGCAAGCCCGCCGTGCCGTCCACTTCCCCCACGCAAGCCCGGCGCGAGCCGGGGCCCGAGGAAAGGACCATCGCGTGCGTCACCACTTCCGCTCCGCTGTCGCCACGGGCGCCGCAGCCCTTCTGCTCGTCTCCGGCACGGGCACCGCGGCCGCCCAGGGATCGCTGGAGTTCGCCCTGCCGTTCGGCCTGGCGATCCCCGGCCTGTCCTCGCTCGCCGCGGCCGGCCCCCAGCCCGGCGGCGCCGCGGCATCCGACCCCGGCACCGCCGATCTCCTGCCGGAGGAGGTTCGGCTGATGGCGTTCGAGGGCAGCGTGGTGGCGGCGGTCAACGACGCCCGTCTCGTGGTGGGCGCGGACCGGCTGGTCACGGACCCGGTGCTCGAGGCCTCGGCCCGTGAGCGCGCGGCCGACCTCGCCGCGGGCGATCCCACCACCGGTGACGTCCCCGTTCCCGCCGACGCCCGTACCGCTGAGGACGCCGACGACGAGGAGGCTCCGGCGGGTGAGGACACCGGCGACCGCACCGTGCTGACCCTGCCCGCCGGCGCGACGCCGCAGAAGACGCTGTCCGCGCTGCTCACCGACACCGGGATGCGGGAGCGCATGCTCGACGGCGAGTTCACGCGGGTCGGCGTGGGAGTGGTCACCGCGGAGGACGGCACCGTGCACGTGGTCCAGGACTTCGCTCGCGACTGACTTACGAACACCCGTCCAGAGCAGGGCCGCGCCCGGCTGCGCGGCCCTGCTCACTGCGGCTGAGGGCGGGTGACCGGTGGCTTAGCCTCGGAGCCGGTTCTTAGGGTGGCGCCCGTCGGCCCGAACGCCGGGCCGTGTCAGGCGAAAGGCATACGCATGACCCGAGCCAACACCCCCCTACGCCGCGGCCTCGTGATGGTCGCCGCCGCCACGACCACCCTCGCGCTGGGCGCAGCCCCGCAGGCCTCGGCCCAGGGATCGCAGATCCAGGTGCCGGACATCCAGGCGCCGCAGATCGAGCTGCCCGGGCTGACGATCGGCGGAGCCGAGCCGGCGCCCGCCGCGGCCGACGACGCCCCCGCCTCGGGGCCGGAGTCCGCCGCGTACCGCGCGCAGCTGGAGCAGGCCACCAACGCCGCCCGCGCGGCCAACGGAGTGGGCCCCCTCGCGGTACACGCCGGACTGACCGAGGTCGCGGTCCAGTGGAGCAACGTCCAGGCCACGCAAAACCGGATGTTCCACAACCCGAATGTGCGCACCCAGATCCCCGGGGGCTGGCGCTCCTTCGGCGAGAACGTGCTGCAGAACTACGAGCGCGCCACGCCGCAGCAGCTGGTGGATCAGTGGATGCGCTCGCCGAGCCACCGCGACAACATCCTTGACTCGCGGCACACCTCGATGGGCATGGGCGCCGCCGTGGCTGCGGACGGCAAGCTCTACGCCACCCAGGTCTTCGCCCGCTACTGACGCCGCCCCTCCCCGGCCGGCCTTCATCCGCCGGCCGCAGGAGCCGAGCCGAGCGGGGCCGCGCGTCAGGCGGGCACGCCCGCGAGCAGCGCGTCCAGGCCCTGCTCGAACCGCGCCTCGAACTCGACCGGCGGCGTCGCGGGATCGGCGACGGTGAGGTTGTTGTGGGTCTGCTCCTCCAGGCTCAGGCCCACCACGTAGGAGGTCAGAGCCGTCGTCAGGCCCGCGGCCCGACCCTCCAGGCCGTGGCGGGCGCAGGTGGCCTCGACCGCCCCGGCGACCGGGTTCACCGCACCCGCCGCGAGGCCGAGCGCGACGATCTCCGCGCCGTCCGGCACGCCCGTGACCGCCGCCCGCAGGGCCGCGCCCACTTCCCGCAGCTCGGCGGCCGCCGACGCCCCGGAGCCCACCGGCCCCATGGCCGCGAGGATCCGCTCGGAGACCGAGGCGAGCAGCGCCTGCTTGGACGACACGTGCCAGTACAGCGCACTCGGCTGGACGCCCAACCGCGTCGCCAACGTGCGCATCGACATACCGGGCAGCCCGGACTCGCGGAGCAGGTCGAGTGCGGTATCGACGACCGTTGTCGTTGTCAGGGCCACGATCGACGATCCTACCGCCCGACCCCGATTTCCCTGAACGCTGTACAAGTCGGAGCAGCTGGGTTAGCTTGAACACCGTTCAATGAACGGCGTTCAGGAGGAAGCCATGCCCGTCCCCACCCCCCGCTGGCACGAGCTCGCGGACCACGTCCTCGCCGGCGGAGCCGTCACCCCGGCGGACGCCCTGGCAGTCCTCGACTCGCCGGACTCCGAGCTCATGAATGTCGTGGCCGCGGCGTCCCGGCTGCGCTTCGAGTACTTCGGCACCACCGTCAAGGTCAACTACCTGGTCAACCTCAAGTCCGGCCTGTGCCCGGAGGACTGCTTCTACTGCTCGCAGCGCCTCAACTCCACGGCCGGCATCCTGCGCTATACGTGGCTCAACACCGACGAAGCCGTCACCGCCGCCAGGGCGGGCATCGCGGCCGGAGCCTCGCGCGTGTGCCTGGTCGCCAGTGGCACCGGCCCCAGCAACCGCGAGGTCGGCAAGGTCACCGACATCATCGAGGCCATCAAGTCCGACACCCCGGGCGTCGAGGTGTGCGCGTGCCTCGGCGCGCTCAAGGACGGGCAGGCCGAGAAACTCTGCGCGAGCGGCGCCGACGCCTACAACCACAATCTCAACACGGCCGAGAGCCATTACGAGGACATCTGCACCACGCACACGTACGCCGACCGCGAGCACACCGTCGCGCAGGCGCACGGCGCGGGCCTGTCGGCGTGCTCGGGCTTCATCGCCGGTATGGGCGAGTCCCGCGAGCAGCTCGTGGAGCTGGCGTTCGACCTGCGCGCGAAGGAGGTCGACTCGATCCCGGTGAACTTCCTCCTGCCCTTCGACGGAACCCCGCTCGAGGGCGTCGACACGCTCAACCCGCGCGACTGCCTGCGCATCCTCGCGATGGTCCGCTTCGTCGCCCCCGACACCGAGATCCGCGTGGCCGCCGGCCGCGAGCGGCACCTGGGCCACCTGCAGGGCATCGCCCTGTACGTGGCGAACTCCCTGTTCCTGGGCGACTACCTCACCAGCGAGGGCCAACCCGGCGCCGAGGACCTGCAGATGATCGCCGACGCCGGCCTCGAGGTCCTGCGGATGGACCAGCCCGACCACGCCGACGAGCACCCCGCCGAGCACGCCGAGCCCGCGACCGCGGCGCCCGCCACGGCCCCCGGAAGGCGGGACGAGAAGGTGGCCATCCGCACGCGCGGAGCCGGCACGAGCGAGCCCGCGAACGCCTGACATGTCGGCCTCGGTTCACCTTCCCCGGACAGACGGCCTCGTCGTCGACACCCCCACCGCCGCGCCCACCGCCGCGCCCACCGCCGCGCTCCTCGCCGCTGACGCCGAGCACGTGTGGCACCCCTACGGCGGGTTCCCCGCGAGCACGGAACCGCTGCCGGTCGTCTCGGCGCGGGGCACCCGGCTCCAGCTGGCCGACGGGCGCGAGCTCGTCGACGGCATGAGCTCGTGGTGGGCGGCGATCCACGGCTACCGGCACCCGCACCTCGACGCGGCCGCGCACCGCCAGATCGACACGATGAGCCACGTGATGTTCGGCGGGCTCACACACGAGCCGGCGGTCGAGCTCGCCGCCCGGCTCGCCCGCCTCGCCCCCGGCGCGCTGAACAAGGTCTTCCTCGCCGACTCGGGCTCTGTGTCTGTAGAGGTCGCGGCGAAGATGGCGATCCAGTTCCAGCGCTCGCTCGGCCGCCCGGAGCGGACGCGGCTGGCGACGTGGCGCGGCGGCTACCACGGCGACACCCTCGCGCCGATGAGTGTCTGTGATCCTCAAGGCGGCATGCACGCGATGTGGCGGGGCGTCGTGGCCGAGCAGGTCTTCGCGCCCGCACCGCCCGCGCATTACGACGCGGCGTACGTCGCCGAGTTGGAGCGGGTGATCCGCGAGCACGCCGATGAGCTGGCCGGGATCATCGTGGAGCCGGTCGTCCAGGGCGCCGGCGGGATGCGCTTCCACCACCCCGACCACCTGCGCGATCTGCGGCGGTTGGCCGACGAGACCGGCGCGCTGCTCATCTTTGACGAGATCGCCACCGGCTTCGGCCGCACCGGCGAGCTGTGGGCGGCCGACCACGCGGGCGTCGCGCCCGACGTGATGTGCGTCGGCAAGGCCCTGACCGGCGGGTATCTCACCCTCGCCGCGACGCTCACCACCGATCGCGTGGCCGAGGTCATCAGCGCCGGCGAGGCGGGTGGCCTGGCGCACGGGCCCACGTTCATGGGCAACCCGCTGGCGTGCGCGGTGGCGTGCGCGTCCCTGGACCTGGTCGAGGCCGGCGAGTGGCGCGAGCAGGTCGCGCGCATCGAGGCGGGTCTGCGGCGCGGCCTCGCGCCCGCGCGCGAGCTGCCGGGCGTGGTGGACGTGCGGGTGCTCGGCGCGATCGGTGTGGTGCAGCTCGATCGGCCGGTGGAGATGACGACGACGACGAGCGCGATCACCTCCCACGGAGTGTGGCTACGCCCCTTCCGGGACCTCGTCTACACGATGCCGCCGTTGATCTCTACGGATGAGGAGATCGACCTGATCTGTGCGGCCGCGGTGGCCGGGGCGGCGGCCGCGGGGGCGGGCCGATGACCGCGCGCGCCTGCTGCGGCGGGCCCGCCGGGGCCGGGGCGGGTCCGGCCGGTGCGGCTCCGGCCGGGCGCTCCACCGCGCTGGACTGGCTCGACGACGCGGCCGCCGACCGCGCCGCCCGGGGCCTGCATCGCGTCCTGCGCCCGCGGCCCGCCGACGACGGGGTGATCGACCTGGCCTCCAACGACTACCTCGGCCTGGGCCGCCACCCCGAGGTGGTCGAGGCGGCCGTGGCGGCGACCCGCCGCTGGGGCGCGGGTGCGACCGGATCGCGCCTGGTCACCGGTACCACCGAGGACCACCTCGCGCTGGAGAGTGAGCTCTCGGGGTTCTGCGGCCAGCCCGCCGGGCTCGTGTTCTCCTCGGGCTACACCGCCAACCTCGGCGCGGTGGTGGCGCTGTCGGGGCGGGGATCGCTCATCGTCTCCGACGGCGGCTCCCATGCGTCGCTCGTGGACGCGTGCCGCCTGTCGCGGGCGCGGGTCGTGGTCGTCGACCGCGGTGACGTCGCCGCGGTCGCCCGTGCCCTGGCCGAGCGCACCGAGGAGCGCGCGTTGGTCGTCACCGACTCCGTGTACAGCGCCGACGGCGAGCTCGCCCCGCTGCTGGCGTTGCACGGCGCGAGCCGCGCCCACGGGGCCGTGCTGCTGGTCGACGAGGCCCACGGGCTCGGTGTGCGTGGCACCGGCGGTCGTGGGCTCGTCGAGGAGCTGGGGCTGAGCGGGCACGAGGGCGTGGTGGTCACGGCGACGCTGTCCAAGGCGCTCGGCTCCCAGGGCGGGGTGGTGCTGTGCTCGGAGCGCGTCCGCGACCACGTGGTGGACACCGCGCGCACGTTCATCTTCGACACCGGCCTCGCGCCATCCGCAGTGGGCGCGGCCCGCGCGGCGCTCGGCGTCCTGCGCCGCGACCCCGCGCTCGCCTCGCGCGTGGTGAAGGTGGCCGAGCACCTGGCCGCGGTCACCGGCGCCGACCAGCCACGGTCGGCGGTGGTGTCGGTGATCCTCGGCGATCCGGCCTGCGCCGTCTCGGCGGCCGTCCGGTGCCTGGAGCTGGGTGTGCGCGTGGGCTGCTTCCGGCCGCCGTCGGTTCCCGAGGGCACCGCCCGGCTGCGGCTCACCGCCCGCGCGGATCTGTCCGAGGCCGACCTCGCGCGCGCGAGCGATGTGCTCGCGCGCGTGCTCGACGAGCACGGCCACCGGGCCACGGTCTCCGCGCGGCTCGACGGGGCGTCGGCGTGACAGGCGCGCCGGTGGTCGTCACCGGCACCGGCACGGACGTCGGCAAGACGGTGGCCACCGCGGCGCTGGCCGCGGCAGCCCGGGCCGTCGGCCTGGACGTGGGCCTCTGCAAGCCGATCCAGACCGGCCTCGCCGCCGGCCAGCCCGGGGACGCCGACGAGGCCGCGCGACTGTCGGGAGCGCGCCGCGTGCTGGAGGTCCGGCGGCTGCCCGATCCACTCGCGCCCGAGACCGCCGCGCGCGTGGCCGGTCTGCCGCAGTCCACGCTGGCGGAGCTCGTCGATCCGATCCGGGGCTGGCTCGCGGAACCCGTGCCGGGCGACGCGCAGCTCGCAAGCGCATCCAACTGCGAGGCGGACGTCGGGCCCGCGTGGACCGACGGGCGCCTCGACCTCATCGAGGGCGCCGGCGGCGTGCTCGTGCGACTCGGCACCGACCTCACCGTCCTTGACCTGGCCGCCGCACTCGACGCCCCGGTGATCGTGGTGGCCCGAGCCGGTCTGGGCACCCTTTCGGACACCGAGTTGGCTGTACGCGCGGTCGAGGCGGCGGGCCTGCGGTGCGCGGGGATCGTGATCGGGTCGTGGCAGTACGATCCGAACCTTGCCGAACGCCTCAACCTGGAAGACCTCCCGCGCCTGACCGGTGTGCCACTGCTCGGCCGGGTCCCCTGCGGTGCGGGTGGCCTCGGCCCGGCGGAGTTCGCGCGCCTCGCGCCGGGATGGCTTGAGACCGACGTCCTCGGCATCCTGTGAAGGGCAGATCCGCGACTACAAAGGGTAAGAATCGACGAGTCGCGCACCATCACGGGATCAGGCTGCGGGGTGTCGTCCGAGATACTCCTCAATCGCCGAGCGGATAATCGTACTCATCGGCTGCCCGGTCCGCTCGGCGTAGTCCGCGAGCCTGCGCCGGTCCGACGCGTTCAACCGGACAGCCAAGGGTCGAGTTTCTTCTGCTACGACACCTGTACGCGGCCGGCCGGGCCGATAGTCCGGTCGCACCTCAACAGTTCCGGAGTCGATCTCATACTCACCGGCTTCCACCGCGTCGGCCAGGCGCGCATAGCGCGACTCGCGGTCATCGGCAGTACTCATGTTTCCTCCAATCGAGTTCTCTGCTTGCGAGTGACCTGATCTGTCAGATCAACCGCCCCTCCGGTTGCGTCAAAAACCTCGCGAGCCACCGCGACGGTGAGCAGCATCGCGTGGAACACATGCAGCTCGTCTGGCTCGATCTGATCGGCGACCACCTCGATCAACGGACCGCCGTTCGTGTCGCCGACCAACCTGATCAGCTTCGCCTCGGGTTCCGCCCGCGGCACCACGCCGTAACGCACTATCGGGTGCGCCACCACCGTCCTGATCTCCGCATCCGCCACGCCATGGCGCCGCGCGGACCCGTAGATCACCACCTTCACAGCCAAAACCGTATCACGGTTAATCTCGCCCAGGTAGGTTCCGATTTCCACTTGCTGAGCAGCAGCCCATTGGCTGGGCCGAGTCGAGCGCATCAGTGAGCCGGTAGAATCAGGCCGACGTCGACGCAAGGAGGACATCCTGTCCACCCGCATCCGCCCGACCACCGACCAGGCCCTCGCCGGGGCGACCGCCGGCCACCGCATGGCCGGCATGGAGCCGTCCCCGGAGGCCACCGACATCACGCGACGCTTCGCCGACAGTCTACTCAGCCGCGACGAGGCGCTCGCCGCGATCCGCGCCGCGGCGCACGAGCGCACCGCCGGCTGACCGCCACCCTGACGGCGGTGAGTACGCATGACCTCCCGGGATCCGTATCGGGAGCCCTCGGGGGTCCTGCGTAACCTACTCGGCGTCAGCGACCCGGCCGTCCTCGCCGAGTACGAACGCGACCTCGCCTTCTTCCGCGTCGTGGAGCTGGAGCTCCACCCCGTCGACGGGCGCTTTGACTTCGCCCACCTTCGGGCGATCCACCGCTACATCCTCCAGGACATCTTCGACTGGGCCGGGGAGCTCCGCACCGTCGAGACCCGCGCGCTCGGCATCCCTCACGCCCGACCGCAGTTCCTGGCCGACGAACTCGACCGGGTGTTCCGCCGGATCGCCGACGACCCGCCCAGCACCACCGACACCGACGCGGCCACCGACACGATCGCGTCGCACTGGTCGGAGCTCACGCTGGTCCACCCTTTCCGCGATGGCAACAGCCGCACCCAGCGGGTGTTCTTCGACCGGATGTTCCGGCTCGCCGGGTGGGCGGTCGACTGGGCCGCCGTCGACGCCACCGCAGCGCACGCCGCGCGACATATGTCCGTGTACGGGCGGCCGGACTACCTGGCGGACCAACTTCGTCACGCAGTGCATCCCGCGACCGAGCTCGCCGACGGCGGACTGTCGAGCACGCTGGGATCGTGCTCTGTCGTCGACGCTGTCGAGCACTTCCACGCCATGCGGAACCACCATGCGTCGGGCTCCACCGCCCCTTACCCGTGCCCGCGATGAGCATCTACCGCTCCGCTCGCCTAGCGTTTCGGAGTAGAAACCCGCCGATCTGAGGAAGTCCCGCCCTGATGAGCACACCCACGACCGCGCCGTCCGCGGCGCCGGTCGCCAAGGAGATGTCCTTCCTCGACCGCTGGCTCGCGCTGTGGATCCTCGCCGCGATGGGCGTCGGCCTGCTTCTGGGCCGCTTCATCCCCGGACTCGACCGCGCGCTGGACGCGGTTAAGGTCGGCGGGATCTCCGTGCCTATCGCCGTCGGCCTGCTGGTGATGATGTACCCGGTGTTGGCCAAGGTCCGCTACGACGAGACGCACCGGGTCACCGGCGACCGCAAACTCCTCACCCTCTCGCTGCTGCTCAACTGGATCGTCGGCCCGGCGTTCATGTTCGCCCTGGCGTGGATCTTCTTGCCCGACCTGCCGGAGTACCGCACGGGGCTCATCATCGTGGGCCTGGCCCGCTGCATCGCGATGGTCTTCATCTGGAACGACCTCGCCTGCGGTGACCGCGAGGCCGCGGCCGTCCTGGTGGCCATCAACTCCGTCTTCCAGGTGGTGGCCTTCGGCGCACTCGGCTGGTTCTATTTGCAGGTGCTGCCGTCGTGGCTGGGGCTCGAGACCGTGTCCGCGGAGTTCTCCGTATGGGCGATCGTGGCCTCGGTGCTGGTGTTCCTCGGCATCCCGCTGCTGGCCGGCTTCCTCACCCGCGTGCTGGGCGAACGCGCGCGCGGCCGCACGTGGTACGAGGAGACCTTCCTCCCGCGGATCGGCCCGTGGGCGCTCTACGGTCTGCTGTTCACCATCGTGCTGCTCTTCGCCATGCAAGGCGAGGCGATCACCTCCCAGCCCCTGGACGTGGCGCGGATGGCGGTGCCGCTGCTGCTGTACTTCGTGCTGATGTTCTTCGCCAGCCTGCTCGTCTCGCGGTCCGTCGGCCTGAACTACGCCAAGTCCACGTCCGTGGCGTTCACGGCGTCCGGCAACAACTTCGAACTCGCGATCGCGGTGTCCATCGGCACGTTCGGCATCGCCTCCGGCCAGGCGCTCGCCGGCGTGGTCGGCCCGCTCATCGAGGTCCCCGTCCTCATCGGACTGGTCTACGTCGCCCTCTGGCTGGGCCCGCGCCTCTTCCCCGGCGATCCGACCCTCCCCGCCCACTCGGCCCGATCGACCGGATCGGCGGCCAGCTCGGCGACCGGCTCCACGCCCGGAGCCGCCTCATGAGCCGCGACTCCCCCGCGCCCAGCGTCCTGTTCGTCTGCGTGAAGAACGGCGGCAAGTCGCAGATGGCGGCGGCGCTCATGCGGCTGCGCGCGGGCGACGCGGTCGAGGTCCACTCGGCGGGCACCCGCCCCGGCTCGGCCGTCAACGCGCTGTCCGCCGAGGCGGTGGCCGAGCTCGGCGCGGACATGACCGGCGAGACGCCCACCGCCCTGGACCCCGACCTGGCGCGCCGGGTGGACCGGGTGGTGGTGCTCGGCGAGGAGGCCGCCGGGGAGATGGACGACGACGACGAGGTCGGCTCCCTCGACGTGTGGCGGACCGATGAGCCTTCGCACCGGGGCATCGAGGGGCTGGAGCGGATGCGTCTGGTCCGCGACGACATCGACCGCCGGGTCCGCGCGCTACTCGGCGAGCTCCTAGCCGAGGAGCTCGCCGGGTCCGCGCGCTACTCGGCGAGCTCCTCGGCTAGGAGCGACGGGCCCCCCGGCACGGCGTCACACCTCGATAGCGGGCTACCGTCTCCCCGGCCGGGGCTCCCGCTCCAGAGCCCAGATGGTTGCAGCCGTCGCGATCCCGGCGGCCACCCCGATCCGGGTATGCGCGCCACGCACACCGCGGGCCGCGCGCCGCTCGCCCCACTGGTGGATCGCCCGCTCGGCCGCGACCGACCCAAGGGTGCCCAGTACCGCCAGCGCGACGACGGCCGCCCGGACCACGGAGAGGCGACCCGGCCGCGCACTGCTCAGTCCCAGCGCCTCGGCATCGATGACGGGCGCGACCACCGCGAGTTCCGCCAGCCCGCTGAGGTCCACCTCGGACTCCGGAGCGTTCCCGCGGTCCGCCGATGCGTCTACGTGGTGGGCGCCCAGGTCGCCGTCGTTGTTGTTGTCGTCGTCGTTGTCGTCGTTGTCGTCGTCGTCGCCCCTCGTCGCCCACCCGGCCACCGCCCCGTTGGCGAGCAGCAACCCCGCCTTGATCCACCCCCGCGCCCGCCGCGACGTGACGACGTCGGGCAGGGAGTACCAGACGCCGATCACCGCCCCGCTGGTGGCGGCGTCGACCGCGACCCGGTGCTCACGTCTCTCGCCCAACCCGTGCCTCCTGATGTCGTCCTCAGGTGGCTCAACGGCCCCACCGCCGCCGGGGTTCCCTGGCGGACCCGCCGTCGCGCGGGCGCGAGCGGACCGCCCGCCGATCCTCAGCCCGCCATGTGCCGCGCGGCGAGGTGACTGAACAGCACCGACGTCCCGATCGGGTTGCCACCGCCGGGGTACACCTCGCCGCTCGGCGCGGCCATCGTGTTGCCCGCCGCGTACAGGCCGGGGATGGCCTCGCCGGAGGTGCCCAGGACGCGGGCGTGCACGTCGGTCCGGAGGCCGCCCTTGGTCCCGAGGTCGGAGAACCCGAAGGCCGCCGCGTGGAACGGCCCCTTCTCGATGGGCGCGAACGGCGCGGCGCCCTCGCTGAACAGGCGGTCGTAGGCCTCGTCGCCGCGCCCGAAGTCCTCGTCCCGACCCGCCGCGACGAACTCGTTGAAGCGGCAGACCGAGGCGACGAGGGACCCCTCGGGCACGCCGATCTCGCGGGCCAGGTCCTCGAGGGTCTCCCCGCTGCGCCAGAGCCCGGCCTCCTGGTACTTCTCCGTCTCCACCATCGAGACATTGGGCGCCAGGACGGGGGGCCTACCGTCGCCGGTGTTGTCGTAGACCAGCCAGTACGGGGCGGTCAGCCGGCGCGCCGCCACCTGGTCGAGCATGGTGCGCGCGAGCGAGTCGTAGGGCGCGGACTCGTTGGCGAAGCGCTCCCCGTCCTGGTTGACGAAGATGCCGCCGACGATCCCGAGCGCGAACGCGGAGCGGCCGTCGGGGTGGGTGAGGCCGGGCGACCACCACGCCTGGTCCAGCAGGTCGGTGTCGGCGCCCACCGCCAGCGCGGCCTGCAGCGCGGACCCGTCGTTGGTGGGCGGCCCCATGGTGTCGTTGGCGTCGCCGGGCACGCCGTACTCGGTGCGCAGGTCCTGGTTGGCCTCGAAGCCGCCGGCGGCGAGCAGGACGCCGCGGTCGGAGCGGATGTGCAGTCGGGCGCCGTCGCGCTCGACCACAGCGCCCACGACGCGGCCGGAGTCGTCGGTGAGGAGCTCGCGCAGCGTCGTGTTGAGGTGCACGGTGGCGTTGGAGTACGCCTCGATCGCCGTGAGGAACCGCGCGACCATGGCCCGGCCGCCGATGAACAGGTCGTCGGGATGGGCGGCCCCCAGGCGGTCGGTGTCGAGCGGCCCGCGGATCACCTCGCGCAGGTGCGGCGCCTCGGCGACCGGCATCGGGGTGGGGATGATGTGCCGCTTGCCGTCCAGGCGGGCCTTGGGGGCGCTGCCGAAGTAGTCGATCCACGGGTAGGCCATGAACGACAGGTGCGGGTCCTGCTCGAGGTACTCGATGAGCGGGGCGCCGCCGCGGACGTAGGTCTCCTGGAGCTCGGCCGGGGTGCGGTCGCCGACGACCGAGCGGTAGTACTCGAGCGCGTCCTCGATCGTGTCGTCGATCCCCTCGCGCTGGTAGACGGGGTTGACCGGATACCACACCCCACCGCCGGCGGAGTAGGCCGTGGTGCCGCCGAAGCGGTCGCTGGCCTCGATCATCATGACGGTCAGGCCCTCGCGGGCGGCGGTGTAGGTGCCGCACAGGCCACCGCCCCCGGACCCGACGACCAGGACGTCTACGACCTCGTCGAAGCCTGCTGCGGTCTGCGCCATCGCCTGTCTCCTCACTCCCGGCGCCCGTGAGCAGGGCGCACGTCCGGCGGGCCGAAGCCCGTGGACGCCGACCCTAGATCGGACGGGAAGGTCGGAGCCGGGCCGGTTCCGATGAGCGGGAACCGGCACTCCTCGAGCGGCGGAACGCCCTCGTCGTCGTCGTCCCGGCCGCTCCGGCGGCCCCTCCGGCGGCCCGCGTCAGCCGACGTGCCAGTGACGGCGGATGAGCTCCTCATGAATGGCCTCGTCGCTGCCGGGCTCCCCGTCCGACGCGGGATCGTCGGTGCCGCGGAGGCCGTCGAGCACGGCGTCGATGAGCGCGGCCGGGAACACGCCGTCGGCCTCGAAGAGCTCGCGCTCGTTCTCAAGCGCGTCGGCCGACTCCGCGCACGAGGTCGGAAGTTGCTCGAAATCGTCGTGGGCGTCGGCCCTGAGCCGCTCGGCCAGCTCCAGACTGCCGTCATCGCTCAGCCCGCGCCTCGCTGCGGCGGCCATGCCGGCCAGGAGCAGGTGCACGTCGGCGGAGCCGTCCGCGAGTCGGAACTCGACGGTCTGCGGGTGCACCGCGGGTTCGGGGATCGGCTCGCTGGTGCCGGGGTTGGCGTGGGCGACCATGCCGGCGAGCACGTCGCCGCCCCAGGCCAGCGGGACTCGGACCAGGCCGGTGCGGTCCTGCTCGCCCCAGCAGATGTCCTCGGGAGACTCGTCGCCCTCGGCGAACCGCAGGTAGGACGTCGGCACGGTGTTGCCGACCGCGGACAGGGCCCTGGCCGCCGAGAGGTAACCGGCGATCAGGCGTCGCCCGGTGTCGTTGATCCCGTCCTCACCGGCGATGGCGTTGGCGCCGTCGCGCACGAGCCGACTGTGGATGTGCAGTCCGTTGCCGGCGCCCTCGCTGCTGACCAGCGGGGCGAAGGTGGCTTCGAGGCCGTGGGCGTAGGCGACCTCGCGGACGACCCACTTGGTCAGGACGAGATTGTCGGCCGCCTGCTCCAGCGGCACGGGCTGCAGCTCGATCTCGTGCTGGACCATCTGCCGGTCGCCGGTGAGGATGTTGCCGACCTCACCGTGCGCGTACTTCAGCGGTATCCCCTTGGCGGCGAGGTGGCCCAGCACCTGCTCGCGGATCCGCTCGTGCTTGGAGAAGGGCGCCGACTCCTGGTAGCCGCGCTCCTCCTCGACCGGGTAGATCGTCTCGGGCGCGTCGACGAGGTAGTACTCGAGCTCGCCGAACGCCTCGAGCGTCATACCGGTCTCCCGCGTCAGCGCCTCGGCGGCACGGCGCACCACCTGCTCACGCGCGTAGGGCAGCGGCGTCCCGTCGGGCGCGTAGAACGCGCAGAGCACGTCGAGCGAGCATCGTTCGCCGAAGGGGTTGAGGAACGCGGTGCGGTGCCGGGGCACGATGTAGACGTCGCTGGCGTCGGTGTCGGTACCGGGGAAGACGCTCGAGCCGTCCACGCGCTCGCCGCGGGTGAGCACCTCGGCGAGGTGCTCGCGGGAGTTGATGGGGAACGCGACGGTCTTGAGGCGCCCGTCGCCGCCGACGTAGCGCAGGTTGACCTGGCTCAGCCCCAGTTCCTCGACTGCCCGGACGAGGTCGCCTGCGGTGAAGTCGTCCGTGGGCTTACCGAGCAGCCGGACGAGGGGGTGCGGTTCGAACGCGTCGATGGCCATACCCCGTTCTACAGCGTCGAGGCGAGTGCCACCAACGTCGCGTCCCGGGCGCCCGAGTGAGCGACAGGACCTGCGAGCGCCGCCGACGCGTGTCTAGAACCAGAGATCGGCGAGCAGCTCGATCGACCGGTTTCGCACCGCCGGGTCGTAGGCGTAGGTCACGGTGATGAGCTCGTCGGCGCGGGTGCGCTCGACGAACTCCTGCAGCTGCGCCTTGACCGTGTCGGGCGAGCCGACCGCGCTGATGTCGAGCATCGGGTTGGTCGCGCCGGCGAACTGGGCGGGGTCGACGGGCGGCTGGATCTTGCGGCTGCGCCCGGCGCGGAGGTCGAGGAACATCTGCTGCAGCGTGGTGAACTCGCGCTGGGCTTCCTCGTCGGTGTCGGCGACGACCACGTTGATGCCCGCCATCACCTGCGGCTTCTCGATGCGCGCGGTGGGCGCCTCGGTGCTGAAGGTCTCGCGGTACACCCGGATCGCGTCGTCGATCTGGTCGGGCGCGAAGTGCGAGGCCAGCGAGAACGGCAGGCCCAGCTGGCCGGCGATCGAGGCGCCGTTGACGGTGGAGCCGAGCACCCAGATCGGCACCTCCATCCCCTGCGAGACCGCGGAGAAGATCGGGACGCTGTGGGCGGTGCCGGACTCGCCGAACCAGCCCTGTAGGTCGTAGATGTGCCGGGCGAACGCCTGCGGCTCGGCCGACGAGCGGCTCAGGGCCTGCGCGGTCGTGCCGTCGGTGCCGGGCGCGCGGCCCAGGCCCAGGTCGATCCGGTCGCCGTGGATGTTCGCGAGGGTGCCGTACTGCTCGGCCACCATGAGCGGCGCGTGGTTGGGGAGCATCACGCCGCCGGAGCCCACGCGAATCCGCTCGGTCACCGACGCCGCCTGGGAGATGAGCAGCGAGGTGGCGCTGGAGGCGAGGTTGGGGGTGTTGTGGTGCTCGGCGAACCACAGCCGCGAGTAACCCAGCCGGTCGGCGAGGCGGGCCGACTCCATCGACGCGGCGATGCCGTCACGCGCGGTGGCCCCCTCGGAGATGGAGACCAGGTCGAGAATGCTCAAGGGGACCGACACAACACACCTTTTCGTAGCTCACCGTTACCGCCGCGAACATCCGCGGCTCGTGTGTCGAGGCTACCGACGCGGCGAGGTCGGTGACGGGTCACGGATCCGGGAGGGGTAGGTGCCGACGACGACGAGATGCCGGTCCCCACATCCGGTGGCCGCCTGCGGGCGTCGGCGTTTCAGACCTCCACTCATGTGCTGTAGGTCACACTGGGCTCGTCGCGGGGTCCCGCCCGCGTATCAGGTCCGCACGAAGGGTCCGAGCGCCATGACGCACATTCGCTCCGATGAGCCGCTTCACCAGCGGGTCACCTCGGGAGAGGCAGATCTGGGCGAGTTCCGCGAGCGCCTCACGGCCTGGTTAGCCGAGCGCGATGAGGTCGACGCCGCGGGGGTCGAGGTCACGGCGGTGAGCCGGCCGGAGAGCTCGGGGATGTCCAACATCTCGGTGCTCTTCGACGCCACGTGGACCCCGGCCGAGGCCGGCGTACGGGCGGGCCCGTCCGAACGGCGGTCTGCGCACCTGGTCGCGCGGATGTGCCCGCTGGAAGACGCGTTCCCGGTGTTCCTCGCCTACGACCTGCAGCGGCAGTTCGACGTGATGCGGGTGGTCGGCGAGGCGACCGGCCTGCCGGTGCCGCGAGTGCGCTGGCTCGAGCAGGATCCGGCCGTCCTGGGCACGGCGTTTCTCGTGATGGACCGCGCCACCGGTCGGGCACCGGTCGACAATCCCCCGTACGTCTTCGACGGCTGGCTGCTCGAGATGGCCCCCGAGCAGCGGGCCGAGCTCCAGCGCGAGTCCGTGGCCGTGCTCGCGGAGATCCACCGCATCCCCGCGCCGGCGGATCTCCTGCCGACGCTGGCCCCGGCCCCCGGGCTGAGCGCGCTGCGAGCACACGTTGACGAGCAGCGCGCCTACTACGAGTGGACGACCCGCGAGGACGGGCTGCGGATCCCGCTCATCGAGCGCGCCTTCGACTGGATCGAGGAGCACTGGCCCGCCGAAACCGGCCCCGACGTGCTGAGCTGGGGCGACGCCCGCATCGGCAACATCCTCTACGAGGGCACCACCCCGACCGCCGTCCTGGACTGGGAGATGGCGGCCATCGCGCCGGCCGAGGTCGACCTGGGCTGGTTCCTGTACTTCCACGACCTGTTCCAGGACCTCGCGGTGTCCTTCGGCTTCCCCGGGATCCCGGACACGACCGCACCGGCGACGTGTTCCTCGTGACGGGGTTCGGTGCGTACCCCAATCTCGGGGTCGTGGACGCGTTCGTCACCGTGCGCCACGGCGACACCCAGCGGTCGGTGCGGTTCTCCGACGCCCTCGACGCCCGGTCGCTCGCGCCCACAGTGGGTGGGTTCCGGATCGAGGTGATCGAGCCGCTGCGCACCCTGCGGCTGGTGTGCGAGCACCCGAACCTGTCGGTGGACATGACGTGGGAGGGCTCGTTCGACGCGGTGCTCGAGGACCGGCACGTGCTGCTCGAGGGCACCCGCGCGATGCTCGACGCGAGCCGGTTCGCGCAGGTGGGCAGCTGGTCGGGCACGCTCTCGGTCGACGGACGCGACTTCGCCGTGGACCCCGACGTGTGGCTGGGAACGCGGGACCGCTCGTGGGGCATCCGGCCGAGCGGCGAGTCGGATCCCGCCGGCCGGTGGGCGGCCGAGCCGCGCGAGGGCTTCTGGTGGACCTACGTTCCGCTGCGCTTCGACGACTACGCGATGGTCGTGATCCTTCAGGAAAGCCCCGACGGGCACCGCACGCTCAACCACGCGAGCCGCGTGTTCGCCGACGGGCGGATCGAGCAGCTGGGCTGGCCGCGGCTGGAGGTCGACTACCGCAGCGGCACCCGTCACCCCGACTGCGCTCGTCTGCACCTGACCACGCCCTGCGGCGAGCCGCTGCTGCTGGAGGTCGAGACCCTCGGCGGCGTCCCGCTGAGCATGGGCTCCGGGTACGTGGGCGACCCGGGGTGGTCGCACGGCCGCTGGATGGGCCGCGACTGGAGCGAGTCGGTCGCCTACGACATGACCTCTCCCGACGTGGTGGCGATGCTGCCGTTCAACACCGTCGACCACGTGGCCCGGGCGACCTGCAACGACGACGTGGGCTGGGGCCTGTTCGAGCACGCGACTCTGGGCCGCCACGACCCGTCGGGGTTCACCGACTGGGGAGATATGGCTAAGTAGCGCCAGGGGCAGTGGATAAGCTCTACTTCCGAATGTGAAGTCTGCTGACAAGGGAGCCCCATTGCCGCGTATTGAAGTAGTAGCGGCAGTGTTCGTACGGGGAGGCGAGGTGCTCGCGTGCAAGCGAGCACCGGGCAAGCCTGCAGCTGGGAAGTGGGAGTTTCCGGGCGGAAAAATCGACGACGGCGAGACTCCCGAGCTCGCCTTAGTTCGCGAGATTCGGGAAGAACTCGGCGTATCCGTCTCGGTGGGTGATCTCGTCGACAGATCTGTCACCTCCGTCGGCGATGCCGAGATTGATCTGGCGTGCTACCTCGTCTCGTCTCTGGATATCCCCACCACGAGCACCGACCACGATGAGTTGCGCTGGCTGCCCCTCGACTCTTTGGCGTCTCTGGACTGGGCGGCTCCTGACCTCCCTGCGGTAGCGGTCCTTTCCGCTCCGAGCCTCAATTCCGTCTCGGAGCAATTGTGAGTGCACCACTGCCCGAAGGGCTCTACGAGTCGGTCATCACCCCGCGCCTTCAGAAGCGTCTCGACGCGACATCGGGGTCACGACGGATCGTCGATCTGGATCCGACTCTCGCCCCCGAGATCCTGGGGCGACACATCGGCGACGCAGTTCGTAGACACCTAGAGTCAGTAAACCAAGAGAAGCGGCTCGAGGTGGTTGAGCGGTTTCTCGATGTTCTCGACTCCGATGGCGACGACCTCGCAGGTGGGTCAGTCCTTCAGTCCATCTATCCCGCTGGGCGAACCGAACCGCGCCGCCCTTCGACCCCACTATCGGAAGGTGCGCTTCTTACCAACGCCCGGGATGAGCCCGGCCTCGGCAACGAACTCGCACTCGAGATGGAGTCGGCTGACGAAGTCGACCTCTTGTGCGCTTTCGTAAAGTTCACGGGCGTGACGGTCCTCGCGCCGCAGTTTGAACTGCTCACCGAGCGCGGGATAACTCCGCGCGTTCTCACGACCACTTACATGGGCGCAACAGATCGCCGGGCGCTCGATGTTCTTGTTAAGGACTACGGCGCCCAGGTCAAGGTGCGGTTTGAGAAAGCCTCGACTCGCCTACATGCGAAGGCATGGCTGTTTCGCAGACATTCAGGCTTCGACACCGCCTACGTCGGGAGTTCGAATCTGTCTCGATCGGCCCTTGTAGATGGGCTCGAGTGGAACGTCCGCCTGTCGTCGGTCGTGCATGCGGCTCAGATCGCAAAGTTCCGGACAGTCTTTGACTCGTATTGGAACATGGCTGACTTCGAGTTATACGACCCGGAACGCGATACCGAAAAGCTAGACCGCGCGCTCGAGGAAGCGGGTGGCCGCAAGTCCAACTCGGTCCTCGTCACTCTGTCGGGGCTGGAGGTACGACCGTTCGGCCACCAGCAGCTGATGCTTGACGCGCTAGCAACCGAACGGGAAGTGTTTGACCACCACCGCAACCTTCTAGTCGCAGCCACTGGAACTGGCAAAACCGTCGTTGCGGCACTCGACTACAGAGCGTTATCCGAACAGGCCGGCGGGAAGCTGCCGTCCCTGCTCTTCGTAGCCCACAGGAAAGAAATCCTCGTCCAGGCCATCCGCACCTATCGCGCCGTGCTCGGTGACGGGTCATTCGGCGAACTATTCGTCGGCGGCGAGCGGCCTCGCCATTGGAAACATGTCTTTGCCAGCGTCCAATCACTGGATCGAGACGAGCACGCTCCTGACGAGTGGGACGTCCTCGTTATCGATGAGTTCCACCACGCAGAGGCTGCGAGTTACAGACGCCTCCTGTCTCGATTCGACGCGTCGGAAGTGCTCGGGCTAACAGCAACTCCGGAGCGCGCCGACGGCGTGGACGTACGAAAGCTATTCGACGGTCGGACCGCGTACGAGCTCCGCTTGTGGGACGCACTCGAACAGGACTTACTGTGCCCATTTCACTACTACGGCATCTCTGACAACACGGATCTCCGCGATGTGGAGTGGACGGCCGGCCAGTACAGCCCAGGAGCGCTCTCCGCGCTTTACACCGGCAATGACGCCCGTACCCTGCTCATCCTCAAGGCTCTCCGCGAGAAGGTTCTCGATCCGAGTCGCATGAGAGCGCTGGGATTCTGCGTTTCAGTGGAACACGCTCAGTACATGGCCGAGGCATTTACTGCCCGCGGCCTCCCATCGGCCGCGATCGTTGGCACTACCGATCTCGATGAGCGCCGCGCCGTTGTCGAACGACTCAAGTCCGGGGAACTGCGGTGCGTGTTTACTGTCGACGTCTTCAATGAGGGCGTCGACATTCCCTCCGTCGACGTGGTCTTGATGCTTCGTCCGACAGCCAGTTCCACGATCTTTATTCAGCAGCTCGGAAGAGGTTTGCGCCGCTCCCCTGGCAAGGCCGTACTGACCGTCCTGGACTTCGTGGGACAGCATCGAGCGGACTTCGACCTGGCCGGCCGTTTTCATGCGATGACTGGCTTGTCTCGCCGCCGCCTCGAGTCCGACCTCGAGGTGGGTTTCCCGTCTCTTCCAGGGGCCTCACGCATCGTCCTGGATGAGGTATCCCGCGATGAAGTCATTCGATCGATCAAGGAGGCGGTGAAGGCCAACACGAAGAACGCTCTGGCAAGAGACCTGCGGTCACTCGGTGCCGTCCCCATGCTTGCTGAATTTCTTAACGAGACTAACCGCGACCTAGACGACATTTATCGCGCCGATCGCTCTTGGACGACCATCGTGTCGATCGCAACGGGGAAGCCGGAGCCCGAGGGCCAAGAGAAGAAGCTCCTCAAGAGACTTCAAAGACTGAGGACGGTCGACGACCTCGACCGGATTCGGGAATACACGCGGGTCAGCGAAGGCATCTTGGCTGGCCAGGCCTTCGCCCGCGATGACGTGTGGGCGTCGATGCTCGTCGACTACCTCCTACCCTCGCAATCGACGCCTGACTTCACTCAGACAGTCGCCGAACTTGCCGAGTACCCGCGCTTGTTCGAGGAACTCGTCCAGCTAATGGAGGCGTCTACACGGAATATTCGTCACGTTCCGCTGCCGCTGGACGGCGACCTTGCAGATCTGCCACTGCGCTCCCATGCGAGCTACAGCCGCGAGGAGTTGCTGTCAGCGCTGGACTGGCGCGGGAAGGACGGAAGGCCGCAGGGATCACGCGAGGGCGTCGCCTGGTCCGAGGCCCACCAGACAGACATATTCTTTATCAATCTGCATAAGGACGAGAGGGTATTCAGCCCTTCAACGATGTACCGGGATGTCCCCGTGTCTCCCACGCTATTCGACTGGGAGTCTCAATCGAGCACGTCGCAGTCATCAGCAACTGGAAGGCGCTACCTGTCCCAGCGCGAATCGGGAACCAACGTGCTGCTGGCAGTCCGCAACTCACCCAAGGATGACGTCGCCACCGCACCTTTCATGCTGCTGGGAAACGCGGACTACGTTTCCCACTCCGGCGAGCGGCCGATACAAATTCGTTGGGAACTCCGCCGACCAATGCCAGCAGACGTCCTCGCCCAGGCATCGGTGCTCGGCATCTGACCTGAGTTGGACCTCCTTAGTGCCCCGCTGAAATGGCGCTGGTGATGGCTTGGGCCTCGTCGTCCAGCGGAGTTCGGACGGTGAGTTCGTGGCCGTCGACGTCGATGATGACGGTGTGGATCCGACGCAGGATCCGCACGATTTTCTTGATCGACATGCCGGTGCGGTTCTGCAGGTGGCGGGCGATCGCGAGGGCCGCGAAGACGATGGTCAGGTGTGCTTCTATCGAGTCGCGGGTGCGGTGAAAGATCGGCCGTGCTTTCAGATCCGATTTGGCCATTCGGAACGACTGCTCGACCTTCCACAAGTCGTGATAGGCGGCTACGACGGCGTGGCCATCCATGGTCTTCGGGTCGATGTTGGTGACGTAGCCCTTGTAGCCAGCGGACTGTCGGGCTCGTTCGATGAGCGCCTCGTCCAGGGCGACGGTTTGGCCGGTGACCTTCACGAATCGCTGCTTCTTCAGCGGTTCCGCCCGGTCAGCGACCCTTTGGGCGCGGTCGATCTGCGCGTTGAGCGTGCGGCGATCCCGCTGAGCGCGTTGCCACTTGTAGTGCCACACCGCCCTGCGGTCGCGCCGATCCCGACCTTGGCCCATCGGGCGGGTCAGCTCCACGACCTCGCCGTCATCGATGGCGTTGCCACGGCGGCCGAAGTGGTCCTCGAGCTCTTTCGGGGCCTTCGAGGTGCGGGAGGCGACGATGAACGACAGACCGGCATCCTCTAGGGCGTTGAGGTTCGCCGCCGACAGCATGCCCGCATCGGCGACGACAACCATGTCGGCTATGTCATGGCGCTGCTGAAAGGCCGTGATGACCGGGATCAACGTCTTCGTCTCGGCCTTGTTGCCCTCGAAGACGTGAATATCCAGCGGAAACCCGTCCCGGGCCACCAGCAGACCGACGGTGATCTGCGGGTCGACGCGGCGTTCCTTGCTCATGCCGACCTTGCGCAGGCCGTCTTCCTTCTCGGCCTCGAAGTACAGCGTGGTCAGGTCGTACAGCACCAGGGCGACGCCCGGGCCGCCGGCGGCGGTGACATGCTCCCAGCACGCGGTTGCCAGCACAGTACGGTAATCGCGTTCGACGCAACGAGCCAGTGCCCTCTTGATGCTCGACAGATGCGGAGCATCAACGCCGATGTCGTCCAGGACGCGAGGTGTATCGAGCTTGCTGGTCGGCTCGACCAGCCGGACGCACACCAGCGTCTTGAACGTCTCGTCGGCAACGGCATCGAACCCGAGTGCGTCGAAGGTGCTGGTCAACGTCTGCCACAGCAGTTCGCTGGAGTGTCGGCGCACTACCGCATCCCCGCCGGAACGAACTTGCGCCTCCGGTCCCAAGCCCAGGTCCAGGGACTGTTGACCGGCGTGGATTTTGCCCCTGGCCACCGCGATCAACGCCGCCAGCTCGCCCTCGGTGTGCGCGGATCCGATGTGCTCCAAGATCCTGCGCTGACCGCGGACCTTCTCCACGATCTGCACAGCCGTCGCTCCCGACGACGTCTTCACCTTCCGCACGAACGGGCTCACACCCCCAAACTACAGCCCGGCTAGTGCCCCGAACCTCCGACCTGAATTCCGCTGACCAGCAACGATGAACACCGGTGGCCCCGAAACCCCATCAAGAGGTCCAACTCAGGTCTGAGCGCGTAAGCGGCTCGGTGGGTATGCGCACTCGGCGGCCGCCGCCGCGCGCCCGCATCCGGCGTGAGCAGGCCGGTTGAACATCCGACCGGCCACACCCGGCGTGGTGAAAGGCCCCGGCCGGCACGCTCCGCTCGCGAACACCCCGCCGATGTGGCGCACCACCGGGTCGGCGAAGTCGGCCGAGAGGGCGAGCACCTTGTTGTCGTCGTCGCCATAACACCCGCCACCCCACCTGGGCATTTCCCACCCGCTGGGGAATCGCCCGGTGACGCGCGCCATAACGCGGTCACAGTGTCCTCATCCCTCCCCCGGACGCGCGCGGCGCGGCGGACGGCGGCACCCCCGGCACGCCGAGACCCTTATCGGCGAAAGGACACTCCATGGGCGACATCCGGGCCCTCGGCTACCTCACCATCGACACCACCGACCTCGACCGCTGGCGCACCCTCGCCCACGACGTCCTCGACCTGGGCGAGTGCGCCGGCGGCGACGACGACACCCTCTACCTGCGCCTCGACGAGCGCGCCCGCCGCATAACGCTGCGCCGCGCCGAGAAGGACACCAGCGCTTGGGCTCCGGGTTCACGCCGACGCCATCCTGGACCGCATCTTCCACACCACGATCTGGATCGACGCCGGCACCCACAACCTGCGCGAGCACGCCGCCGCGAGCCAGTAGGTCAATCCCTGACACGGGGCCGGTGGTCCCCATGAACGCGATCACCGGCCCCCAACGGCAACTGCTGCCCCAGAGGAAATATTCGGTGGCCCCCAAGCCTCCAACGACTCAGAGAACCTCCGGGTGGATGGGCACCTCGTCGTCGTCGCCCCTATCGTTTCCGCGCCACCACGCGCAGACATGCCCGGTGCCCGCCACGCGGTCGGCGCGTCGACGAACGCCCCGCGCGGCGGGGCCGGCGGTGAGATCATTCGGGCGTCCGGCGCACCCACCGAAAGGCCCCAGATGCCCCCTCGCCACGACATGGTCGCCATCCCTGGCGGAGAGTTCGTCATGGGCAGCGACCGGAACTACCCGGAGGAACGGCCCGCCCACACCCGCCGGATCGAGGGGTTCCGGATCGACCGCACGCCGGTGACCAACGCCCAGTTCGCCGAGTTCGTCCGCGAGACCGGGCACGTCACCACCGCCGAGATCCCGCCGGACCCCGCCGACTACCCCGGCGCTGACCCGACCCTGCTCGTCGCCGGGTCGCTGCAGTTCACCCCACCTGCGCAGCCCGTGCCGTTGGACGACTTCCGGCGCTGGTGGAACTACGTCCCCGGCACCACATGGCGCCACCCGCAGAACGACGGCGCCCCCGCCCACCCGGATCATCCGGTCGTGCACGTCTCCCACGCCGACGCCCACGCCTACGCCCACTGGGCCGGCCTGGAGCTCCCCACCGAAGCCGAATGGGAATACGCCGCGCGCGGCGGCGCCGACGGCACCCGGTTCCAGTGGGGAGACGAGCTCTCGCCGGGCGGCCGCGTCATGGCCAACACCTGGCACGGCGAATTCCCCCGGCAGAACCTCGACCCGCACGGACACGCCCGCACCAGTCCCGTCGGCAAATACCCCGCCAACGGCTACGGCCTGCTGGACACCATCGGCAACGTGTGGGAGTGGACCGACTCCCCCGCCACCGACTCCCACCACGCTGCGGCCCGGCAGGCCGGGCCCACCGCAACCCCCGGTGCCGGATCCTGCTGTAACCCGGGGACCTCCACCTCGCGAAGCTCGCACACCCGCAAGGTCATCAAGGGCGGGTCTCACCTGTGCGCACCGAACTACTGCCGGCGATACCGACCGGCCGCCCGGCAGGCCGAGGACGTGGACTCCTCGACCTCCCATCTCGGTTTCCGCTGTGTCCAGCGCTTCTAAAGATTCTTCGGTTTTTCTCATCCGGCGCCACTCGGTGTCTTAGGTTGGAACCGGTGGCGTCTCCTCCACGCCGCCCACCTTCCCCAGGACAGGAAAAGCCGCGATGGCCGATGCCGATCCCACCCTGACCACCGCCCGCGAGACCATGGGCGCCCTCCCCCGACGAGACTTCCTCGCAGGCACCGCCGCCACGGTTGCCGGCGTCATGACCAGCGCCGGCCTCGGCAGCGCCAACGGCAGCACCGGAACGCCGCCGTCGACCGAGCCCGGCGGGCCGGACGCCCCCGACGACCAGCCCGCCGGACAGATGATCCGGCGCCCCAACATCATCCTGTTCATCACCGACCAGGAGCGCGCCCCCATGCACTGGCCCGCCGGCTGGGCCGACGAGAACCTGCCCAATCGTCGCCGGCTCGTCGACAACGGGCTGAGCTTCGAGAACGCCTTCTGCTCCACCGCCATGTGCTCGCCGAGCCGCAGCACGTTCTTCACCGGCAAGTTCCCCGCCGAGCACGGGGTCACCGCCACCCTCACCGAGGGCGGCACCCTCTCCGCAGGCGAGGCCACGCTCTCCACCTCCGAACAGAACATGGCGCGCATCCTCGGCTCCGCCGGGTACCGCGTGCACTACCGCGGCAAGTGGCACATCAGCAAGGGCGCCGACGGCGGCAGCCCGACCCCGGAGGACATCGCCGAATACGGCTTCCTCGGCTGGGAGGGCCCGGACTTCGGCGGCGACACCGCCGTGAAAAACTTCGGCGGCGGGTGCGCGGACAACGACGGCCACGTCACCGACCAGGCCGTGGAGTTCCTGTCCACCGTCGAGCAGAGCGAGGACCAGCCCTTCGCGCTCATCATCTCCCTGGCCAACCCGCACGACATCCTGTCCTTCCCCAAGACGTGGGACGAACAGGACGGCGACTGCGGCAACTACGGCCCCGCCGCCCCCGGAGCCTTCCTCCAGGGCATCGAACTGCCGGCGACCTACACCGAACACCTCGCGCTCAACCACAAGCCCAGCGCCCAGGTGCAGTCCCAGCTGCTCATCGCCGGCGCGCTCGGCCCCCTACCCACCGAGCGCGGGGCCCGCGACTACGCCAATTTCTACGCCTACCTCCACACGATCGTGGACCAGCACCTCGGCACCGTCCTCGACACCCTCGACGCCCGCCCCGAGGTCCGCGACCGCACCGTCATCTTCCGCATCTCCGACCACGGCGAGATGGGCATGTCCCACGGCGGCCTGCGCCAGAAGGCCTTCAACGCATACGAGGAGACGCTGCGCGTCCCGCTCATCGTGAGCAACCCCGTGATGTTCCCGGCACCCGTCACGACCCCCGCACTGGCCTCGCTCGTGGACCTCATGCCCACCATGGCGGGTCTGGCCGAGATCCCCGACCCCGACGCCTTCACATTCCGCGGCGCCAGCCTCGTGCCGGTGATCGAGCAGGCCGTCACCTCACCGTCCGCGCCCGTCGCCGACGTCCAGGACACGGTCATGTTCACCTTCGACGACGAGAACGCCGCCGCCGCCGACGGCCAGGACATCGTGAAGAGGCCCAACCACATCCGGGCCGTCCGCGACCACCGCTACAAGTACGCCGTCTACTTCGACCCCGCCGGAGTCGCCCCGACGCAGGCCGAGCTGTACGACCTGCACGTGGACCCCCACGAGCTGAGCAACCTCGCCAACCCGTCCGCGCCGCTGCAGTTCCGGCCCGAGCTCGTGGCGACTATGCACGCCAAGCTCGTGGAGAAGATGGCGGGCACCCACACCACCCCGGACGTCCCGATCCCCGTGCCCGAGCCGCTCCCGTCGGGATCGCTGGGGGCGGGGTCCCTGGGGTCGGTAGCGATGTCCTGAGCTGGCGGCATGCACAGGCGGCCTTACCCGGCAGCTTGCGCGGGCTAACCCTCCAAGGTCTGCTTCGCGATCCTGAAGGCGGTGTTGGCGTCGGGCACGCCGCAGTAGATGGCGGTCTGTAGTAGCAGCTCGCGGATCTCGTCCGGGCTCAGCCCGTTCGTGCGGGCCGCGCGCGGATGCATCGCCAGTTCCTCGTGGTGGCCGCGAGCCACGAGAGCCGTGAGGGTGATCATCGAGCGCGCCCGACGGTCCAACCCGGGCCGCGTCCAGATACCGCCCCACGCGTAGTCGGTGATGAACTGCTGGAACTCGCGCGTCAGGTCGGTCGCGGCGGCGGTCGCCCGGTCCACGTGGGCATCGCCCAACACCGCCCGGCGCACGGCCATGCCAGCGTCGGTGCGCTCGGCGATCGTCGCGAACCCCGGCGTGGGCGCCAGTCGGACGAGCTCAGCGGCCACCAGCTCGGGAGCCTCGAGCGGCGCCGGCCCACCGACCCGCTCCAACACCACCAACCGCCCGTCCGGCGCGCCGTGGGCGAGGGCGGCGACATCGGCGATCGCCACGTCGGCGTCATAGACCCCGGCCATCGCGATGACCGGCGCGGCGATGCCCACCGGGTCGACGTCACCCGCCGGAACACCGCACAGCACGGCCGCGGTCACCCGCTCCGGCTGCCGCACGAGCAGCGCCGGCCCCACGTCCGACCGGCCGCACCCGGCATAGTGAAAGGCCCCGGCCGGCTCGCCACGCTCGGCGCACACCCCGTCGATGTACTGCACCACCGATTCGAGGAGATCGGCCGGGCGATCGGGCAGCTCGTCGTCGTCACACTCCGGTCCGCTAGCCTCGTCGTCGTCATAAGACCCTCCGCCCCACCTGCACCTTTCCCACCCACCGGAATCAACCGGTGACGCGCGCCACAGCGCGGTCACAGTGTCCTCATCCCTCCCTACGGCGCGCGCGGCGCGGCGGACGGCGGCACCCCGGCACGCCGGGACCCTCATCGGCGAAAGGACACTCCATGGGCGACATCCGGGCCCTCGGCTACCTCAGAATCGACACCACCGACCTCGACCGCTGGCGCACCCTCGCCCACGACGTTCTCGACCTGGGTGTGGGCGCCGGCGGCGACGACGACACCCTCCACCTGCGCCTCGACGAGCGCGCCCGCCGCATCACGCTGCGCCGCGCCGAGAAGGACAACCTCGCCGCGGTGGGCTGGGAGGTGCGCGACGAGATCGCCCTGGACCGCGTCCGGGCCACCCTCGCCGAGCACGGCATCGCCTACCGCGACCTCACCCACGACGAGGCGCAGGCCATCAAGGTCGACGGCGCCCTCACCCTGGAGGACCCCTGCGGTCAGCGCCTGGAGATCTTCCACGGCGCCGAGCTGGACCACTCCAAGGTCTCCACCAAGTACCGCACCGAGTTCGTCACCGACGAGCTGGGCCTGGGCCACCTCGTGGTCCCCACCACCGACTACGACGCCACCATCGGCTCCTACCGCGACGTGCTGGGCTTCCACACCCGCGGCGCGTTCCCGTTCCCGGCCGCCCCCGGCATGCCGCCGCTGCGCATCCAGTTCATGGGCGTCAACCCGCGCCACCACAGCTTCGCCGTGATGCCCGCCCCGCACATGGGCCCGGGGATCGTGCACATCATGCTCGAGGTGGCCGAGATGGACATGGTCGCCCAGGCCATGGAGCGCACCACCGAGCACGGGTTCGGCATCTCCTCCACCCTCGGCCGCCACACCAACGACAAGATGGTGTCCTACTACCTGCGCGCGCCCGGCGGCTGGGACATCGAGTACGGCTACGACGGCCTCATGGTGGACGAGGACCAGTACCTGCCGCAGAACATCACCGCCGACAGCTACTGGGGCCACGACTGGCCCGGCAGCGAGCCCCTGGCCTGCACCATCCCGCTCGAGGAGACCGTCGCCGAGGCCGTGGCCGACTCCCTGTCCGAGCCGGTGTTCGAGCCCGCCTGATCGGTGCTCGAGAAGACGGTTCGGCCCGCGTTTGCCCAGGAACGTCCGGGCGAAACTGCCTTTTCGATGCAGGTCGGCAGGGCCTCCTCGGCGCAAATGAGAGCCGCCGCCCGGTACGTCCAACCGGGCGGCGGCTCTCGTGTCGAGCAGGCGCGGGGCCTCGTCGTCGTCTCCGACGGCCAAGGTCAGGCGGCGGTCGTCGTCCCCGCCCGCGGGGCCCGTGCGGCCGCCGCATCGTCGGTGCGCGTGATCAGCGCGTAGCCGATCACGGCGATGCCGACCACGAGGTGCGGCACCCACACGTTGGCGTCGTTGTCCGCGAAGCCGAAGATCCACGGCGACACCGCCAGAACGAGGCCAACCAGAACGTCCATCCACACATGGATCCGCATGGGCACGAGCTTGACCGGGCTCGCGGGGCTGGTGGTCGTGAGCTCACTCAACACGATCACCACGCCGATGACGATCGCCGTCCACATGGCCGCGCCGACGTCAGCGAAGCCGAAGATCCACGGAGCCGCGATGAGGACCACGCCCACGAGCAGGCCGATGATCGTGTGGATTCTGCTGGGAAGTACGTGCATTGTTGTCACCTATCCCTTCTCCGGGCGCCCGAGGCCCCCGGTCAGACGTCACGGTTTACCCCCAACCGTAAGAGCCGCCCTCCCGGCTGGCCACCGCAGAGTGCGGGGATCGCCACGTCAGTTTCCCCGATCAAAAGCCCTCGGTGCCGGGTCGCCCGCCGCGTCGTGGCGCGTCACCCCTCGCGGATGCCGAGGAGCTCCCACTCTCTGACCGGGCCGGGCCTGCGCGCCTGGCACATCGTGAAGATCGGCTCGCTCCACGTCTCGCGCAGCCGCACCTCGATCTGCCCACGCGGCCCGTCCAGGATCACCTCGGCGCGGCCGTCCGATTCGACGACGTCGAGCGGCGCCAGCGCGTCGATGCGGTCGTCACCCACGAGTTCACGGGCGTGGTGCTGCGCGACCTGCACAACCGCCGGCAGACTGCTGCGTCCGCGCAGGTGCCGCGGGTCGACGCGGCCCTCCAGGTAGCGGTCGACGAGGCCGGCCGGGTCCTCCGCCAGGTCGACGCGGCCGTAGTAGAGCCCGTGCGGCAGGACGATCATCGTCGCAGCGAACCGGTCCCCGCCCAGGTGCGAGCACTCCCACGTGGCGTCGGGGTACCGCTCGGCGATGCGCGCCGTGGCGCGTCGGCCGCGGACCGCGCAGCACTGGTCGTGCCGGCCGTGCGCGCAGACCGCGACGAGCGGCTCCGGCGGGCCGGTCGGCGTGCTGGCGGCGGTGGGACCCGGCGCGGCGGGGTCGGTGGGGTCCGCGCCGGCGGTGGGGGCGGCGGGGTTCGTCGCCGTGTCGTCCAGGGGGATCTCGAGGTAGCCGGCGGGGCCGTCCGCCTCGCCCCAGCGCACCGCCTCCCGGCCGGGGCGGGAATCGGCCAGCGCCCAGCGCCACCGGCGCTCATCGGGGTGACGACGACGACCCGGCCTGCGGATCGCCGCAACCCTCACGTCCGCCGCCTGGGCTCTGCGGGCGATCTGCCGACCGAGATCGGCGGACAGCAGGGACGGCGACTCGAGCAACGCCGAATGGCCCCACGGCCCGGCGAGCTCCAGCATCAACCACCGCATCCCCCGCGAGCCCGAACCCTCCAGCGAGTCGCCCCGACGCAGCGAGGAATCGCTGCACGGTTCCCAGCCGTCGGGCTCGGATCCGGACGCGCGATCGGTCTCGCTCACAGCGCCACCAGCACTGCCTCCCGCACCAGTCTGCGCAGCACCACCAGGCCGTCGGCCGCGTCGAGGCCGGGCAGCGACGCCGCGGTGACGGGCTCGCCGGAGATCATGGCGTGCAGGGCGGGCTCGCACTCCGCCGGGAAGCTGATCGACTTCGTGGGCAGTCTGAGGACCACGCCGGATGGGGTCGTCTTCACCGAACCGTGCAGTCCTTCGCGCCAGCGCAGCCGCGTGTTCTCGGCGAGCGAGGCGACGGCGTCGAGGGTCGCGAGCGGGCGGACCGCCTCGGGCCGTACCTGCTCCAGGTAGTTCGCCGCGACCCGACGCCCGGCGCGCCCGACCAGCTCGTCGCGGTTCTCGGTGGCCATTCGGGTGATCGTCTCGAGCGCCGCGCGGGCGTGCGGCTCGACGCGGGCGGCCTCCGCGGGCGCCAGCCCGAGCGGCAACGACGCGCGCAGTTGCTCGTCGGACCCCAGCGCGTCGAGCGCCGCGCGCGCCACATCGACGCCGGTCAGGGGTGCTACGCCCACGGTGAGGTGGATGGAGGTCTCACCCTGCGCCTCGGCCGAGTGGATCCAGCCGCGTGGCAGGTAGAGGCAGTCGCCCGGTTCGAGCACCGCGTCGATCACCGGCTCGTCGGCCGCTCGGGCGGCGATCGCCTCACGATGGTCGGTCCACGGCTGGTCGGGAAGCGGGTGCCGGTGGACGGGCTCGTGCACCAGCCACCGCTTGGTTCCGGAGGTCTGCAGGACGAACACGTCGTGGACGTCGTAGTGCAGGTCGAACCCGCGGCTGGCCGGCGGAGTGATGTAGGCGTTGGTCTGCACCGGGTGGCCGACATCGGCGATCATGTCGCGCACGAAACCGATGATGGGCGGCCAGAACCGGTGCAGACCCTGCAGGACGATCGTCGCGCCCTCGGCGAACTGCGTGAGCATGCCGTCGGGATCGATCTGGTCGGCGATCTGCGCGCCGAATCCCCCGGCGCCGGTGAAGCAGGCCCGGTCGACGAGCTTGCCCTCCCGCGCCATCCGGACGAAGGGCGTGCGCACGCCTCGTTCGGTGATGATCTCGTCGACCATCTCGGGGCCGAGGAGATCGGAGAAGTCGCGTGGCAGCTGGGCCGCCCGGCTCAGCAAGGGCCGCCGACCCCAGATGTCCGACGCGAACTCCTCCCTCTCACATGCGACGCACCGCTGGAGCACCAGCGATCACTGCGTGCCGTCAGCGCCGCCGTCGGCACCGTCCGGGTTCGAGCCGCCGTCGGCCGGGCCCTCGCCGGCATCGGCCGCCCCGTCGGCTCCGCCGTCGTGGCCCTCCGCGTTCGTGCCGCCGTCGGCCAGGCCCTCGCCCTCGCCCTTGGTGGCCGAGCCGTCGGCTCCGCCGTCTCGACCCTCGGGGTTGGAGCCCCCGTCGGCGGTGCCCTCGCCCTGGGCCGGAGTGGTGGTCATGTCGTCGTCATTGATGGCCATGTGCGTTCCTCTCGCCCGCGCAGGCCGCTGACCTGCGCGATCATTCGGTGTCGCCGCTCGGACCGCCAGTGAGTCGGACCACAGCGGCGCTTCCGCCCGCCACGATGCCAGACAACTGCTTTCCGCACGACCGGACGACCACTCCGACCGGCGTAGCGTTGAGCATGCGGAACCACCGCACGCATCAGCGTGAACGAGAGGAGCTGCACCCACCTTGACCGACATCACCAACGTGACCGTCTTCGGGACCGGCGTACTCGGATCCCAGATCATCATGCAGGCCGCCTACCACGGCAAAACCGTCACCGGCTACGACATCTCCGACGACCTGCTGGCCGAACTGCCCGATCGCTGGGAGTGGATGCGCGGCTACTACCGCCGCGACCTCGCCGACTTCGACGAGGCGAAGTTCGACGCCGCCATCGGCTCCATCAGGACCACCACGGACATCGCCGAGGCGGTCGCCGACGCCGACCTGGTGATCGAAGCCATCCCGGAGAACCTCGACCTGAAGAAGCAGGTCTGGGCCCAGATCGGCGCCCACGCGCCGGAGAAGACCATCTTCACCACCAACACCTCGACGCTGCGGCCCAGCGACTTCGCCGCCGACACCGGCCGCCCCGAGAAGTTCCTGGCCCTCCACTTCGCCAATCTCGTCTGGCGCTACAACACCGGCGAGGTCATGGTCACGCCGCAGACCGACAAGAAGTACTTCGACGCGGTCCTCGAATTCGCCGGCGAGATCGGCCTCGTCGCCGTGCCCATCCACAAGGAGACGCCGGGCTACCTCCTGAACAGCCTGCTCGTCCCGTGGCTCAACGCCGGTGCCGCCCTCTACGTCAACGGCGTCGCCAACCCCGCCGACATCGACAACGTCTGGCGCACCGCCACCAACTCGCCGCACGGCCCGTTCCAGGTCTTCGACACCGTCGGCTTCAACGTCGCCGCCAACATCTCCCGCGCATCCGGCGACCCCACCAGGATCAAGTTCGCCGACATGCTCCAGAAGGGGATCGACGCCGGGAAGGCCGGACTCGGCGACGGGCAGGGCTTCTACCGCTACGACTCCGAGGGGAACGTCGTGGAGCCCGTGGAGGACTGGAACCTCGACTGAGCGGCAGACCGAGGCGGCGCGGCCGAGCCCACCCCGCCCCTCGGCACGACGCAAGCCGCCGCCCGGCGCGAACACCGGGCGGCGGCTCTGTCGTTGCAGCCGCGGACCTCGTCGTCGTACTCCCGACGGCGTACCCCGCGACCGCCTACGTGACCAGCGGCTGCGTTACTTGACCAGCAGCTCCGCGATCTGGATGGTGTTGAGCGCCGCGCCCTTGCGCAGGTTGTCGCCCGCGACCATGAGGTTCAGGCCCTTGTTGCCCTCGATCGACTGGTCCTGGCGGATGCGGCCCACCAGCGACTCGTCGATGCCGGCGGCCTCGAGCGGCGTCGGCACGTCGACGACCTTGACTCCAGCCGCCTTACCCAGCAGCTCGCTGGCCTGCTCCGGGGTGATGTCCTTCTCGAACTCGGCGTTGATGCTCAGCGTGTGGCCGGTGAACACGGGCACGCGCACGCAGGTGCCCGCCACACGCAGCTCGGGCAGGTCGAGGATCTTGCGCGACTCGTTGCGCAGCTTCTGCTCCTCGTCGGTCTCCTCGGTGCCGTCGTCGACCAGCGCGCCCGCCATCGGCAGCACGTTGAACGCGATCGGCGCGGTGTACGGGCCGGTGTCGTCGACCTTGAGCGCCGAACCGTCGTGCACCAGCTCGTGCCCCGCGCCGACGTTGCCCGTGATCTGGTCGTTGAGCGTGTCCACGCCGGCCAGGCCGGACCCGGAGACCGCCTGGTAGGTCGACACGACCAGGCGCTTGAGGCCCGCCGCGTCGTGCAGCGCCTTGAGGACCGGCATCGCGGCCATCGTGGTGCAGTTGGGGTTGGCGATGATGCCCTTGGGCGGGTTCTTCGCCGCGTCGGGATTCACCTCGGAGACGACGAGGGGGACGTCGGGGTCCTTGCGCCACGCGCTGGAGTTGTCGACGACGACAGCGCCCGCCGCCGCGAACCTGGGCGCCTGCTCCTTGGACATGGTGCCGCCCGCGGAGAACAGGGCGATGTCGATGCCCTTGAGCTCCTCGTCAGTGGTGGCCGCCGTGTCCTCCACGACGATGTCCTCCCCGCGGAACGGCAGCGTGGTCCCGGCGGAGCGGGCGGAGGCGAAGAACCGGACCTTGTCGGCCGGGAAGTCCCGCTCCTCCAGCAGGGCACGCATCACGCGCCCCACCTGGCCCGTGGCTCCGACTACGGCGACAGTGGTCATCTGTGAGGTCAACTCCTGGAAGTCTTGGCGACCCGGCCCGCCGCGGACGGGTTCTCCGCCCTGCGCTCGACCGACCGGTGTGACGTCCCAGTCTACCGAGGCCCGTGAGGATAGACAGCGGCCCACGTCACACTCCGCCGAGCCCCTGGCCCCGCCGTCCAGAGGAATTCGCCTGTATCGCTCGAGTGGATCGGCGCCAGATCCTCTTCTCGGCGCGGGGCGTTCGCCGCGGGAAGAAGCCCGTCGCTCAGCCGCTGCGCTGTGGCCGCTGCGTCGTGGCCGGGATTTCACACCCCTCGTGCCCCTCCACAGGGCGGCACTCAGACATCGTCTGAGCGGCTGCCAGCCGACGCCCGCTTGGCAGAGTCACGACCCGTGAGCGCAGAACCCCGCAACACCCCGATCCGAACCCGCGATCTACGACCCCTGACCGGAAGCCGAGTCACGAACCGCGGGTACGCCCGCCTGCATCACGGTCTGTGGGTCCGGGACACCGTCCGCGTCGACGCCTGGACGCGTGCCGAAGCGCTGATGACGCTCTACCCGGACGCGACGCTGACCGGGTGGCTCGCGGCGACGCTCTACGGGCACGACTTCCCACCGCGCGTCTTCGCGGACGATGTGGTGGCGCCGGGCCGGCGGATCGAGCGGCCCGGACTGGCGGGCTGGCAGTACCGGATCCCGCCCGAGCACATCCATGTGCTGACGTCTGGGCACTCCCCCGATATCCGCATCGCTAGCCCCGAATGGGTCCTGTTCGACATCGCTCGGCGCGAACCACGCGTCGAGGCGATCTGCGCGCTCGACACCTCCACCACCATGGGTGTCCTGCCGATCAGCCGCCTACCGGCCCTGGTGGAGGGCGCGCGTGGCGTCCGCGGTCGTCGGACCGTGCTGGACCGACTCGCAGAGGTCGACACAGAGGCCGAGTCGCCCTGGGAGACCCGGACGCGACTGTTCCTACTCGAGAACGGGCTGACCGGATTCGCTCTGCAGCACTGGGTGCCCCAGTTCAGGTATCGCCTCGACATCGCCTGGCCGGAACTGAAGGTCGCCGTGGAATACGACGGCGAAGACCATCGGACGAAGGAGCAGCAGGCCAGGGACGAGATCCGGCGGAACCGGCTCCGTGCGGCCGGCTGGTACATCGAAGTGGTGACCGCGACCTCGCTCGTCCGTACGCCCGGTGAGATCCTGGCGCACGTGCGTGCGGCCCTCACCAGGCGCGGTTACCGGAACCTGCCCGGCTGAACTACTCGAGCCGCGCGGGGCGGGGCGCGGGGCGTGAGGCCAATCGCCGAGCAGAGGAATTCGCACAGGGCCACTCGGGCGTTCTCAGGTGGCTAGCGCAACACCGGCGATTAGTTCGGTCATCTTCGCATGGGGACTGTGGAAGCCGTGGATGGCTCGGGGGCGGATGTTGAGGAGGCGTTCGGTTTCGGCGAGTTCGTCGTCGCTGATGGTGTTGAAGTCGGTGCCTTTGGGGTAGAAGTCCCGGATCAGTCCGTTGGTGTTCTCGTTGGATCCGCGCTGCCAGGGCGAGTGCGGATCGCAGAAGAAGATCGGGCAGCCGGTCTTGACGGTGAACGCGGCGTGCGCTGCCATCTCGGTGCCCTGGTCCCAGGTGATCGTGGATACCAGCCGGGAGGGCAGCGCCTCGATCATCTGGGCCAGTACATCGGTGACGGTGGCGCTGTCCCGGCAGCCGGGCAGGCGCCCGATCAGTACGTAGCGGGTGTGGCGCTCGACCAGGGTGACGATCCCGGAGTTGTTCGGCCCCACGACCAGATCGCCCTCCCAGTGCCCGGGCACGGCGCGGTCCTCCACCTCGGCCGGCCGGTCGCTAAGGCGAGCTCCTTGCAGCCACGGACGCGAGGTTCGCGGCGGCAGGGCGGACGTGGGCACGCGGCTCTTGCGCCCGGAGCGCAAGGCCTTTTCGACCTTGAGCTCGTGCCGCAGCGCGCCCTTGCCCTGGACGTATAGCGCCTGGTAGATCGTCTCGGGGGACACGTTCATCTCCGGCTGATCGGGGAACATCACCCGCAGCTCCCCGGCGACCTGCTCGGGTGAGAACCGCTGGTTTAACCGGGCGATGACCTCGCCGCGCAGCTGCGTGGCCTCCAGCTTGCCCGGCCGGCAGCGCTTGCGCTTGTCCAGGGCCAGCAGATGGGCCAACCGGGCGTCGTAACGCCGCTTGCCCCAGTGCTCGAACGAGTGGGCAGCCAACTCCCTCGAGATCGTCGAGGCGGCCACCTGCAGACCCCGGGCGATCGCCCGGACCCCGGCCGGGGTCGGCAGGTCGAACATGGCCTGGATGTAGACCCGGTCAAACAGGGTCAACCGGCGATAACTCGCCGACTCCTTCAGCGGCCGCTGGGATACGGCCGTTGCCACACCGGAGCCCACGCCGCCGCGTCGTCCCACCTCAAAGGTCATGCCCGCAAGCTTGGCCCACCTCCACGCCGTGGCCATGCTGACACCCCACAGCGTCGCCGCCTCGATCCCGGTCATGCCCTCCAGCAAGGACCGACACACACCCGCCCGCAGTCTCCAGTCCAGCTGTTTAGCCACCACACACCCCGATCAGTCAGGGTGTTGCGCTAACTCCTAGAGACCACCTCGGGCGATACAGGCGAATTCCTCTGCTCGGCGGGCGCGCGGGACGGCGACGGCGGGGCGGGCGACGGGCGGTGCGCCCGGCGCCGGCGAGGTTGAAGCCGGCCTCGGGCCGGGGGCGTGGGTCAGCGGCCGGTGCCGGCGTAGACCTGCGCCTCCTCCTCGCCGCCCAGCTCGAACGCCGCGTGCAGCGCGCGGACGCTGTCGGGCAGCTCGTCCTCGCGGACCAGCGCCGAGATGCGGATCTCCGAGGTCGAGATGAGCTCGATGTTCACGCCCGCCTCGGACAGCGACTCACAGAACGTCGCCGTGACGCCCGGGTGCGACTTCATGCCCGCACCGACGAGGGAGACCTTGCCGACGTTGTCGTCGTAGAGCACCTGGTCGATGCCCAGCTCGTCCTTGGCCTTGGACAGCACCTCGGTAGCCTTGGCGCCGACCTCGCGCGGGCAGGTGAAAGTGATGTCGGTCTTGCCCTCCGCCTTGGAGACGTTCTGCAGGACCATGTCGATGTTGATCTCGGCATCGGCGACGACGCGGAAGATCTTGGCCGCGTACCCCGGCTGGTCGGGGATGCCGACCACCGTGATCTTGGCCTCCGAGGCGTCGTGAGCGACTCCGGTCAGGACTGCGTCTTCCACGGGGATGTCCTCCACATTGCCGGCGACGAGCGTGCCGGGGTTGGTCGAATACGAAGAGCGGACGCGCAGCGGCACGTGGTAGCGGCGGGCGAACTCGACGCTGCGCAGGTTGAGGATCTTGGAGCCGACCGCCGCCATCTCGAGCATCTCCTCGTACGAGATGGTGTCGAGCTTGCGGGCGTTCGGGACGATCCGCGGGTCGGAGGTGTAGATGCCGTCGACGTCCGAGTAGATCTCGCACACGTCGGCGCCCAGCGCCGCGGCCATCGCGACCGCCGTGGTGTCGGACCCGCCGCGGCCGAGGGTGGTGACGTCGCGGGTCTCCCGCGACACGCCCTGGAAGCCCGCGACCAGCGCGATCTTGCCCTGGTCGAGCGCCTCGCGGACACGGCCCGGGGTGATGTCGATGATCCGGCTGTTGCCGTGCCGGGTGGTGGTGATGATGCCGGCCTGCGACCCGGTGAACGAGTAGGCCTCCATCCCGAACGAGCTGATAGCCATGGCGAGCAGCGCGTTGGAGATGCGCTCACCCGACGTCAACAGCATGTCCATCTCGCGCTGCGGCGGCGAGGGACAGACCTGGTCGGCCAGATCCAGTAGCTCGTCGGTCGTGTCACCCATGGCCGAGGCGACGACCACGACGTCGTTGCCCGCCTTCCTGGTCTCCACGATCCGTTCCGCCACCCGACGGATACGTTCTGCGGACTCCACGGAGGAGCCGCCGTACTTCTGCACTACGAGTGCCACGCGGTCACACCCTTCCGGTGTTGATCGGCTTAACGCAGACCTACTTTACGGGAGGTGTTTACTCATGAGTGATGACTGAAACCTGGGCGGCAGTACTCCTCGCCCTCGCCTCCGCCCTCAGCCAGGCATTCGGCACCGTGATGCGGCACCGTTCACCGCGCCGCGCGAGGGGCCGACGCGAGGGCGACTTCCATATCCTCACCAGCAGGTACTGGTGGACCGGCATGGCCATCAGCCTCGCCGGCTTCGTGTTCCAGGGGCTGGCGCTGATCTACGGTTCGCTCATCCTGGTCCAGACGATCACCGTTCTCTCACTCACCTTCGCCCTCCCGTTGGGCGCATGGGTGACCGGGCGGCGGGTCACCAAGACCGAACTGTTCTGGGGGCACGTCCTGGCGGGGTGCGTGGTCGTGCTGGTGATCTACGGCCGGCCGACGGGTGGCGAGACACACCCGCCCTGGTGGCAGTGGGCACTGGCCTGTGCGGCGGGCGTCCTCGTCGTCGTCGTCCTCCTCCGTCTCTCCCGCGCGCTCCGCGCCGACGGCAACCGTGCCCTGCTGCTGGGCGTGGCCGGCGGCACCGCGTTCGCCTACGTCGCACTCCTCACCAAGGGCGTCGCCGACCGGTTCTACGAGGGCGGACCGCTGCTCGTGGCCACCACCGGCGAGGTGTACGGGCTCGTCGTGGCCGCCGTCGTCGCGCTGACGCTGCAACAGATGTCGTTCTCCGTCGGCGCCGTCCATCAGGCCGTCCCCGCCTCGACAGTCACCACGCCGGTGGTCTCGCTCGCGTTGGGCGTGGTCGTCCTCGGCGAGTGGTTCGCGGTCGACGGCCCCGAGCTGGCGCTCCTCGCCGCCACGCTGATCGTCATGGTCGTGGCGACGGTGCGGCTCGCCCACAAGGAGGTCGACCCGGCGTCGACGGAAAACGGGTCGGACGCGTCGGCGGACTCGTCGGGCCCGTCGCCGGGGGCGCCGGCCGAGACCTCGTCCGGGACACCGTCGGAGACACCCCCCGACACGCGCGCGGAACCACCCTCCCGGTAACGCGGGCACCGGCCGTCGCGACTTTCCTGCCATGAGCACTCTCGCCGAGCGGCCCGACGCCGCCTCACGATCGCCTAAGCTGAGTCACATGCGCCTCACACGTCACATGGGTCGGCTCGTCGCGGCGATCGGCACGGCCGTCGGGACGGTCGCCGCCACCCTCGCGGTCGCGGCCCCCACCGCCGGCGCCGTGGTCGGCGGCGCGCCCTCCGGCCCGGCGCCGTGGGCCGTGCAGATCACCACCTTCGGGGGCGTCCTCGGCGCGCCCTGCTCGGGCGTCGTCATCCACCCGCGCTGGGTCGCCACCGCCGCCCACTGCGGCCCCACCGACCCCAACGCGTACACCCTCGGGTTCGGCAACTGGGCCACCGTGCCGGGCGGCTTCGCCACCACCGCCTCGCTCGCCACCCCGCAGGTCGTCGGCGCCTTCGGTTCCCTCGACACCGGCAGCTTCGGCCGCCACACCCCCGAGGCCGTCTACAAGGCCCCCGCCGGGGATTTCATGCTCATCAAGCTCCGCCACCCCGCGCCGTCGCCGTCCGTCCTGCGCGCCGGCGTCGACCCCGCCCCGGGTGCCGTCCTGCGCTTCCACGGCTTCGGCGAGACGACGCCCCGCGGCCTACGCTCGGCCGACCTGCGCACCGGGCTCACGCGCCTCGACCGGATGGAGCCCCGCGACGGCTCCCGGATCGGCCGCTCACACACCATCGAGGGCGGCTACGGCCTCGGCGACTCGGGCGGGCCCGTCTTCCAGGGCGACCGCCTCGTCGGCATCCACTCCGGCTCCGACCACGGCCGCCGACAGGCCGACGGCACCAACCCCGCGTGGTACGAATCGATCCCCGCCCAGAACGGGTGGATCGACTGGATGATCACCCACCGGTGACCGCCGCCCCCTCCCCCAGACGAGACGCCGACCGATGCGCCGACCGACCCGCCGCCCCGAGCCCCGCGACGTGCCCCGCCCCGCACCCCGCGACGTGCCCGTGCCCGTGCCGAACCAGGGCGCTATTTGCCACACTGGACGAATGACCCCGCCGGAGCTCGTGATCCGTCGCGCCTCGCGCGCAGACCTGGACCTCGTGCTGTCCGCGGGCGACCTGTTCGACACCCCGCCCACCGCCGAGTGGACGCAGGACTTCCTCGACCGCGGCTCCAACCTGCTCCTGCTCGCCCTCCACGACGAGGTCCCGGTGGCGATGCTCGTCGCCGTGGAGACCGGCCACCTGGGCTCCAGCCCCGACCTGTTCGTCTACGGCATCCGCGTCCGCGAGGACCTGCGGCGCCAGGGCATCGCGCACAGGCTCGTCGACAAGGCCGTCTCGGTCGCGGAGGAGGCCGGCTGTCGACGCGTGTGGGGATCGATGCACGACGGCGACGTCCAGGACCTGGGCCCCGACTCGCCGCTCCACACCCCGATCGACGTCACCGCCGAACCCACCACGTTCGTCATTCCGATTCCGTGACGTCCGGCGGGAAGGTGTATGGTGGCCCGCATGCAGCGCGTGCTCCTTCTTGGATGCCGCGGCGGGGCCCGCTAGAGCGGACCGGCTCCCCGTCGCGGGATCTCGTCGCGCCGGTCCGATCCTGAAAAGATCGCACTCCACGGAAGTTGAGCCCCCGCAATGAATCCCGCTGATGCCTTCGTCTCGTCGTCGTCGACCCTGACGCCCCCCTCCAAGCCCGGCCGCCCCGACCAGCCGTCGTGGAACAACCAGCGCGGTTCCTCCATGCCGTGGCACCGGTACCGGCCGTTCGCCGAGGAGGTCGAGGACGTCTCGCTGCAGAGTCGCACCTGGCCCGACAAGGTCATCACCCACGCCCCCCAGTGGTGCGCCGTGGACCTGCGCGACGGCAACCAGGCCCTGATCGACCCCATGAGCCCCGCCCGCAAGCGCCGCATGTTCGACCTGCTGGTGCGCATGGGCTACAAGGAGATCGAGGTCGGCTTCCCGTCCGCGTCCCAAACGGACTACGACTTCGTCCGCGAGATCATCGAGGACGACGCAATCCCGGACGACGTCACCATCCAGGTGCTGGTCCAGTGCCGCGAGGACCTCATCCGCCGCACCTTCGAAGCGTGCGAGGGCGCGTCCGACGTGATCGTGCACTTCTACAACTCCACGTCGATCCTCCAGCGCAAGGTCGTCTTCCGTAAGGACCGCGACGACATCAAGAAGATCGCCACCGACGCCGCCGAGCTGGTCAGGACGATCTCCAAGGACTACCCCGACACCAACTGGCGCTGGGAGTACTCGCCCGAGTCGTTCACCGGCACCGAGCTGGGCTTCTCCAAGGAGATCTGCGACGCGGTCACCGAGGTCGTGGGCGCGACGCCGGCGAACCCGATCATCATCAACCTGCCGGCGACGGTCGAGATGGCCACGCCCAACGTCTACGCCGACCAGATCGAGTGGATGCACCGCAATCTGGCGCACCGCGACTCGACCATCCTGTCGCTGCACCCGCACAACGACCGCGGCACCGGCGTGGCCGCCGCCGAGCTGGCCTTCCAGGCCGGCGCCGACCGCATCGAGGGTTGCCTGTTCGGCAACGGCGAGCGCACCGGCAACGTGTGCCTGGTGACGCTGGGCATGAACATGCTCACCCGCGGCGTCGACCCGCAGATCAACTTCTCGGACATGGACGAGATCCGCCGCACGGTCGAGTACGCCAACCAGCTGCCCGTCCCCGAGCGTCACCCGTACGGCGGCGACCTGGTCTTCACCGCTTTCTCCGGCTCTCACCAGGACGCCATCAACAAGGGCTTCGACGCCCTGCAGGCCGAGGCCGACGCCCGCGGCGAGGACATCACCGACATCACGTGGGAGGTCCCCTACCTGCCCGTCGACCCGAAGGACGAGGGCCGCACGTACGAGGCCGTCATCCGCGTGAACTCGCAGTCCGGCAAGGGCGGCGTCGCCTACATCATGAAGAGCGACTACGGCCTGCAGCTGCCGCGGCGCCTGCAGATGGAGTTCTCGCAGCTCGTGCAGAACGTCACCGACTCCGAGGGCGGCGAGGTCACGCCCAAGGCCATGTGGGACATCTTCTCGCTGGAGTACCTGGACCGCGTCTCGCCCATGGAGCGGATGTCGCAGGTGCTGTCGCCGGCCGAGACCGACGACGGCGAGGACTTCATCGAGGCCGTCATCAAGTGGAAGGGCGAGACGCGCGAGTTGACGGGGTCCGGTAACGGCCCCCTGGCGGCGTTCGTCGCCGCCCTGAACGAGATGTTCGACGACGAGGTACGCATCCTCGACTACTCGGAGCATGCGATGACCGCCGGGGATGACGCGACCGCAGCCGCGTACGTCGAGGTGCAGTTCGGCAACCGGGTCTTCTGGGGTGTCGGCAGAGCCGGTTCCATCACCACCGCATCCCTGCGCGCCGTGGTCTCCGCCGTGAACCGCGCCTACGCCGACGAGGCCGAGGGTGCCGAGGCCGTGGGTTCGATCGAGGGCGCGCGCACCTGGGCCCCGTGACGGGCTGAGGCCCGGCGGGCTGGCGGTCGCGCAATACGCCGGCCCCGCCCATCGAGACGACCGTTCCGCACACATCGCCCGAGTGGAGGTGTGCGGAAGGGTCTTTTCGTGTGCCCGCGACACCGAGAAGGACGGTCGGCCACTGTGAGTCGCTTCAGGCGGCGGCTCGCGCGCCCCTGTCAGGACCGGCGACGGCGTCCCCTGAACCTCATTCTTCACATGTAGCACTCCGGTAACGATGGTCTCGATTCGATTACAGCAAGCGCGTAATGTGGCGTCGGGTCGCGTCGATAGGTATGGCGTCTGCCCTCCGTAAACACCAGTCTGGAGCCGTTATGTCCGTGACACGCCGTGGTTTTCTCACTGCCGCATCGGTCGGCGTGGGCGCCGCCGTCGCCTCCTCCGTTCGCGGTCCCGTAGCCGGGGCCAACCCGTTCACCACCGGCTCCCTCGGCGTGGCCCAGGACCTCATGCAGTCGATCTCCACCGGCAGCGGCATGATCCAGCCGAACGGCCCGCTCGGCTTCGTGGGCGTCACGTTCCCGAGCCCGGAGGAGATCGCCGGCCGCATCCGGTTCGCGTTCCCCGACGGCTCCGTGGGCGACTGGCTCCCGCTCGAGGCGATGGACTCCGCTCCGGATGCCGGCAGCACGCCCGCCGCCGAGCTCGTCGCCGCGCCCGATGGCGCCGTCGGCTACGAGGTGGACGCCCCCGCGGGCTCGGAGGCCACCGTCTTCGACGACGGCCGGGGCACCCCGCGCAACTACAGCCTCGGCAGCATCGGTCTGGCCGGCCTGCCGATCATCCCGCGTGCCGCATGGGGCGCCGGAGACGTCACCGGATTCCGGTGGGCGCCGACCTACTTCCCCGCGCAGTCGATCACGATCCACCACACCGCGGTCGTGCCGGGACCGGACCGCGCCGCGAGCGTTCGGGCGATCTACAACTACCACGCCAACACACTGGGCTGGGGCGACGTCGGGTACCACCTGCTCATCGACCCCGAGGGCCGGATCTACCAGGGCCGCGGCGGGACGCCGGTGGGCAACCCGGTGTTCCAGTTCCCGCCCGTCGCGGGCATCGCTCCCCCGGTGGTCACCGCCGGTCACGTGGGCGGCTTCAACAACGGCAACATCGGCATCAGCCTGCTGGGCGACTTCACCGGCGCCCCGCCGACCGCCGCCGCCGTCGGCGCGACCATCGACTGCGTCCGCGCACTGTGCAACGCGACGGGCATCAACCCGCGGGCTGGCATCACGTACCGCAACCCGCAGGGCGGCGCGACACGACCGATGATGGCGGTCTCGGGGCACCGCGACTGGGGCGGCACCGCGTGCCCGGGCAACTCCTTCTACCCGCAGATGCAGTTCATCCGCGACCACGCGGCCAACGGCTGGACGCCCACCGCGATCTCGTCGGCGGCCTTCGGCTCCTGACCGCGGCCGGGCCGGGCGAGCCGGGCCGCGCGGGGCCGGGCAGGGCGGGTCGGGCCGAGCCGAGCCGAGCAGGCCCGCCCGGGCGGTCCGCCGGACCCGGCCCGAGCACGTCGGCCGCCCATTCGCCGAGCAGAGGAATTCGCCAGCATCGCCCGAGAGGCGCGTGCACGAATTCCTCTGCTCGGCGCGTGGTCGCGGCGCGCGGACCCGGCGCGCTGTCGCAGCGCGGTCAGTCGCGGGCGCGCGTGGGCAGGAGCATTCCGAACACCCAGTTCACGAGGCCGACCACGATCGCCCCGAAGAAGGCCGCCCAGAACCCGCTGACCACGTACTCGGCGCCGAACGGCTGGAACGTCGTGGTGATCCAGCCGGTGAGCATGAGCATCAGCGCGTTGACGACCAGCAGGAACAGCCCCAGCGTGATGATGGTCAGCGGCAGGGACAGCAGCTGCACGATCGGCTTGACCACCGCGTTGACCAGTGTGAATACCACCGCCACGATGAGCAGTGCGGTGATGGTCGGGACGTTCACCTCGTTCTCGATGGCGCCGGCACCGGGCGCGTAGATGCCGGTGGTGTCGTGCAGGGCGATCCCCGGCACGATCAGCGTCGCCACCCACAGGGCGACGGCATTGACTATCAGCCGCAGTACCAGCGCCATCGGAAGAGTCAGCTCCTCACATACTCATCGGCCACGTCGAGCGCGCGGTCGAAGATGTCCAGGCCCTCGTTGGCCTCGTCGGGTGTGATGATGCACGGTGGCACCACGTGGAAGCGGTTGTAGTTCATGAACAGCAGCAGCCCGTCCTTCTTCGCGGTCGCGAAGGTGCGCGCCATGGCCTCCGAGGATCCACCGTAGGGGGCGAGGGGCTCGCGTGTCTCGCGGTCGGCCACCATCTCCACCGCCCAGAACACGCCGAGGCCTCGGACCTCGCCGATCGACGGGTGCTTCTCGGCGAGTTCGCGCAGGCGCGGGCCGATGACGTCCTCGCCGATCATCTTCGCGTTCTCGACGATCTTCTCGTCGCGCATGAGGTTGATGGTCGCGACGACAGACGCGCAGGCCAGCGGGTGCCCGGCGTAGGTCAGACCACCGGTGTACGGCGTGGTCTCGAACGACGCGGCGATCCGGTCGTGGAGGATGACGCCGCCGAGCGGGACGTACCCGGAGTTGGAGCCCTTCGCGAAGGTGATGAGGTCGGGCGCCCAGTCGTCGTCGCCGGACCGGAAGTTGTCGAGGGCCATCCACTCGCCGGTGCGGCCGAAGCCGGACATGACCTCGTCGCAGATCATGACGATGCCGTACTTGTCGCAGATCTCGCGCACGCCGCGCAGGTAGTCGGCCGGCGGGACCATGATGCCGACGGTGCCGGGCACCGACTCGATGATCAGCGCGGCGAAGTGGTCGGGCCCCTCGAGTCCGATGAGCGAGTCGAGATGCTCGAGCGCGCGGTCGCACTCCTGCTTGTCGTTCTCGGCGTAGAACTGCGAGCGGTACAGGAACGGGGCGTGGAAGTGCACGGCACCGGTGTTGCCCATGTCGTTGGCCCAGCGGCGGGTGTCGCCGGTGAGGTTCATCGAGGTGGTGGTGGCCCCGTGGTAGCTGCGGAACGCCGAGAGGGTCTTGTGGCGGCCGGTGTGGCGGCGCGCCATGCGGACGGCGTGCTCGACGGCCTCGGTGCCGGCGTTGGTGAAGAACACGCGGTTCATCCCGGCGGGCGCGACCTCGGCGATGAGGCGGGCGGCCTCGGCGCGGGCGGCGTTGGCGTGCGCGGGGTTGATGGTGCACAGCTCGGCGGCCTGGTCCTGGATCGCCTTGACGACCACCGGGTGCTGGTGGCCGATGTTCGTGTTGACCAGCTGGGACGTGAAGTCGAGGAGGCGGTTCCCGTCGCCGTCGGTCAAGTGGCAGCCCTCGGCGGCGGTGACGACCATCGGATCGGTCGTGCCCCAGGCCGACCACGGGGTCAGGACGTGGGCGCGTTCCTTCTCGTAGACCTCTCGGGCGGCGGCGTTCTGGGGTGCGGGCACGGGGAAGTACTCCTGTGGTCGGCGGCGTTGTCCACGGCCATCATGTCAGTTCCGCGACGCCCTCCCGGGCGAGCGCTCCACGATGCGGAATTCGCCGCTGCGGCCGCGGGCGCCCGGCGCGCGGACCGCCGGCCATCGAACCGGCCGCCGCCGCCCGGTGCGCGGACCGACGCCGTCAGAACAGCGCCTCCTGCGCGCTGTCCACGGCCTGCGCGCCGGCGACGGGCCGGCCGGGGGCGACGTCGGTGAGCATCTCCTCGAACCGGGCGTACGGCACCAGCTCGAGCCCCTTCTTCCGCGCGAACGCGGTGCGTCCGCGCACCGCGCCGGGTGCGTCGCACACCGCGAGTGAGGTGCGGGAGGAGATGCGGTCGGCCACGTAGAGACCGGCGTCGACGACGAGGGAGACGATCTCCTCCGGGTCGCGATCCACGTCCTGCGTGAAGACCACCTCCATGCCCTGCACCAGCCCGCCGCCGCGCTTCAGCCTCCCGGCCGGCCGCCACAGCCTGGGTGCGGCGAGGGCCTCCGCCCACACCGTGGACACCAGATACCCGGTCTCGGGGTGGGCCACCATCGCGTCGAGTTCGCGGACCGAGGGGCGCACGTCCTTCGCGGCGGCCACCTCGAGCAGACCGGCGAACACCCCGGCCAGCACGAGGGCGTCGTCGTGGGCGTCGTGCGCGGCCCGCTGGTGCACGCCGAAGTGGGCGGCCAGCGTGGACAGTTTGAGGTCGGCGGTCGACAGGTGGAGCCGGCCGGCGAAGTCGAGGGTGCACACGAACCGCTCGAGCGGCGGCGCGAGCCCGGCCCGCCTGGCCTCGGCGGCGAGGAACGACGCGTCGAAGGCCGCGTTGTGGGCGACCACCGTCCTCCCGTCCAGCACCCGGCCCAGCTCGGCGGCCACGTCCGAGAAGCGTGGTTTGCCCGCGAGGAGGGCCGGGGTGAGGCCGTGCACGTGGACGGGCCCCGGGTCGACCCCGGGGTTCAGCAAGGTCGCGAACTCCTCGACCACCTCGCCGTCGTCACCCATCACCACGGCGGCGACCGACAACACCCGGTCGACCGCCGGCGTCATCCCCGACGTCTCGACGTCCACCACCACCCAACCCGACATACACCCATGGTCGCAGACCCCTCCGACATCCCGAGCGCCACCGTCGCAGGTCATGGCGTTCACACGCCCGTCATCACGGTGTCGGAGCGCCGCGCTAGGGTCTACCCGTTTCGATCAGCGCCGGCCGCCACGGTCCGGCCCCCGACCCAGGAGGCCCCGTGCCGCGGTACCGGCCCTACACCCCCGCGGCGCGGCTGCGTGACGCGCCCGCCCGCGCGCGGCGTCGTACCCGCCGCCGGGTCGGTGTCGCGCTGGCGTCGTACCTCGCGGTCGGGGTGGCGGTGGTCGTGGGGCTGGCCCACACCGCACCGGGTGGGTCCCCCGGCGGACGTCTCGATCCCGGCGCCGAGTCCCACGCCGCCGTCTTCCGGGACGGCACCGCTGAGGCCGGCGGCGCGGCGGGCGGCGCGGCGCGCAGCGCGGAGGCCGGCGGCGCGTCCTCCCCCGCCCCGGCGAGCTCGGCGGACGGCCACGTCGCGGACCCGGATCGGCTCGTGCGACCGGTGCCCGCGGGCTGGGTGCGGGTGGGACCGCTGCTGAGGAGCGCGGTCGCCGACGCCGCGAGCCAGGGGCACGAGGTCGCGGCGTGCGTGCTGGCGATCGACTCGCCCGACGAGCGGCTCGTGTGCGCGGGCGACGACGAACCGCGCTACGCCGCGTCGGTCATCAAGGTGGCCTTCGCCGTGGGCGCGCTCGAGGCGTGGGAGGGCGACGCGGAGGCGCGGACCCCTCACGGGCGGCTCGGCGACCTGCTCGACGCGGCCCTCACCGTCTCGGACAACGACGCCGCGAACCTCCTCTACGACCTCAGCGTCACCGGCCCGGACGCGCCCGCGACCGACGACCCCGTGGCCGCGCTCAACGCCATCGCCGACCGCGTGGGCCTGGCCGAGCGGTTCCACACCGGCGGCGCGTTCCGCTTCGAGTGGACCGGCGACTGGAGTCGGGTCAGCGCCCGCGGGAGCGTCGAGTACCTCACCGAGCTGGTGCGCGCCGCCGACGACAGGGCACCCCGCGGCGCCGCCCTGACCTCGCCCGCGGTAGCACGGACGGTGCTGGACACGATGCTGCGGCAGGAGCGGCGGTGGAAGTTGCCCGGCCTGCTGCCCGAGGGCACGGTCGCCAACAAGACCGGCGAGACCGACACCGAATCGCACGACGTCGCCGTGGTGAACACCGCGTCCGGCCGGTACGCGATCGCGGTGATCGGCTCGGCGTCGGGGATGTACGCCGGGCCCGACGAGGTGATGATGAACCTGGGGTCCGGCGTGGTGGCCGCGCTCGGCGGTGCGGCGCGGTTCTGACCGGGCGGCCTGCCTAGACTCGTCGCATGACCTCCCGCGCGATCACCGCACTCACCCCCCGCGGCCGGGCGGCCGTGGCCGTCTCCCGTCTCGCGACCTGGGCGTCGCGGGTGTCGGGGCGCGGGTCGGGCGGGATGATCGGCGGCCTGGTGGCGCTCAAGCTCGACCCGCGTCTCATGCGCCAGCTCGCGGCGGGCCGGCGAACGGTGCTGGTCACGGGGACAAACGGGAAGTCGACGACGACGAGGATGGTCGCCTCCGCCCTGTCGACCGTGGGCCGGGTCGCCTCGAACACCGGCGGCGACAACATGGACGCCGGGATCGTCTCTGCCCTCGTGGCCGACAGTGTGGCCGGGTTGGCGGCCATCGAGGTGGATGAACTCCACACGCCGGCCGTCGCGGAGAGCACTTTCCCGGAGGCGATCGTGCTGCTCAACCTCAGTCGTGACCAGCTCGACCGGGTCGGCGAGATCAACGCGATCGAGCGGCGTCTGCGGGCCGGGGTGGCCGCGCAGCCGCAGGCGACGGTGGTGGCGAACTGCGACGACGTCATGATCACCTCGGTGGCCTACGACAACCCGGCGGTCGTGTGGGTGGCGGCCGGGTCGGCGTGGGCGGGTGACTCGGTGAGCTGCCCGCGCACCGGGGAGCCGATCACGCGGACGGTCGACGAGACGGGTGCGGTGCGGTGGCGGTCGACCGGCACGCTGCCCGACGGCCGGGAGTTCGCGCGGCCCGAGCCGGACTGGTGGGTCGACGACGAGGCGATCCACGGCCCCGACGGGTTCACCGCTCCCCTGTCCCTGGCGATCCCGGGCCGGGCCAACCGCGGCAACGCGGCCCAGGCCGTGGCCGCCGCGGTGGCGATGGGCGCCGACCCGGCCGCCGCGGTCCGGGCGGTCGAGCAGGTCGACGACGTGGCGGGCCGCTACTCGACGGTCGACGTGGACGGGCGGTCCGCGCACCTGCTGCTGGCCAAGAACCCCGCCGGTTGGCAGGAGGCGCTGGGCATGATCGACACGTCCGCCGACGGCCTGGTGATCGCGGTGAACGGGCAGGTCGCCGACGGTGTGGACCTGTCATGGCTGTGGGACGTGCGGTTCGAGAGCTTCGAGGGCGTGACCGTGTACGCCTCGGGCGAGCGGGCCGCGGATCTCTCGGTGCGGCTCACCTATGCCGGGGTGCGCCACGAGCTGGAACCGGATCCGCTGGCCGCGATCCGGCGCTGTCCCCCGGGGCGGGTCGAGGTGCTGGCCAATTACACGGCGTTCCGTGACCTCGGGCGGGCCATGGCCGCCGCCGGGCACCGTCCCGTCGACGCGGGGCCCGGTTCCGCGAGCGCAGAAACCGGTTCCCCGGCCGCCCGGAAGGAGCAGTGACGATGAGCGAGCATCACGCCGGCGAGAGCAATCCGGATCCGCGCGACGCGGGGGCTCGCCGGGAGGGGGCGTCCGCCTCCCCGCTGGACACCGTCGCCCCGGACTCGGCCCGGCCCACGGAGTCGACGGTGCGGATCGGGCTGGTCCTGCCCGACGTCATGGGCACCTACGGCGACGACGGCAACTCGCTGGTCCTGCGTCAGCGGCTCATGTGGCGCGGCTACGACGCCGAGATCGTGCGGATCACCCTCGAGGACGCCGTCCCCGACTCCTGCGATGTCTACACGGTGGGCGGGGGCGAGGACGCGGCGCAGAAGCTGGCGTCCCGTCACCTGTCTGCGTCGCCGGGTCTGCAACGCGCGGTGGAGCGCGGGGCGCCGGTGCTGGCGATCTGCGCCGGCATGCAGGTGTTCGGTGAGTGGTTCGTCGTCTCGGACGGCTCGCGCGCGCCCGGGCTCGGGCTGCTGGATGTCACCACGTCTCCGCAGGCGACCCGCTCGATCGGCGAGTTGGTGGTCGCGCCGCAGGTCGACGGCCTGACGCAGCCGCTCACGGGCTTCGAGAACCACATGGGCGCCACCGTGTTGGGCCCGGACGCCGCTCCCCTGGGCCGCGTCACCTCCGGTGTAGGCAACGGCGTGCCGGCCGGCCAGTCGGTCCCCGCGGGCGGGCTGGGCGAGGGCGTGGTGCAGGGCTCGATCATCGCCACCTACATGCACGGGCCGGTGCTGGCCCGCAATCCGGAGCTCGCCGACCTGCTGCTGTGCCGCGCGCTGGGCGTGGACTCGCTGCCGCCGGTCGAGGTGCCGGCGGTGGAGCGGCTGCGCCGGGAGCGGATCGCGGCCGCCCGGCGCTGAGCAGCTTCTCCGCCGAGCGCCCGCCACCTATCGGATGAAACTCCACCTATGGGGCCCCGAAGGCGTAGCGCGATCCGATAGGTGGCGTTGCGGGTTGAGGTGGCGTTGCTGGACCAGGTGAACGCACCGCGGCTCGTGGCCGAGGTCCGCCCGGCTCTCGGCCGGCTTGCGCCTCGGGGGTGGCGCCGGAGTCCGCGCAGCGAATCCCGGGCGGGCCGGGTTCGCTGACATACTCTCGGACGCATGTGTGAACACCACGGCGCCGCCGCCCTCACCGGGTCCGTGACCCCTCCCGATCCCGCCGTCGAGGCGGCGCAGGTCCGCGCGATGTGGGAGCCACTCGGACTGCCGGGCATCATCGACGTGCACACGCACTTCATGCCCCCGCGCGTGATGGCCAAGGTGTGGGACTACTTCGACGCCGCCGGCCCCAAGATCGGCCGCCCGTGGCCCATCACCTACCGCGAGGCCGAGGACGAGCGCGTCGAGCGGCTGCGGTCGTACGGGGTGCTGGCGTTCTCATCGATGCTGTATCCGCACAAGCCCGAGATGGGCGCGTGGCTCAACGCGTGGTCCGCGGAGTTCGCATCCCGGCACCCCGATTGCCTGCACACGGCGACCTTCTTCCCCGAGCCGACGGCGGGCGACTACGTCCGGGATGCCGTCGATGCCGGGGCGCGGGTGTTCAAGTCGCACATCCAGGTGGGCGAGTACGACCCTCGGGATCCGCTGCTCGACCCGGTGTGGAGCGTGCTGACCGAGGCGCAGGTGCCGACGGTCATCCACTGCGGTTCCGGCCCGGTGGCGGGCGAGTTCACGGGCCCCGAGCCGGTGGCCGCCGTGCTCGAGCGCTTCCCCGAACTGCCGCTGATCGTCGCCCACATGGGGATGGGCGAGTACTCGGAGTTCCTCGATCTGGCCGAGCGGTACGAGAACGTCTACCTGGACACGACCATGGCCTTCACGGATTTCGTGGAGGAGACCATGCCGTTCCCGCGCACCGAGCACGCCCGGATGGCCGACCTGGGCCACAAGGTGCTCCTGGGTACTGATTTCCCGAACATCCCGTACCCGTACGCCCATCAACTCGAGGCACTGGCCGGGCTCGGGCTGGGCGATGACTGGCTACGGGCGGTGTGGCACGGAAACGCCGCGCGACTCTTCGGCCTCTGACTCCGTGCCCGGGTAGCCGATCTCCGGCCCCGCGGCGGGATCGGCCGGGGCCGAGGCGCTCGCACCCGGTGCGGGCACGGCCGGCTGCGCGGGGTCGACCTGCTCGGGCCGCAGCACGCCGCCCGAACGCGCCGCCTGAGCGGGGCCGCCGGAGAGGATGCGACGCCCGGACAGCGCGCTGCCCAGGGTGAGCTCGTCGGCGAACTCCAGGTCGGCGCCCATGGGCAGGCCGGAGGCAAGGCGACTCACGATGAGATCGGGGAACGGTCGCAGGAGACGGGCCAGGTAGGTGCTGGTCGCCTCGCCGGTGGTGTTGGGGTCGGTGGCGATGATGATCTCGGCGATCTCCTCGCCGTCGACCTCGCCACCGACCCGCCGCATGAGTCCGGCGATGCGCAGTTCGTTGGGTCCGATGCCGTTGATCGGGTCGAGCGCGCCGCCGAGCACGTGGTAGAGCCCACGGAACTCCCGGGTGCGCTCGATGGCCTCGATATCCTTGGGCTCCTCGACCACGCAGATGAGGGTGGGGTCGCGGCGGGGATCGGAGCAGATGCGGCAGCGTTCGGAGGCCGCGACCGTGCCGCAGACCTCGCAGTAGGTGACGCCCTCCACCACCGCCTGCAACGCGGAGCGGAGGCGTTCGACCGACTCGGGCTCGGCCTGCAGCAGGTGGAAGGCCAGGCGCTGCGCGGACTTCGGCCCGATGCCCGGCAGCTTGCCGAACTCGTCGATCAGGTTCTGGACCGGTCCCTCGTACATCGCGCTTTCCTGTGTTCTTGCTGGCCCGGCGACGGCTGCGTCGTCGGGTGGCGGGTCCCGGGGCGCCCGGCCCCGGGTGGCGGGACCCGGCGCTACACCGGGCCCCGCGGGCTCACATGCCCAGGCCGCCCATCATGTCGCCGAGGCCGCCGCCGGAGGCGAGCGGGCCGAGGCGGGACTCCGCGAGCTCCTGCACCTTGGTGTGGGCGTCGCCGAACGCGCCGACGAGCAGGTCCTGCAGCGTCTCGACGTCCTCGGGGTCGACGACCTTCGGGTCGATGGTCACGCCGGTGACCTCACCGGTACCGCGCATGGAGACGGTGACGAGCCCGCCGCCCGCCTGGCCGTCGACCGTGCTCGCGGCGATCTCCTGCTGCGCCTCGGCGAGCTGGGCCTGCATCTGCTGGGCCTGCTGGAGCAGGGCGTTCATGTCGGGTCCGGGCTGCATGGCTGGGGTCCTTTCGGCGGTGTGCGGGCGGTGTTGCGGTCGTGCCTGTTCCTGCCGGGGCGGCCCCGGTCGGTCAACGTCCAGCGTAACCGTCAGCTGGGACACCGTGCCCCGGCGCGCGGCGGGCCGGGTGGGTCAGCGCTCGAGCGGACGGGCCCCGAGGTGCTCCTTGAGCAGGGCCAACGCGATGTCCTCGCCGGTGCGGTGGTCGAGATTCTGGGGGCCGCTCCGTGCCTCGTCGACCATCTCGTCCTCGCTGACCGGCGGCGGGGGCGGGCCGTCCGGTTCACCCGGCTCGGGGTCGGGCTCCTCGGGCGGAGGCGGGATGTCGTCGTAGCCACCTCGGTCGCCGCTCTCGCCCTGCGCGGCGTCCGCGGCGCGGAGACGACGTTCCCAGCCCCGCGGCTCACCCTGTCGGGGAGAACCGGGGGCGTCAGTAGGGCCCGCGGTGGACCCCCGCCCGGGCGCTGGTGGAGCCGCCTCCGGGGCGGCCGGGGCGCCCCCGGCGCCAGCGGGCGCGCTTCCGGAGGTGCAGCGGATGGTCCAGTCGCCGCCCACCACCTCCGTGATCGAGTCCGTGATCGCGGTCGCGTTGTGCGGCTGGGACAGTCGCTTGGCCAGTGGCGCGTAATCGTGGACCAGATGGATCACCCGGCCGTCCACGCCCGCGACCGTCGCGCCCGCGAGCATCACCTCGACCGTGCGGGTACGCGTACAGACGGCCTCGCGGATCGCCGGCCAGGCGCGGCGGATGTCCTCGGCCTCGATGCCCGGAGCCGAGGCCGCAGCCGCCGACTGTCCGGCCTCGGGCGCGGCCTCTGGGCCCGGCTCGGGATCGGTGGGCGCCGGCGACTGCGAGACCGGGGCGGAGGGCTGCTGCGTGGGCTGCGACGGGGCCCCCGGCTCGAGCTGCTGAGCGGGTCGGTCCCGCCACGGGTCGTCGGTCTCCGCCGCCGATCCTGCGTCGGCCGCGGGAGTGGATGCCGGCTCCGCCGACGGATTGGTCGGCGCGGTCGGGCCCTGTTGGACGCTCGGCGCTCCGGCGGGCGGCGCGCTGGCCGCGGCGGCTGACGGGCTGCCCGAGTCGGGACGGGCCGGGGCCTGGGCCTGCGGCTCCGGGGCGGACGCCGCGGCACCCGCGTCGGGCGCGGGCGCAGCAGCGGACGCCGACGACTGCGGCTCCGCCGGGGACGGCTCCCGGGAACCGGTGTCCTGAGACGGCTGGTGGGCCGCCTGCTGCTCGGCGACGGACTCGCCGGGCACGGCCGGCGCGGCGGGATCGGCGGCCACGGCCGGTTGGCTCGGCGCCGGATCAGCCGCGGCGGGTGGCGCGGCAGGCGGCATGCCCTGGCCGGCGGACGCGGGCGGAGCAACCGCCGACGCACCCTGGCCCGCCGGCGCGGCGGCGGGCGGCGCCGGCTGCGCTGCTGCCTCCGTGGCCTGCTGCTGCGACCGGCGGACGAACTTGGGTCGCCCCTCCGGCGGCGCCGCGGACTGCGGTGCGGGTCCGCCGGCGGGGGCGGTGCGGGCTTCGTCGTCGTCGCCCCCGACCCCGCCACCCGACGCGGGCGCGCCACCTGCGCCACCCGCGGCGACCGGCGCGGCGCCTGGGCGCACGGCCCCCGACTCCAGCGACTCGACGCGCTGGAGCAGGGCGGCCATGGAATCGTCGGCCGACGGCAGCAGGAGCTTGGCGCAGAGGATCTCCAGCAGCAGCCGCGGCGAGGTGGCCCCGCGCATCGACGCCATGCCCTCGTGCACCATGTCGGCACAGCGAGCGAGTGTCGCGGAACCGATCTGCTCGGCCTGACGACGCATGGTCTCGGCCTGCTCGACCGGTGCGTCGACCAGCCCGCGCTCGATCGCCTGCGGCACGGACTGCACCATGATGAGGTCGCGCAGCCGCTGCAACAGGTCGGCGGCGAACCGGCGCGGGTCGTGCCCGGCCTCGACCACCTTGTCGACGGTCCGGAACAGCGTGGCGCCGTCGGAGGCGGCCAGGGCGTCGACCGTGTCGTCGATGAGCGCGACCTCGGTGGCCCCCAGCAGGCTCACCGCGCGGGGATAGGTGATGCCCTCCTCGCCGGCGCCGGCCATGAGCTGGTCGAGCACACTGAGCGTGTCACGCGGCGAGCCTCCGCCCGCGCGGATCACCAGCGGGAACACGGTCGGCTCGACCTTCACGCCCTCCTGGTCGCAGATCCGCTCGAGCAGCCCGCGCATCGACGACGGCGTGAGCAGCCGGAACGGGTAGTGGTGCGTCCGCGAGCGGATGGTGGGCAGCACCTTCTCCGGCTCGGTGGTGGCGAAGATGAAGATGAGGTGCTCCGGCGGCTCCTCCACGATCTTGAGCAGCGCGTTGAAGCCCGCGTTGGTGACCATGTGGGCCTCGTCGATGATGAGCACCCGGTACCGCGACGACGCCGGCGCGAAAAAGGCCCGCTCGCGCAGGTCACGCGTGTCGTCGACGCCACCGTGGCTGGCCGCGTCGAGTTCGGTGACGTCGAGCGTCCCGTTGCCGCCGGGCGCGAGCGCCACGCACGAGTCGCACTCACCGCACGGGGTGGCCGTGGGTCCGTGGACGCAGTTGAGTGAGCGCGCGAGGATGCGGGCGGACGAGGTCTTGCCGCAGCCGCGCGGCCCGGAGAAGAGGTAGGCGTGGTTGATACGACCGGAGGACAGCGCCACCGACAGCGGTTCGGTGACGTGCTCCTGGCCCACGACCTCGGCGAAGGAGGCGGGGCGGTACTTCCGATAGAGAGCCACGCCTAGAGGGTACCCAGGGGGTACGACGACGATGAGATCGATCGCGTCCCACCGGGCGCCCGCGGGGTGTGCGCGCACATGAGCAGAAATGACCGGAGGGGCCGCGACCTGCGCAGCCCCTCCCGACGTCCCTCGCGCGCGGATCGGGCCCCCTCAGACCCCCGCAGCACGGTTCCCGAACCGATACCTGACACCGGCCCCTCACAGCCCCTCAGCTGTACTCCGATGTCCGCATCCCTCTGGCCCGGACGAAATAGATACAACCAGATAACCCGCGCAGGAGACAAGGCGTTCCTGTTGCTGACAAGTGCTCAACAAACGCCCCGTCGAGCGTTTGTGCATGTCACAGGGTCACCTAACCGGCGATACGCCCTGCCCGGAATGCGGGAACGTGTCAGAGATCACGTGCAGGCAGATGCGCTGGTCACTTCGGGGTTGAGCGCCGAGCCGAACCGAGAACGGAGTCCACTCCGGTAAGAACTCGGATTAACGTTGGCGAGGCAACTGTTACAGCGGCCCCGCCCACCGGGACGTCAGCCGGCGAGCGCCGCGCGGCACGCCGCGAGCAGCGCGCACAGACCCACCACGTCCATGGCGGTCTCGACCTCGGCGAGCGGCGGGAGGGTGGGCGCCAGGCGGATGTGCCGGTCGTCGGGATCCTGCCCGTAGGGGTAGGCCGAGCCGGCGGGGGTCAGCGCGACCCCGACTTCCTTGGCCAGGCGCACGGTCTCGGTCGCGGTCCCGTCGACCACCTCGAGGTCGATGAAGTACCCACCCTCGGGCCGGGTCCAGCGGGCGACGTCGTACTCGCCGAGACGGCGGGTCAGCGCGGCGGTCGCGGCCTCGAACTTCGGCGCGATCACCTCGCGGTGGCGGAGCATGTGGGCGCGCACCCCCTCGGCGTCGCCGAAGAACCGCGCGTGCGCGAGCTGGTTGACCTTGTTCGGGCCGATCGTGCGCACGGAGGTGTGGCCGAGGTACCAGTCCAGGTTCGCCGAGGACGACGACAGGAACGACACGCCCGCGCCGGCGAAGGTGATCTTGGAGGTCGAGCAGACCTGCCAGAAGCGGTTGGGGTGCCCGGCCTCGGCGGCCAGGGCGTCCACGTCCGGCACCTTGGGGAAGTCCTCGGTGAGCGTGTGGACGACGTAGGCGTTGTCCCACACCACGCGGAAGTCGGGGGCGGCGGTGGCCATGCGCGCCAGGCGGGAGACGGTGTGGTCGTCGTAGACCGCGCCGGTGGGGTTGGCGAAGATCGGGACGCACCAGATGCCCTTGATGGACGGGTCGGCGGCCACGAGGCGCTCGACCTCGTCCATGTCCGGACCGGTGGGTCCGAGCGGCACGGGGATCATCTCGATGCCGAGGGCCTGCGTGATGGAGAAGTGGCGGTCGTACCCGGGCACCGGGCACAGCCAGCGCAGGGCGGGCTCGTCCTTCCAGGGCCGCTGCGAGTCGGGCGTGCCGAACAGCACGGAGAACACGAGCAGGTCGTACATGATCGACAGGCTGGCGTTGTCCTGGGCGATCACCCGGCCCGTCTCGACGCCCAGCAGCTCCGCGATGATCGACCGCAGCTCGGGGAGTCCGGCACCGCCGCCGTAGTTACGCACGTCGGTCTTCCCGGCCAGGTGGTCCCCCTCCCCGGGCAGGGACAGCAGGCCCTCCGAGAGGTCGAGCTGCTCGGGCGAGGGCTTCCCGCGGGTGAGGTCCAGGGCGAGACCCTTGTCCGCGAGCGTGTCGTACTCGGCGGCCAGTCGCGACTCGAGGCGAGCGAGATCGTCGGCGGGGAGATCGGACAGCGCCACGGTGGCCTCCGGCGGGGGTCGACTACATCGGTGGTGTTGGTGCCCTAAGACATGTCCCAAGACATAAGGGGACCCCGCGCACCCGCCAGAGCCCGCTGACCCTTGCTGCCTTCCGGCCCTGGGGGAGTTCACAGGATGGACGCCGCGCGGGGTCCGGGTACGAGTCTAGCCGGGCGAACCCCGGGCCCGCACGCCACCCACCCCGGAGGACGACGGTTTGCCTCCGCTCGCCCTTCCTCGGTATTGTCCTCCACGGAGGATTCGCCTAGTGGCCTATGGCGCTCGCCTGGAACGCGGGTTGGGGTTTATAGCCCCTCAGGGGTTCAAATCCCCTATCCTCCGCCGCAGACGCGGCCCGGAGCTCCCGAGCACCGGGCCGCGTCGCTCATTTCAGCCCGGCACTGGCCCGACCCCTGGGTAGAGTCGCAACGTGACCGAGACCGCAGGCCACGACGTCGCCCTCCGGGTGCTCGTCTACAGCAACGACGCCACCACCCGCGGACGCGTCATGTCCGCCCTCGGCACCCGCCCGCACCCGGACCTGCCCCGGCTCGACTACGTCGAGGTCGCGACGGCACCGGTCGTCGTCGAGCACATGGACGCCGGCGGCATCGATCTGGCGATCCTCGACGGCGAGGCCGCCCCCACCGGCGGTCTGGGCCTGGCCAAGCAGCTTCGCGACGAGCTCGACCGCTGCCCGCCCCTGCTGGTCCTCATCGGCCGTGCGGACGACCGCTGGCTCGCCGACTGGTCGCGGGCCGACGCCTCGGTGCCGCACCCGATCGACCCGCTGCGCCTCCGCGACACCGTCAACGCGCTCCTCGCCCCGGCCTGAGCGCCGCCGCGCGCCCGCCGGGCTTCCGCCGCGCGCCCACCACGCGGCCGACGCGCGCCCACCACGCGGCCGCCGCGCGCCCCGTCGCACCCGCCTGACCAGCCCCGACACGCCGTCTGGCCGAACTCCGGACATACGTCAACACGGTGTGAGTAGAGTCACACTCAGGGGCCGGGAAGAGACCGGCCCGCCGGGGAGTCGGACGGCCGGAACCCCACATCCGGACGCCCGACCTCCCACAGCGGTTGCCTGCAGAGGCGCGCCCACCGGCGGCCTCTGACGCTCAAGCGCGAGGAGTGATGCGGTCATGAACGAGTACGTGCCCATCCTGGTCCTGGGGGCCCTGGCCGTCGCCTTCGCCGTCTTCTCCTCGGTGGTGTCCTCGGTGGCGGGGCCGAGACGCTTCAATCGCGCGAAGCTCGAGGCCTACGAGTGCGGCATCCAGCCCACGCCGCAGCCGGTCGGCGGCGGCCGCTTCCCGGTGAAGTTCTATCTCACGGCGATGCTGTTCATCATCTTCGGCATCGAGATCCTCTTCCTCTACCCGTGGGCCGTCCACTTCGACCAGCTGGGCGTGTTCGGCCTGGCCGCGATGGCCCTGTTCGTCGTCAACGTCTCCGTCGCCTACGCCTACGAGTGGCGGCGCGGCGGGCTGAGCTGGGACTGACCCGGGAAGCGTCGGAAGGAGAGCGGTCATGGGACTCGAGGAGAAACTGCCGGCCGGCTTCCTGCTGACCACGGTCGAGCAGCTCGCGGGGTACATGCGCAAGGGTTCGCTGTGGCCGGCGACGTTCGGCCTGGCGTGCTGCGCGATCGAGATGATGGCCACGAGCGGCGGGCGCTACGACCTGGCCCGGTTCGGCACGGAGATCTTCCGCGCCTCGCCGCGGCAGGCGGATCTCATGATCGTCGCGGGCCGCGTCAGCCAGAAGATGGCCCCGGTGCTGCGGCAGGTCTACGACCAGATGGCCGAGCCCAAGTGGGTGCTCTCGATGGGCGTGTGCGCGTCGTCGGGCGGGATGTTCAATAACTACGCGATCGTCCAGGGCGTCGACCACATCGTGCCCGTCGACATCTACCTGCCCGGATGCCCGCCGAGGCCGGAGATGCTCATGCACGCGGTCATCACGCTGCACGACAAGATCCAGAACATGCCGTTGGGTGCCAACCGGGCGGAGGCGATCCGGGCCGCCGAGCGGGCCGCGCTCGACGAGCGTCCGCTCATCCCGGTCGAGGGGATGTTCCGATGACCGAGCGCACCCCCGGCCGTGCCGACGACGGCGCCCCCGAGCGCACCCCGGACCGCTCCCCCGCCGCGCCCGACCGCACGGACGCCGCCGGCCGACCGGTCACCGCCGACCCCCGCGACGCCGCGGGCCCCGACACCGTGGGCGTCCGGCACGGCATGTTCGGCGTGCGGGGCTCCGGGGACACCTCCGGGTTCGGTGGCCTCGTGCGCCCGACGGTCCTGCCCCGCAGCACCCCACCGCCGTACGGGGACGACGACGAGGTCGTCCGCGCGCTCACCGCGGCCCTGCGGCGGCGGGGCGGGGCGAGCTTCGCCGAGGCGGTCGAGAAGGTCGTGGTCCACTGCGGGCAACTCACCCTGCACGTGGCGCGGGAGCATCTACCGGCGGTGGCGCTGGCCCTGAGGGACGATCCCGACCTGCGCTTCGAGATGTCGCTGGGCGCGAGCGGGGTGCACTATCCGGACGCCACCGCCCGTGAGCTGCACGTGGTGTACCCGCTGCAGTCGATCACCCACAACCGCCGGGTGATGCTGGAGACGTGGGCACCGGACGCGGACCCGCACGTGCCGACGCTGACCCGCGTCTATCCCACGACGGACTGGCACGAGAGGGAGACGTACGACTTCTTCGGCGTGATCTTCGACGGGCACCCGTCGCTGACCCGGATCGAGATGCCGGACGACTGGGAGGGCCACCCGCAGCGCAAGGACTACCCGCTCGGCGGGATCGCGGTGCAGTACAAGGGCGCGACCATCCCGCCGCCGGACCAGCGCAGGGCGTACTCGTGACCGCCGACCGCACGCGCGTGCCACGGGCCGCCGACTCCGACACGATCCTCACCGCCTCCGGGCGGGACTGGGACGCGATCAGCGAGGCCGCGCGCAACGCCGACGACGACCGCATCGTGGTGAACATGGGCCCCCAGCACCCGTCCACGCACGGCGTGCTGAGGCTCATCCTCGAGATCGAGGGCGAGACCGTCACCAGGGCCAGCTGCGGGATCGGCTACCTGCACACGGGCATCGAGAAGAACCTCGAGTACCGCTACTGGACGCAGGGCGTGACGTTCGTGACGCGGATGGACTACCTCTCGCCGTTCTTCAACGAGGTCGCCTTCTGCCTGGGTGTGGAGAAGCTGCTGGGGATCAGCGAGCACGTGCCCGAGCGGGCGTCGGTCATCCGGGTGATGCTCATGGAGCTCAACCGCATCGCCTCCCACATGGTCGCGTTGGCCACCGGCGCACTCGAGCTGGGCGCGAGCACGCCGATGCTGTTCGGGTTCCGCGAGCGCGAGCTCGTGCTGGACGTCTTCGAGGTCATCACCGGGCTGCGGATGAACCACGCCTACATCCGCCCCGGCGGGGTGGTCCAGGACCTGCCCGACGAGGCCGTGCCCAAGGTGCGGGAGCTGCTCGAGGTGATGCCGGGGCGGATCCGCGAGATGGAGCTGCTGCTGCGCGAGAACCCCATCTGGCGGATGCGCCTGCAGGACGTGGGCTATCTCGACCTCACCGGCTGCATGGCGCTCGGCGTCACCGGCCCGGTCCTGCGGGCGACGGGCCTGCCGCACGACGTCCGCCGCTCCGATCCGTACTGCGGGTACGAGACCTACGAGTTCGACGTCGTCACCGGCTCGGCGAGCGACTGCTACGACCGGTTCGTCGTGCGGGTCGACGAGATGAAGGAGTCGCTGAAGATCGTCGAGCAGTGCCTGGACCGGCTCGAACCCGGCCCGGTGATGGTCGACGACCCCAAGATCGCCTGGCCCGCCCAGCTCAAGGTGGGCCCCGACGGCCTGGGCAATTCCGCCGAGCACATCCGCCACATCATGGACAGCTCCATGGAGGCGCTGATCCACCACTTCAAGCTGGTCACCGAGGGCTTCCCCGTGGCACCGGGCCAGGTGTACGTGCCAGTGGAGTCCCCGCGCGGCGAGCTGGGCGTGCACATGGTCTCCGACGGCGGGACCCGGCCGTACCGCGTGCACTACCGCGACCCGTCGTTCACCAACCTGCAGGCCGTGGCCGCGATGTGCGAGGGCGGGATGGTGGCCGACGTCATCGCCGCCGTGGCCAGCATCGACCCCGTGATGGGAGGTGTGGACCGATGAGCAGCACGGAACGAACCGACAGCCCGCCGCCGGCGAATCGGGGCGAGGCGGTGTTCCTGCAGTTCGGCCAGCAGCCCGACGAGCCGGGCGCGATCGTGCGGCCCGACGCCCGGAGGACCTACCCCGACGACGTCCTGGAGCGACTGCGGGCCGACGCCGACCTGATCGTCGCCCGCTACCCGCAGGCCCGCTCGGCACTGCTCCCGCTGCTCCACCTGGTCCAGGCCGAGGACGGTCACCTCACGCCCGCCGGCATCGAGTTCTGCGCTCTCGTCGTCGACCTGTCCCCCGCCGAGGTCATGGCCGTGGCCACCTTCTACTCGATGTACCGGCGCACGCCGACCGGCGACTACCTGGTCGGGGTGTGCACCAACACCCTGTGCGCGGTGATGGGCGGCGACGAGATCTACGCCGACCTGCGCGATCACCTGGGGCTCGACGGGCCCGGCACCACCGACGACGGACGCATCACGCTCGAGCGCATCGAGTGCAACGCGGCCTGCGACTACGCGCCCGTCGTGATGATCAACTGGGAGTTCTTCGACGACCAGACCCCCGACTCCGCGCGGCGGGTGGTCGACGACCTGCGCGCGGGCCGGCCCGTCACCCCGACCCGCGGCGCCCCGCTGTGCACGTTCCGCGAGACCGCCCGGATCCTCGCCGGCTTCCCCGACCCCCGCCCCGGCGCCAATGACGGTGCCCCCGGCGAGGCGACGCTCGCCGGGCTGCGCGTCGCCCGCTCACGCGACATGCGCGCGGCCGAGCCGCCCGCCGCCGCCTCGGCGTCCGCGCCAGCCCCGGACTCTTCGACCGCTCCGGACGAGGAGTCCTGACATGCCGCTCGCGCCGTACCTCAGCCGCTACTGGGACGCCCCCGAGAGCTGGATGCTGGACACGTATCTGGACCACGGCGGCTACGTGGGCCTGCGCAACGCCCTCGCCGCCGGGCCCGACGAGGTGATCTCGACCGTGCTCGATTCCGGCCTGCGCGGCCGCGGCGGCGCGGGCTTCCCCACCGGGCGCAAGTGGGGGTTCATCCCGCAGGACACCAGCGCCGACGCCGCCGATCCATCCGCCGCGGCCAGGCCCCACTACCTCGTGGTGAACGCCGACGAGTCCGAGCCCGGCACGTGCAAGGACATGCCGCTCATGCTGGCCACGCCGCACGTGCTGATCGAGGGCGTCATCATCGCCGCCTACGCGATCCGCGCCTCGCACGCGTTCATCTACCTTCGCGGCGAGGTCGTGCCCGTCCTGCGGCGCCTGCAGACCGCGGTCGCCGAGGCGTACGAGGCCGGATACCTCGGCCGCGACATCCTCGGCAGCGGGTTCGACCTCGAGCTGGTCGTCCACGCCGGCGCCGGGGCGTACATCTGCGGCGAGGAGACCGCCCTGCTCGACTCCCTCGAGGGCCGCCGCGGCCAGCCCCGGCTGCGGCCGCCGTTCCCCGCCGTCGCCGGGCTCTACGCCTGTCCGACGGTGGTGAACAACGTCGAGTCCCTCGCGAGCGTGCCGTCGATCCTGCAGCACGGACCCGAGTGGTTCCGCTCGATGGGCTCGGAGAAATCGCCCGGGTTCACCCTCTACTCGCTGTCCGGGCACGTCACCCGGCCCGGCCAGTACGAGGCCCCGCTCGGGGTCACCCTGCGTGAGCTGCTCGAGCTCGCCGGCGGGATCCGCGAAGGCCACACGCTCAAGTTCTGGACCCCCGGCGGCTCGTCGACACCACTGCTCACCGACGCCCAGCTCGACATGCCACTGGACTACGAGGGCTGCGCGGCCGAGGGCACGATGCTCGGCACCAAGGCGCTGCAGATCTTCGACGACACGACCTGCGTGGTGCGGGCGGTGCTGCGGTGGACCGAGTTCTACGCCCACGAGTCGTGCGGCAAGTGCACGCCGTGCCGCGAGGGCACGTTCTGGCTGCGGCAGATCATGACCCGGCTCGAGGACGGCACCGCCACCGCCGACGACCTGGACCGGCTGCTCGACATCTCGGACAACATCGTCGGCAAGTCATTCTGCGCCCTCGGTGACGCCGCCGCGGCCCCGATCGTGTCGTCGATCCGGCTCTTCCGCGACGAGTACCTCGCCCACAGCCCGGACGGGTGCCCCTTCGACCACAGCCGCTCCACCATCTTCGCGCGGACCGACCGCGCGGGTGCCGGCTCCCGGCGTCCGCCCGTACGACCCGCCGGCGGACCCTCATCGCGATCCGAGGAGGTGGCCCGATGACCTCGGCCACGTCAGGAGCCCCCCGCGACGCCCGCGGCCCGGCTCAGGACCCCGCCCACGACCGTGCCGATTCCGAGCGCGCGGACGACCTCGTCACCCTCACCGTCGACGGCCGCGAGGTCTCGGTGCCGCCGGACACGCTCATCATCCGCGCCGCCGAACGGATCGGCGTGCAGATCCCGCGCTTCTGCGATCACCCGCTGCTCGACCCGGCCGGCGCGTGCCGTCAGTGCATCGTCGAGGTCGAGGGCGCGCCCAAGCCGGTCACCTCGTGCACGACGCCGGTCACCCAGGACATGGCCGTGCGCACGCAGTTCACCTCGCCGGTCGCCGACAAGGCGCAGCGCGGCGTCATGGAGCTACTGCTCATCAACCACCCGCTCGACTGCCCGGTCTGCGACAAGGGCGGCGAGTGTCCGCTGCAGAACCAGGCCCTGATGAGCGGGCACGGCCGCTCTCGGTTCACCGAGGTCAAGCGCACGTTCCCCAAGCCGATCGCCATCTCCTCGCAGGTCCTGCTCGACCGCGAGCGCTGCGTCATGTGCGCCCGCTGCACGCGGTTCTCCGAGCAGATCGCCGGCGACCCGTTCATCGACCTGTTCGAGCGCGGCGCCCAGCAGCAGGTCGGCGTGTACGGCGACGAGCCGTTCGAGTCGTACTTCTCCGGCAACACCATGCAGATCTGTCCGGTCGGCGCGCTGACCGGGGCGCAGTACCGCTTCCGGGCGCGCCCGTTCGACCTCGTGTCCAGCCCCGCGGTGTGCGAGCACTGCGCGAGCGGTTGCGGTCAGCGCACCGACCACCGACGCGGAAAGGTCCTGCGGCGCCTCGCCGGCGACGACCCGCAGGTCAACGAGGAGTGGAACTGCGACAAGGGCCGCTGGGCGTTCACCTACGCCACCCAGCGGGACCGCATCACCACGCCGATGGTGCGCGGCGAGGGCGGTGGGCTCGTCCCCGTTCCGTGGTCCACCGCGCTGCGGGTGGCCGCGGAGCGGTTGGCGGCCGCGCGTGGGCGCACCGGGGTGCTCACCGGTGGGCGCCTGACCGCCGAGGACGCATATGCCTACGCCAAGTTCGCGCGCACGGTGCTGGGCACGAACGACGTCGACTTCCGCGCCCGCCACCACTCCGAGGAGGAGGCCGCGTTCCTCGCCGAACGGGTCGTGCGCCGTGGCCCGGGCGACTCCGCCGTCACCTACTCCGACCTCGAGACCGCGCCGGCGGTGCTGCTCGTGGGATTCGACCCGGAGGAGGAGTCGCCCATCGTCTTCCTCCGCCTGCGCCGGGCCGCCCGCGATCACGGGCTGAAGGTGTTCTCGATCGCGCCGTTCGCCTCGCCCGCCGTCCGCAAGACCCGCGCCGCACTGCTGCCGACCGTGCCCGGCGACGAGCCGGCGGTGCTGGAAGCCCTGGCCGGTGGATCGCGGGACGAGGCCGCCGATCCGACCTCCGGCGCCCTGCCCACCCTGCTGCGCGAGCCCGGGGCGGTGATCCTCGTGGGCGAACGCCTCGGCGCGATCCCCGGAGGTCTGTCGGCCGCCGCGGAACTCGCCGACGCCACCGGGGCGCGCCTGGCCTGGATCCCGCGGCGTGCGGGTGAGCGCGGGGCACTCGAGACCGGATGCCTTCCGGGGCTGCTGCCCGGCGGCTCGCCCGTTACCGACGACGCAGCCCGCCGCGCTCTCGCCGACCTCTGGCGCTGCGACGAACTGCCGACCGCCCCCGGCCGCTCCACCACTGAACAGCTGGCCGCGGCCGCCTCCGGGGAGCTCGCCGCCCTGCTCGTCGGCGGGGTCGAGGCCGCGGACCTGCCCGATCCGCGGGCGGCGCTCGACGCGATCGACGCTGCCGGCTTCGTCGTGAGTCTCGAGATGCGCCGCAGCGAGATCACCGACCGCGCCGACGTCGTCCTGCCCGTCGCGCCCGTCGCCGAGAAGGCCGGGATGTTCGTGAACTGGGAGGGTCGGACCCGCCCCTTCGCCGCGGCCCTGACCGGCACCGACTCGATGCCCGACCACCGCGTCCTCAACGCGCTGGCGGAGGAGACCGGGGCGTGGTTCGGGCTGCCGGACGTCGAGACCGTCCGCCGTGAGATGCAGGCCGTGGGTGAGACCCTCGTCCCGCAGACGCCGCCACAGACCCAGCCGCACGCCGAGATGGCGTCTCGCCCCCGCCCGCGTACGCATCCCAGCCCACAGCCGCACGCCGGGATGGCGTCTCGCACCCCCCGAAGTGCGCGCGAGACGCCATCGGGAGGAGCGGCTACAGAGGGAACGGCTGCAGAGGGAACGGCTGCGGCGGCGGGGCGGGCGCCCGAACCCGGCGTGGGGCAGGCCGTCCTGGCGACCTGGCGGATGCTGCTCGACGCCGGCCGCATGCAGGACGGGGAGCCGCACCTGGCCGGCACGGCCCGCCGCCCGGTCGCCCGGTTGTCGCCGACGACCGCCCGCGACCTCGGCGCGGGCGAGGGCGACCCGGTGACCGTCTCCACCGACCGCGGGGCGATCGCCCTGCCACTGGCGATCACCGAGATGCCCGACCGCGTGGTGTGGGTGCCGCAGAACTCACCGGGCTCGGCCGTCAACGCCACCCTCGGCGCGGCTGCAGGTGACCTCGTGTCCATCGCCGCCGGGGGGACCGCCGCCGGGAACACCGCCGCCGGGGAGGTGTCGCCATGACCGACCTCTCGGCCTTCGGCGCGGACCCGTGGTGGCTGGTGCTCGCCAAGGTCCTCGCGGTGTTCGTGTTCCTCGTGGTGACCGTGCTCGCGGCGATCTACCTCGAGCGCAAGATCCTCGCGTGGATGCAGATGCGCATCGGCCCCAACCGCGTCGGTCCGGGCGGCATCCTCCAGAGCCTGGCCGACGGCGTGAAGATCGCCCTCAAGGAGGGCCTCATCCCGGCGGGGGTCGACAAGCCGATCTACCTGCTCGCCCCGGTCATCGCGGTGATCCCGGCGTTCATGGCGTTCGCGGTGATCCCCTTCGGCCCCGTGGTCTCGGTGTTCGGCCACTCCACGCCGCTGCAGCTCACGGACCTGCACGTGGGGATCCTCTACGTCCTCGCGGTCACCTCGATCGGCGTGTACGGCATCGTCCTGGCCGGCTGGTCCTCCGGCTCGACGTACCCGCTGCTCGGCGGCCTGCGGTCCACGGCCCAGGTGATCAGCTACGAGATCGCCATGGCGCTGTCCTTCGTCGGCGTGTTCCTCTTCGCCGGCACCATGTCCACCTCGGGCATCGTGGCCGCGCAGTCGCAGGTCTGGTTCGTGTTCCTGTTGGCGCCGTCGTTCGTCATCTACGTCATCTCGATGGTCGGCGAGACCAACCGCGCCCCCTTCGACCTGCCCGAGGCCGAGGGCGAGCTCGTGGGTGGCTTCCACACCGAGTACTCGTCCCTACGCTTCGCGATGTTCATGCTGGCCGAGTACGTCAACATGACCACCGTCTCCGCGCTCGCGGCCACGCTGTTCCTCGGCGGCTGGCAGGCGCCGCTACCGTTCTCGCTCATCCCCGGCGCCGACTCCGGGTGGTGGGCGCTGCTGTGGTTCGTCGCCAAGGTATGGACGTTCATGTTCCTGTTCATCTGGCTGCGGGCCACCCTCCCGCGACTGCGCTACGACCAGTTCATGGCGTTCGGCTGGAAGGTGCTCATCCCCGTCTCCCTGGCCTGGGTCATGGCCGTGGCCACGATCCGGGTGGTCGTGGGTCCCGAGTCGGGCCTCCTCACGCCGGCCATGGTGATCGCGGGCCTGGTCGCGGTCGCGGTCATCGTCGTCGTCCACCGGATCCGCACCCGACGCGCCGGCCGCGCCACGCCCGCCAACGCCGGCCCCCACGGCGTGTCCGGCGCCAAGCCTTCCGGCGCCGCGCCCTTCGACCCCACCGCCGGCGGGTTCCCCGTCCCGCCGCTCCCGCACCAGCGCGCCGCGCTCGGCCGCGCCGGCACCCCCGCCGCACTCGGAGCCGCCGACGCCGAGCCGACCACCGACACCGCCCCGAGTCAGGAGGCCCGCCATGCCTAGGGTTCCCAGGTTCCTCGAGCCGCTCGCCGGGTTCGGGGTGACGTTCGCGACGATGTTCCGCAAGAAGCACACCGAGCAGTACCCGGAGGAGAAGGTCCCGACCGCGCCGCGCTACCACGGGCGTCACCAGCTCAACCGGTACGCCGACGGCCTGGAGAAGTGCATCGGCTGCGAGCTGTGCGCGTGGGCGTGCCCGGCCGACGCGATCTACGTCGAGGGCGCCGACAACACCGCCGAGGAGCGCTACTCCCCCGGCGAGCGGTACGGACGGATCTACCAGATCAATTACCTGCGCTGCATCGGCTGCGCCCTGTGCGTCGAGGCGTGCCCGACCCGCGCGCTGACCATGACAGGCGACTACGAGATGGCCGACGACAACCGCGCAGACCTCATCTACGAGAAGCAGGACCTGCTCGCGCCGATGCTCGCCGGGATGGTCCCCGCCCCGCACGACATGTTCCCCGGCGCCGACCACGCCGACTACTACCGCGGCGAGATCACCCACGCGGCGCCCGAGCAGGGCGAGCCGTACGACCCGGCGACGGGCTCATGATGGCCGCCGGGGAGTCGGTCCTGTTCTGGGTGCTGGCGACCGTCGCGGTGGCCGGGGCGCTGGGAGTGGTCGCGGCGACCCGGGCCGTCTACTCGGCGCTGTGCCTGGCGGCGACCATGGTCTCGCTGGCCGTGCTGTACATGGCGCAGGGCGCGGTGTTCCTCGGCGTCGGGCAGATCGTCGTCTACACCGGCGCCGTGATGATGCTGTTCCTGTTCGTGGTGATGCTCATCGGCGTGGAGTCCTCGGACTCGCTGGTCGAGCGGATCCGCGGGCACCGGGTGGCGGCGATACTCGCGGGCCTGGGGTTCGGAATCCTCCTCGCCACCGGCCTCGCGCGCGCCGAGCTGCCGCCGTTTGCGGGGTTCGCGGACGGCGCGTCCGAGGTGCCGGCGCTCGCCGAGCTGCTGTTCTCCCGGCATGTGTGGGCGTTCGAGCTCACCGGGGTGCTGCTCATCATCGCCACGCTCGGCGCGATGGTCCTGGCCCACCGCGAGCGCTTCACCGGCCACCGCACCCAGCGCCAACTCTCGGAGCAGCGGTTCCTCGACTGGCAGCGCGACGACTCCGCGCGCGTGACGCCACTGCCGAGCTCGGGCGTGTACGCGCGCCGCAACTCCGCCGACGTGCCCGCCCGGCTGCCCGACGGCTCCGACGCGCCGGACTCGGTGAGCGAGGTGCTGCGCCGCCACGCCCACGACGCCGCGGCGGCGGACGAGCTCGAGGCCGGGGACCGACGCGTGGGCGAGGCCGGGGACCGACGCGTGGCCGGCGAGGCGCGCGGCGCGGACGGGGGTGCGCGGCCGTGACCCCTGAGTACTACCTGTACCTCTCGGCCGTGCTGTTCACGATCGGCGCGGCCGGGTTCCTGCTGCGACGCAACGCGATCGTCGTGTTCATGTGCATCGAGCTCATGCTCAACGCCACCAACCTCGCGCTCGTGGCGTTCGCGCGAATGCACGGCGACGTCACGGGCCAGGTCTTCGCGTTCTTCATCATGGTCGTGGCCGCCGCGGAGGTCGTGATCGGCCTCGCGATCATCATGGCCATCTACCGCTCCCGCCGATCGGCGTCCGTAGATGACGCCAGCCTGCTCAGGTATTAGGGGGGACGACGACGATGACGACGACAGCAACCGCGGCCACCCTCGCCCCCGCCGCCACCGGGTCCGCGCTGTGGCTCATCCCCGCTCTTCCCCTGCTCGGGGCGGTGGTCCTGCTGGTGCTCGGTCGGCGGGCGGACGGTTGGGGCCACCTGCTCGGCTCGGCGACCGCGCTGGGCTCGTTCGCCGTGGCCGTGTGGCAGCTCGTCGAGATGGTGGGCCGTGGCCCCGGTGGCCGGGCGGCCGCGCAGACGCTGTTCACGTGGCTCTCGGTCGGCGACCTGCAGGTCGACTTCGGCCTGCGGCTGGACGAGCTGTCGATGGTGTTCGTCCTGCTCGTCACCGGCGTCGGCCTGCTCATCCACGTGTACTCGATCGGCTACATGGCCACCGACCCCGCGCGGCGCAAGTTCTTCGCCTACCTCAACCTGTTCCTCGCGGCGATGCTGCTGCTGGTGCTGGCCGACAACTTCCTCGGCCTCTACCTGGGCTGGGAGGGCGTGGGCCTGGTCTCGTACCTGCTCATCGGGTTCTGGCAGCGCAAGCCGTCCGCCGCGACCGCGGCCAAGAAGGCGTTCGTGGTCAACCGCGTCGGCGACATCGGGCTGGGCGTCGCGCTGATGGTCATGGTCACCCAGCTGGGGACCCTGTCGTACGAGGGCGTGTTCGCTGCGATCGAGGGCGAGGGCGGGGCTGGCCCGGCCGCGGCCGGCTCCGCCGGCGTCAGCTCCGGGCTGGTCACCGCGCTCGGGTTGCTGTTGCTGCTGGGCGCGTGCGCCAAGTCCGCGCAGGTGCCGTTGCAGTCCTGGCTCGGCGACGCCATGGAGGGCCCGACCCCGGTGTCGGCGCTCATCCACGCCGCGACCATGGTCACCGCGGGCGTTTACCTCATCACCCGCACGAACCCGGTCTTCGACGCCGCCCCCGCCGCCCGCGCAGCGGTCATCGCCGTCGGCGCGGTCACGCTCCTGTACGGCGCGGTGATCGGCTGCGCGAAGGACGACATCAAGAAGGTCCTCGCCGCCTCCACCATGAGCCAGGTCGGCTACATGGTGCTCGCCGCCGGGCTCGGGCCCGCCGGGTACGCGCTGGCGATCATGCACCTGCTCACCCACGGCTTCTTCAAGGCCGGGCTCTTCCTGGGCGCCGGCTCGGTGATGCACGGGATGGGCGACGAGGTGAACATGCGCCGCTACGGCGGACTGCGGGCGGTCATGCCGATCACCTTCGTCACCTTCGGCCTGGGCTATCTCGCGATCATCGGGGTCCCGCCGTTCGCCGGCTTCTACTCCAAGGAGGGCATCATCTCCGCGGCCTTCGACGCGGGCGCCGGTACCGCGGGCGCGGGGTCGGGCGCGACGGGATCGGTGCTCGGCTACCTGCTCGGCGGCATCGCGCTGCTCGGCGCGGCCCTGACCGCCTTCTACATGACCCGCGTGATGATCCTGACTTTCTTCGGCCCCCGCCGCTGGGCCGCGGACGCGCACCCGCACGAATCCCCGGCGACGATGACCGGACCCATGATCGCGATCGCCGTGGGCTCGGTGGCCGCGGGCGGACTGCTCGCGATCGGCGGCCGCCTGCAGGTGTGGCTCGCCCCGGTCGTCGGCGAACACTACCCCGAGCACGTCCTGCCGGTGTGGCTCGTCACCGCCGCATCCCTGGTCGCGGTCGCGGCGGGCGTGGCCGTCGCGGTCCGCCTCTACGCCCGTGCGGACGTGCCCGCCACCGCACCGGAGGGCTCGCCGCTCACCCGCGCCGCACGCCGCGACCTCTACGCCGACGCGCTCAACGAGGCCGTGTTCATGCGCCCCGGCCAAGCGCTGGTCGCCGGCACAGCGGTCGTCGACCGCCGGGTCGTGGCCGGCGCGGCGACGGGCCTCGCCGCCGCCATCGGGGAACTGTCCGCCCGGACGCGACTCCTGCAGTCCGGACTCACCCGGTCCTACGCGCTGTACATGCTGGTCGGCGCGGTCCTGGTGATCGCGGCCATGCTGGGCGGGGGCGTGCTGTGACCGGCCCCGGACTGCTCACCGCGCTGTGGCTCACGCCCCTGGTCGGCGCCCTCCTCGTCGTCGTCCTCCCCACAGGCGCGCGCCGCGCGGCGAGGCCCCTCGCACTGGCCACGTCCGTCGTCGTCCTGGCCGTGACCGTCGTGCTGGCGGTGCGGTTCGAGCCCGGCGGCGCGGCCCACCAGTTCGTCGAGTCTCGGCCGTGGATCCCCGCGTTCGGCGCGACGTACACGCTCGGCCTCGACGGCGTCGCGCTCGTGATGGTCCTACTCACCGCCGCGCTCATGCCGCTGCTGTTCCTCGCCGCGTGGCGGGACAACGACGGTGCGGGCGGGCGCCGCGGGCAGGCGTACCCCGCGCTGCTGCTCGCGACGCAGGGGCTCGCGCTGGTCGCGTTCACGAGCCTCGACGTGCTGCTGTTCTACGTCGCGTTCGAGGCGATGCTCATCCCGCTGTACTTCCTCATCGGCGGATTCGGCGGCACTGACTCCGGCGGCACGGACGCCGGCCGCACCGACCGGGCCCGCGCGGCCGTGCGGTTCCTCCTCTACAACCTTCTCGGCGGTCTGGTCATGCTCGCCGCGGTGATCACCCTTTACATCTACACAGACCGGGCCGGGCTCGGCCCGGACGGCCGCGGCACGTTCGACTACCGCCTCATCTCCGACGCCGTCGCCGACGGTCGCCTGCAGCTCCCGACCGGCGCGGCGCTGCTGATGTTCGCCGGGTTCACCCTCGCGTTCGCGATCAAGGCGCCCCTGTGGCCGTTCCACACGTGGCTGCCCGGCGCGGCCGTCGCCGCGACGCCCGCCTCCGCCGTGCTCATGATGGCGGTGGTCGACAAGGTCGGCACCTTCGCGATGCTGCGGTACAGCCTGCCGCTGTTCCCCGGAGCCGCCGACACCGCGACGCCCGTGATGGTGACGTTCGCGGTGATCAGCATCATCTACGGCGGGCTCATGGCGATCGCGCAGACCGACCTGCTGCGTCTCATCGCGTACGCGTCGATCTCGCACTTCGGGTTCATCGTGCTGGGAGTGTTCGCCGCGACGACCCAGTCGGCCGCCGGCGCCACGCTCTACATGGTCAATCACGGCCTCGCCACGGCCGCCCTGTTCCTCGTGGCCGGGTTCCTCGTGCGTCGGCACCGGATCCGCGAGATCGGCTACTACGGCGGCGTCCAACAGGTGGCGCCCGTGCTGGCCGGGGTGTTCCTCGTGGCCGGGCTCGCGACACTCTCCCTGCCGGGGCTCGCGCCGTTCATCAGCGAGTTCCTGGTGTTCGTCGGCACGTTCGAGGTGTATCCCGTCGCGGCGGTCCTGGCGACGGCGACGTTCGTGCTGGCCGCGATCTACATCCTGTGGACCTACCAGCGCGTCATGGGCGGGCCCGTCGCGACCGGGCTCGAGACCACGCCCGACCTGACGGTCCGCGAGCGCGTGGTCCTGGCCCCGCTCGTCGTGGCGCTGGTCGCGCTGGGCTTCTACCCGCAGCCGGCGCTGGACGTGATCGACCCGGCGGTCGCCCAGATCGTCACCCACGTGGACGGAGCCCCCCGATGACCCCGGACATCGCCTACTCCTCGCTCCTGCCGTTGCTCGTGGTGTTCGGCGCGGCGATCGTCTCCGTGCTGGTCGAGGCGTTCGCGCCCGCCCGGCACCGCTACCGCGTGCAGGTGGTGCTGTACCTCGGCGGGCTCGCCGCGGCACTGGTCTCGGTGGTCGCGCTCGCCGGGACGCGGACGGTGACGGCCGGTGGCGCCGTGGCCGTCGACGGGCCCGCCCTGTTCCTGCAGGGCGCGACGGTCCTCGTGGCGATCGGCGCCGGGTTGCTCATCGGCGAGCGGGCGCGGGACGGGGCGGAGGAGCGCGCCGCGGTGGCGGGGGCCGCGGTGGGCGGCGCCGCGGTGGCGGGGGCGGCGGTGGGCGGCGCCGCGGTGGGCGGCTCGACACGTCCGCGCCCGCCCGTGCTCGCCGGGTTCGCGCCGCAGGCCGCGCTGGCCCCGGGCGGCGACGCCGAGCGGGAGGCCGAGCGTGCCGGCGTCACCCAGACCGAGGTGTTCCCGCTCGCGCTGTTCGCCACCGGCGGGCTCATGCTCTTCCCGGCGGCCAACGACCTCATCACCCTGTTCATCGCGCTCGAGGTGCTGTCGCTGCCGCTGTACGTCCTGTGTGGCATGGCCCGCCGACGACGACTCCTCTCGCAGGAGGCCGCGGTCAAGTACTTCCTGCTGGGCGCATTCTCGTCGGCGTTCTTCGCCTACGGCGCGGCGCTGATCTACGGCTACGCCGGGACCGTCGACTTCGGCGGGATCGCGGCCGCGGTCGCAGCGGGAGGCGGCGGGGGCGGCGGCGGGGGCGGTGTCGGCGCGGGCGGCGACGCTGGCGGCGGCGTCCCGCTGGCGCTGATCGGCGTGGCCATGATGTCGGTGGGCCTGCTGTTCAAGGTCGGCGCGGTGCCGTTCCACACGTGGACACCGGACGTCTACCAGGGCGCGCCCACGTCGATCACCGCGTTCATGGCCGCGGGCACCAAACTCGCCGCGTTCGGGGCGATCCTCCGCTTCTTCCACGTCGCGGTGCCCGGCCTCGAGGCCGACTGGGCGCCGGTGCTGTGGGTGATCGCGGCGCTGACGATGATCGTCGGCACGGTCGTCGGCGTCACCCAGAACGACGTCAAGCGACTGCTGGCGTACTCGTCCGTCGCGCACGCGGGCTTCCTGCTCACCGGGGTGCTCGGCCCGACAGCCGTCGGGACGTCCGCCACGCTGTTCTACCTGGCCGCCTACGCCATCAGCACGGTCGGCGTGTTCGCCGTGGCGGGGCTCGTCCGCGACACCGACGGCGCCGAGATCACCGACCTGCGCGCCTGGGCCGGGCTCGGTCGCCGTCAGCCGCTGGTCGCGGGCGCGTTCGCCCTGCTGCTCCTGGCTCTGGCGGGCATCCCGCTGACGAGCGGGTTCATCGCCAAGTTCGCCGTGTTCTCCGCGGCGGTGGCCGGCGGCGCGGTGAGCCTCGTGGTGATCGGCGTGCTCACCAGCGCGATCGCGGCGTCGTTCTACATCCGGGTGATCGTGGTGATGTTCTTCCGCGACTCCAGCCCGCTCGACGGGGCGGGCAGCGCGGGCACCGGCGTGGCGGGCAGCGCGGGCACCGGCACCGGCGAGGTGGCGTTCGCCGCCCGGCCGCTCACACTCGCCGTGGTGGCTGTCGCGGCGATCGTGACGGTCCTCCTGGGGATCATGCCGCAACCGCTGCTCGACCTCGCCGAGGCGGCCGCCGCGTTCGCCGGGTAGACCCCGCTACGACCGGCCCCGGGCGCCGCCTCCGCGCCGAGCAGAGGAATTCGCCTGTATCGGTCGAGTGCGCGTGTGCGTTTTCCTCTTCTCGCCGGCCGTCCCCGGGCCCGTGAGCCTCGGCCCCTACTCCCCCAGTCCGAGCGGGGTCGCGTCGAACTCGCCGGACAGCGCTGAGATCGACCGCGCCAGCCGCAGGTCGCGCCGGGTGACGCCGTCCACGTCGTGGCTACGCAGGTCCAGGGTGACCTCGTCGTAGCTCCACAGCAGGTCGGGGTGGTGGTTCTGCGAGTTGGCGGCCTGGCCGATGGCGGCGACCAGGTCGATCGCGGCCTGCGGCGTCTCGCACACGGCGGTGTAGGTCAGCGATCCCTCGGACAGGGCCCAGCCGGGTAGGTCGGCGAGGCCCTCGGCGATCTGCTCCTCGGTGAGGCGGGTCTGGTCGTCGGCGTCGGGGCGGGCGTTGTCGGCGTCTGCGCTCATGCCTCCAGTCTGGCACCTCGCCGCGCGGCGGGCGCTCCTGGCGCGCGGCCCACCACGCCCCAGCGCGACTCGCGCCCCCCGCGCGCGCCACGCCCCCGCCCCACCACGACCACGCCACCTACCCTGTTGACGTGGAAACCCCCGCGAGCCTCCTCCCGCCCGGCGCCGGCCGCTACGCACCGAGCCCGTCCGGTGACCTGCACCTGGGCAACCTGCGCACGGCGGTGGCGGCGTGGATATTGGCGCGGGATTCGGGGCGGTCGTTCCGGATGCGGGTCGACGACCTCGACGCCGCGCGCGCCCGCCCCGGGGTGGCGGAGCGGCAACTGGCGGATCTGGCGGCGATCGGCCTCGACTGGGACGGCGAGATCATGTGGCAGTCCGCGCGCTCGCACGCCTACGCCGCGGCCGCCGACCAGCTGGCGGACCAGAGCCTGGTCTACGAGTGTTACTGCTCGCGCAGGGAGATCGCGGAGGCCCCGCGCGCGCCGCACTCCCCGCCGGGCGCCTACCCGGGTACGTGCCGGGACCTGCCGGAGGCCGAGCGTGAGCGTCGCCGTGCGGCGCTCGGTCCGGGCCGGGTGCCGGCGCTGCGGCTGCGCGCGACGGTCGACGAGCTGACGATCACCGACCTCGTCCACGGCTCGTACACGGGGATCGTCGACGATGTCGTGCTGCGCCGCGGCGACGGCGTGTGGGCGTACAACCTGGCGGTGGTCGTCGACGACGCCGAGCAGGGCGTGGACCAGGTCGTCCGCGGCGAGGACCTGCTCTCCTCGACTCCCCGCCAGGCGCATCTCGCGGATCTGCTCGGCCTCCCGCATCCGCAGTACGTCCACGTGCCGCTCGCGGTGAACGCCGCCGGTGAGCGGCTGGCGAAGCGGGACGGCGCGGTGACCCTGGCCGACCTGGCGGAGGAGGGGACGACGACGAGGGCCGCGATCGCCCGGATCGTGGCCTCGCTCGGTGGGCCGCAGGGCGCGGACTCGATCGAGGCGTTGCGTGGGGTGGTCACGGCCGAGTCCCTGCGATCCGGTGCCTGGGTGGTGGCCTGACCCGGCGGGCCGGATTCGTCGCGGGCGCGCGTCTGCCCGGATAATCGTCGCTCGTGACCATTTCATCGCAGACCCCTGAGCCCCGGGACCCGCACGGGACTGGGCGGCCGGACGGGATCACTCCCGAGCCGGCGCGCAGCACCCAGACCCCCGGCCCCGCCCGCACTCCGACCCCCGACCGCAACCAGCCCGCGTTCGCCACCGTCGGCAGCCCCTACTTCGGCTACCTCATCGCCCTGTTCGTCGGCGTGATGCTCATCAGCAACGTCACCGGGACCAAGGGCGTCCTCCTCTTCCCCGGCCTGTCCTTCCAGCTCGGGTTCCTGTCCGTCGACGGGCTCGTGACCGACGGCGCCTTCCTGCTCTTCCCGCTGGCCTACGTGCTCGGCGACGTGATCAGCGAGGTGTACGGCTTCCGCGCGATGCGCCAGGTCGTGCTGTCGGGGTTCGCGGTCCTCGCGCTGGCGGCCTTGAGTTTCACGGCCACCGTGTACCTGCCCGCCGCGCCGTTCTACGAGAACCAGGACGCCTTCGAGGCGGTCGCGGGCGTCGTCCCGCAGTTCTTCCTCGCGGGGCTCGCCGGGTACGTGGTGGGCGAGCTGCTCAACTCGTACGTCCTGGTGTGGATGAAGCGGCGCACCGGCGAGCGCAGTCTGTGGGCGAGGCTGCTCGGTTCGACCGTGGTCGGCCAGCTCGCCGACACGATGGTCTTCTGTACGATCGCCGCCCCGGCCCTGGGCATGGCGCTCTGGTCGGGTGACTACTGGAACTACGTCGTCATCGGATTCGTCTGGAAGACCCTCGTCGAGGCGGTGCTGCTGCCCGTGACGTACCTGGTCATCGCGTGGATCAAGAAGCGCGAGCCCAGCTACCAGGCCGCGCTCTCGCGGTCGGCCCTGTCACAATCGGCGGCATGACCCCGCCCGACCTCCCGACCGACGAGAACCCGCCCCACGGCAGCCCGCCCGCCGTGACGGTCCTCGGCGCGACCGTCGACGACCAGACCCGCTGCGTCCACTACGGGAGCCCGCTGGACATCGTCGCGATCCGCTTTCACTGCTGCGGCGAGTTCTACCCGTGTTTCCGCTGCCATGCCGACGCCGTCGACCACCCGGTCACGGCATGGCCGGCGGATCGGTTCGACACCCGCGCGATCCTGTGCGGGGTGTGCCGGTCGACGCTCTCCATCAGCGACTACCTGGAGGCCGACTTCTGCCCGTCGTGCGCGTCGCCGTTCAACCCGGGCTGCTCCCTGCACCACTCGATCTACTTCGAGTGAGGAATCCCGTCGGCCTCGTTCATCGCCGTGATGACCGTGCGCAGCACCCCGAGCTCCAGACGCGTGAGGTCCTCTCGCCGGGCGAGGTCGGCGTCGCGGCCGAGGGCGAGCGCGCGTTCGGCCGTCTCCGGGTCGGGAAGAGTCCTGACGGCATCGGCCAGGACCCCCGCCACGTCGCGGGGGATTCCGAGCATCACCGCGTCGGACACGATCGTCTCGACGATGTCCCTGTAGATCGCACCCGCCCGGGCGTCGAGCAGCGGAACCACGCGGGCGACGTCGTCGTAGAGCTGGTCGAGGTGGCCGTCGTCGTCCGGGTGTTCCTGATCCAGAGACGCGGTTTCGGCGACGTTGCAGAGGAAGTCGAACAGCATCTGATGGGCCGTGTAGGGGCCGGGCCAGAGTCCGAGGTGCTCGGCGAACGGTAGGGAGGCGGCGCGCGAGATCAGCTTCGCGGCCCGCTGCTCGTCCCCGTCGACCATTCTGGTCAACGCCTTGTCCAGCAGGTTGAACGCCGCGTCCATCGCCGCTTCGCTGACCTCCGCCAGCGCCCCGGTCTTGACGTCCGGATGGAACCCGTACGGCGTTCGTCTGCCAGGTCCTCGTCGAGCGTCAGCCTACGGTCGTCCGTCATGCATTCAGTCTTCCATCCGCGGCGGCTCGACGTCCGGGTCACCGCCCGGAGTAGTACCGCCCCAGGAACTGCTCCTTGTACGCCGCGTACTCGTCGGGCCCGGCCGCCATGGCCGCGCGCACCTCGTCGACGAGCCGCACCACAAAGGCGAGGTTGTGCAGTGTCAGCAGCGTGGAGCCGAGGAACTCCTTGGCCTTGAACAGGTGGTGCAGGTACGCGCGGCTGTACTCGCGCGAGACCTCGGACGGCCCCTCGGGGTCGAGCGGCGTGTGATCGTGCCGGAACTGCGCGCGGGTGATGTTGACCCGCCCGTCGAGCGTGTAGATCCCGCCGTGGCGCGCGAGCCGGGTGGGCGCGACGCAGTCGAACGTGTCGGCGCCGTTCTCCACGGCGGTGAAGATGTCGTCGGGTTCGCTGATGCCCAGCAGGTGCCGCGGCCGGTCCTCGGGCAGCTCCTCGGTGCACCAGCCCACGATCGTGCCGAGGTTCTCCTTCTCCAGCGCGCCGCCGATGCCGTAGCCGCCGAAACCGCGCCGACCCTGCTCTTCGGCCCGCTCGCTCATCTCCACGAGTCCGCGCACGGCCTGCCGTCGCAGGTCCTCGAACTGCGCGCCCTGCACGACGCCCCACAGCGACTGCCCCGGCCGGTGCGTCCGCTCGGTCGACAGCCGCTCGTGCTCGTCGAGGCAGCGCTGCGCCCACCGGCGGGTCCGCTCCACCGAGTTCTCCTGGTACCGGCGGGTGTTCATGAGGGTGGTGAGCTCGTCGAAGGCGAAGATGATGTCGGCCCCCAGCGAGTGCTGGATCCGCATCGACACCTCGGGCGAGAAGCGATGCCGCGAGCCGTCGAGGTGCGAGGTGAAGGTGACGCCGTCCTCGTCGACCTTCGCGAGCCGCCCCTGCCCCTTGTTGGTCGCCGAGTCGTCGGGGGCGGCCTTGGTGCCCGCGCTCATCTCGATGACCTTCTTGAATCCCACGCCCAGGCTCATCACCTGGAACCCGCCGGAGTCGGTGTAGGTGGGGCCGTCCCAGCGCATGAACTCGCCGACCCCGCCGGCCGCGTCGACGATCTCGTGCCCGGGCTGCAGATACAGGTGGTAGGCGTTGGCCAGCACGGCCTGGGCGCCGGTCGAGCGGACCTGATCGGGCGTGAGGGTCTTGACCGTCGCCTTGGTGCCCACGGGGATGAACGCCGGGGTGGCGATGTCGCCGTGGGGCGTGTGGATGACGCCGGTGCGCCCGCCGGCGGTGCCGTCGAGAACCATCCGCTCCCCCACGTCGAAGGTGGTGGGGCGGGTGTCGGGCGTGGCGCTGTCGGGCATCACTCCATCGTGGCATGTCGGTCCGTGATCGTGGACGTGACCCTAAGATGGAGCTGTGCGTCGGCCGGGGGGACGTGGGTGTCGGCGCCGGGGGGCGCGACGCGCGCGTCGATGAGTACGACGACGAGGTGTGCCATGACCGCAACAGGAGGACGACGGCTCTCCAAGCAGGAGCGCCGTTCGCAACTGGTCGTGTTGGGGATCCGGCTGCTGGAGACGGTGCCTTTCCACGCCCTGTCCCTGGACGACGTGGCGGAGCGGGCCGGAGTGTCCCGCAGCCTGCTGTTCCATTACTTCCCTACCAAGCTGGACTACCTCACGGCGGTCGTCCGGGCGGCGGCCGATCACGTGCTGTCGCTGACGGAGGTCCCGGAGGGCACGAGCGCGGAGGACTGCACCCGCGCGATCGTCACGGCGCTGGTCCGCTACATCCAGCGTCGGCGCGACAACTACGTGGCGGTCCTGCGCTCGGGCCGGGCGGTCGACCCCGCGTTGGAGCAGGTCGTCGACGGCATGCATCGCACGATCAGCCTGCGGATCCTCGACAGCATCGGGGTGGACGGGGCGGGCCCGATGGCGCTGGTGCTGACGCGCGCCTGGCTCGCGGGGGTCGAGGAGCTCGCGCTGCTGGGCGAGGAGTCCGGGCTGCCGCAGGCGGCGGTCATCGATTCGGCGCTGTCGACGCTCAACGCGGTCGTGTCGCTCCCGGACTTCATCGACGACGTCACCTGCACCGGCAACGGCACTGGCGCCAACCCCGCCTGACCCCGCCCGCAGCCTCGGTACGCCCGCGCACCCCGCACACCCAGCCCACCGCGAGCGCTCGCTCACGCGCTTCCCACCCGCACCCCGCCCACCCGCACCCGCATCCCTTTCCACAGCCGCCCCTCGGCATGGCGTCTCGCGCGTACCGCGGGGCGGGCCAGACGCCATGGCGAGGGGCGGGAGCAGTCGGCGCGGGCAGGCACAGGAGCGAGACGCCAGGGCCGGGAGCGGCTGTTGGGGGCGCGGCCGGGGGCGAGGCGCCATAGCGGGGAGCGAGACGCCAGCCGCGGGAGCGGACAGTCAGCGCGGGCCGGGCCCGGTCGGGCGCCCGAGCGGAAATGGCGAGAGCCCCGGACCTCTCTCGAGATCCGGGGCTCTCCCCGTGGCGGTGGCGGTGGGATTTGAACCCACGGTTGGGGGTTACCCAACACAGCATTTCGAGTGCTGCACCTTCGGCCGCTCGGACACGCCACCGCCGATCAGGCTACTGCACGAGGGCCCGCAGAGAAAAATCGGCGCTCCCCGCCCTCCCGGGCGACCGGGGCCCGCCCCGCCGGAGGCGGCGCGGGCACGCGCTCACTTGTCGTTGCCGGTGAGCTTGCCGGCGGCCTCGTTGGCCTTGTCCTTGAGCTTCTCGGCGCCCTGCTTCAGGCCCGCCTCGCCCTGGTCGGCCTGGCCCTCGGCCTGCAGATCACGGTCGCCCGTCGCGGCGCCCGCCGACTCCTTGGCGCGGCCACCCAGCTCCTCGGCCTTGTTCGAGAACTTGTCTCCCACTCCCATGTGGCACTCCTCTCGATCGCGGCGCCGGGGCCCGACGCCTCTCACGACCCACCGTACGGAGACCCGGCCGGGCCCTCCACCGCGCGCGGGTCACGATCGGATCACCGGGCGGGGCGGGCGAATTCAGCGCCGGGCGGGGCGGGCCGGCGTCAGCGCCGGGCGCGGAAGAAGCCCTCGAGAACAGCCGCGCACTCGTCCTCCAGCACGCCGCCGTACACCTCGGGCCGATGCACCAGTCGCCGGTCGCGCACGACGTCCCACAGCGAACCGCAGGCCCCTGTGCGCGGCTCCCACGCCCCGAACACGATCCGGCCCACCCGCGCCGCGACCGCCGCCCCCGCGCACATCGTGCAGGGCTCGAGCGTCACCACGAGGGTGCACTCCTCCAGCCGCCAGCCGTCGCCGAGCACCCGCGCGGCCTCGCGCAGCGCGAGCACCTCGGCGTGGGCGAACGGGTCGCCGTCGGTCTCCCTGCGATTGGTGGCGGCGGCCAGCTCGGAGCCGTCCGGCCCGAGGACCACAGCGCCGACGGGCACGTCCTCGGGCGGGGTCCCCGCGGCGACGGCCAGCGCTCGGCGTACGAGGGCCTCGTTCGCCCGGTGCGCCCTCACGAGTCGGGCAGGTGCCGCTCGAACTCGTCGCCGAACCCCATCCGCTCGGCCACGGACTGCAACTGCTCGTCGGCGTACAGATCCACCTCGGAGACGATGATCTCCAGCACCCCGGCCGGCAGGCCCATGTCCTCGAGGATCGCCATGTCGCCCTCGCCCCAGGGATCGGTGTCCTCGAGCTCCTCGTCGGTCATGTCGGGCACGTCCACGTTGAGCTCGTCGAGCACGTCGGCGGCGAGGTCGTAGTCCAGCGACGCCGTGGCGTCGGAGAGCATGAGCCGCATGCCGGACGGCCCCGGGCGCAGGATCACGAAGAACTCGTGGTCCACGTCCACCAGCCCGAACGACGGCCCCTCCGCCCGCAGCGCCCGGACCTGCCGCGCGGCGTCGTCGAGACTCGTCAGCGCGGCGTCGTCCAGCCGCATGACCTGCCACGACCCGCCGTCCTGCACCACCCCGAGCGCGATGCCGGTCACCGAGTCGTCGTCGGAGTCGCGGGCGTGTCGGTCAGAGCTGCTGGCCATGGGCTCAACCGTAGTCTGCTGTGAGAACCTTGTCAGGTGACGGTGACGGCGGACGTGTGTGTGCTCGGGGCGGGTCTGATCGGCGGTTCGCTGATGCGGGCCCTCGGCCCCGAACGGGCCTTCGGATGGAACCGTTCCGCCGCAGGCGCCGAGGCCGCCACCGCCGCAGGTTTCGCGGTCACCACCGACCTGCACGACACGCTCCGCCGGGCCCGGCAGGCCGATGCCCTCGTCGTCGTCGCCGTCCCCCTCCCCGCCCTCGACGCGGTCCTGGGCGCGGTGGCCGAGCACGCACCCGGCGTCGCCCTCACCGACGTCATCAGCGTCAAGGGGCCCGTCCTCGACGCGGTGCGGCGGCACGGTCTCGGGGCGCGGTTCGTGGGCGGACACCCCATGGCCGGCACCGCCCACTCCGGCTGGGCCGCCACCGACCCGGACCTGTTCCGCGGCGCCACGTGGCTCGTCGCCGCCGACGATGGAGCCGACCCCGACACCTGGGCGCGGGTCGCGCGGCTCGCGCTGGACAGCGGTGCGCGGATCCTTTCGGCGACGTCGGCCGAGCACGACGCGGCGGTCGCCCGAATCTCCCATCTCGGCCACGTCCTCGCCGAAGCCCTCGCACTGGCGGGCGGGCGCGGCGGGGATCTCGCGCTCGCGCTGGCGGCCGGGTCGTTCCGCGACGGCACCCGCGTCGCGGGGACGGCCCCCGACCTGGTGCGGGCCATCTGCGAGCCCAACCGGGACGCGCTGCTGGACGTGCTGGACGACTGCCTGGCCGACCTGCGGGACGCGCGGGCGTCGCTGGCCGAGCGGGGAACGCTGGGACCGCTCGTCGACGACGGGCACCGCGCGCGGCGCGCCTACGAGGAGGCGCGGGCCGGGACAGGCGGGGCCGGGGCGCCGGTGGAGATCACGCCGGGCGCCGCGGGGTGGCTCGAGGAGCTACGCGCGGCGGGGGCGGCGGGCCGGGAGGTCAGGCCCGGCGTCAGGCCCGGCGGCAGGCCGTTCAGGCCCGACAACTGAGTGTTCAGGCCCGTCGGCTGAGGCCCGGCACGTCGATGATCATGCCGTCGGTGTCGACGGTCGCGCTGGTCGAGGCGGTCGCCGTGATGCCGTGGACCTGCTCGTCGTCGCTGGACATCGTGACGGTGTCCTCGGTGACGTCGAGCGCCATGAAATCCACCGACAGCACGCGCGTCTCCGCCGACCCGGGCTGCGCGTGCAGCCCGAGGCGGCGGATCATGACGCTGGCGAAGAACAGGCTGTGGGTGACGTCCACGTCGACCACGCCGTCGCCGCCGACGCGGGACCGGGTACCGCTCGGATCGTCGAGGAGCCAGGAGCCCTCGTCGTCGCAGGCCAGGTCGATGGAACGCTCGTACTCCTCAGTGCTCACCGTCAGCCCGACCCGGCGCAGCGCACGATTCGAGCCGATCTCCGCGTCATACTCGACCGTGAATGCCGCGTGCTCGGGATGCGCGGCGGAGACGATCCGCCCACGGGCGCGCGCGGAATCACCTCTGGGGACGACTCTGACCTGCTCGATCACCCTGCCGGTCTCGGAGATCCACGTGTACATGCAGGGAGCCGAGGCGCGCGGCGCTTCGGGCTGCGAAGAGGGCGTCTGAGAAGCGTTCACACCGTCCACGGTAGGAAAATCTCCAGTGAAACGCACATCCGGCTCCTCTGCCACCTCAGCGCGGACGCAGGTCCACGCGCGCCCGGCGCCACGGGTACAGCGTCACGTTGCGCGATCGCGGCCACTCCCGCCCGCCACCGACCGGCTCCAGTCGGTACCTCTCGAGGAGTTGCCGCAGGATGACCTCGCCCTCCATCATCGCGAACGACGCGCCGATACACCGGCGCGCCCCGCCACCGAACGGCAGCCACTCCGTGGGCGTGGGCACCTCGCCCAGGAACCGCCCCGGGTCGAAGTCGCCGGGCGACGGATAGGTCCCCGGCGAGCGGTGGGCCAGGACGATCGACGGTGACACGGTCACGCCCCGCGGGTAGGTGCGCCCGCCGATGGTGGCCGGCTCCTGCAGCTCCCGCATGACCATGGGCACGACCGGGTGCAGTCGCAGGACCTCCTTGAGCACGGCGTCGAGGTACTCCGACCCGTCCCCGGCGATCTCGGCGACGCAGCGCTCCTGGACCCGCGGATGGCGGGCCAGCTCGAGCATCGACCACGCCATGGCGGTGGCCGTGGTCTCGTGCCCGGCCGCGACGAGGGTCATGAGCTGGTCACGCAGCTCCGCATCCGAGAGCCCCTGCGCGTCGGACGCCGAGGCGCGCACCAGCAGCGCGAGGAGGTCCCGCCGCTTCTCGAGCGCCGGGTCGCGCCGGGCGGCCTCGATCTCCTCGCCGAGGAACTCGTGGATGGTCTCGAGGTCGCGCACCTCGCGGCTCCACGGCCACAGCCGGCGCAGCGGCCCGATCCCCAGCCCGATCATCACGATCGGCCCCGCGTCGACCGCCCGCGCGACGATCGGCCGCATCCGGTCCAGCCGCGCGGAATCGGTCACGCCGAACACGACCCGCAGGATCACCTCGAGGGTGAGCTGGTTGAGCAGGACGTGGGCGCGGACGCGGCCCGATCGCGGCCACCGGGACAGCTGCTCGGCGGTGACCTCCTCGACGAGCTCGCGGTAGCCGGCGATCTCGCGCCGCCCGAAGGCCGGCGCCAACAGTCGCCGCGCGCGGGCGTGCTCGTCACCGTCCTGGAGCAGGAGCGAGTGGTCCCCCAGGAGGGGTCGGAGGAGGTCGTTGCCCTTACCGGCGTGGAAGACCGACGGCGAGCCGGCGAACACGTCCTTGACCTGCGCGGGCTCGGAGACCGCGACGACCTTCCGCCCCCGGGGCATGAGATCGAGCGTGAACGGCACCCCGTACCGGCGGGCCGCCGCGGGGAACACGGCCGCGGGGGCGGCGAGGGCGAGCACCGCCTGCAGGAGGCGGGGCGCCCGCGGGCCCGGCGGAAGCCTGTGTCCGGCATCACTGATCATGCGCCCACCGTACGAGCCGCCCGGGCCGACCGCAGCGGGTTCGCTCCCTCGATCCGCGCGGCCGTGCACCCCTGTGACACCCGCGGGTCGCCGGACGTTCACCGCGATCGCCACCTCGTCGTCGTCGATCGGGTTTAACCTGGGCCGCATGGCCCTGCTCCCGGTGGACACGGACTCGACGCCCGACGACATCGCCGCCCTCCTCGCCGTGGACGCCGCGGTCCGCGCGGCGGTCGGGTTCGAGCACGATCCGCCCACCGCCACGGCCCTGCACTGGGCCGGCGCAGAGGGCATGTGGATGGCCCTCCTGCGGCCCGGTGACGGACGCGCCCTGCTGGCCGGCTGGCACCACGAGTTCTCCCTCACCGAGGGCAGCGGGCGCGCCGGCGAGGCCGGCACCGACCTCGTGGGCGACGCACCCGGCTGGTGGCGCCGCGGCGTCGAACACGCCCGGTCCCGCGGGGCGTACCTGGGGTTCCTGTACGGCTGGGACGGGACGCGCTGGTGGCGGCTGGACCAGCCCGTCGACGACGGCTTCGACCCCGAACTGTTCCCCGTGACGCGGGCGGCGCTGCGCGACATCATCGACGACCTGGCCGATTCCACACTCCTCGACGACCCCGACCCGGACGCCGTCGAGGCGCTGCTGGACGCCGGAGCCGGGCTCACCGCCGCGCACCTCGCCGCGGTCCTCCACGCCCCCGACGGCTGGCCCGAGGTCGACCTCGAGGCCGGGGCCCGCGCCGCCGACGAGTACCGCTCCACGGTCCCCGCCTGACCCCCACAGCCCCTATGACGCGCCCGATTTCTGTCACGATGGTCCGGTGAGAAGACTCGGCTACGTCGCGGCGAGGCGCCTCGGCCTGGAGGTGCTCGGCTGGACGCTCGTCGCCCTGGGCGTCGCCGCGCTGTTCCTGCCCGGCCCCGGACTGCTCATGCTCTTCGCCGGGACCGTCGTGCTCTCCAGGCAGTACGAGTGGTTCGACCGGCGGCTCCTCACCGTCAAACGGCTCGCCATGGAGGGCGCCTCCCACGGGGTCCAGTCGTGGCCGAGGATCGCCGGCTCGCTGATCGGCGTGGCCTGGCTGATCGGGCTGGGGCTCTTCTGGGGCATCGGGTCGGCGGTGCCGGGATGGTGGCCGCTCTCGCCGGACTTGTGGCTGGTCGGCGGGTGGGGCACCGGCGGCACCCTCATCTTCTCGGGGCTAGTGGCGCTGGCGCTGCTCGTCTACGCCTTCCGGCGGTTCCGGGGCAGCCCGTACGACCACGAGGCCGAGGTGGTCCACGACCGTCAGCGGCGCGAGGAGCGACGCCGGGCGCGCGCGGCCCGCCGGCACGCCCGCGCCGAGGTCACGCCAGGCTGAGTCACGGCCGTCACGCCAGGCTGAACCGTTCCTCGCCGCCGACCGCGACCAGCCGTTCCCGGCCCGCCACGCGGACGCGCACCGGCGTCGCGTCGATCACGCCGTCGCGGTGCCGGATCACCACCTCGTCGCGCATCACCGTCACGGTGAGCGGCGAGCGCTGGTAGATCACCGTGAACGAGACGCCGTCGATCGCCCCCGGCAGATTCGGCTCCAGGTGGAGCATCCCGCCCTCGGCCCGCATGCCGGCGTAGAAGCGTTGCACGAGATCGACCGTGCCCGCCATGACGCCCATGTGGATGCCCTCCCGGGTGGTGCCGCCCTGGATGTCGCCCACGTCGCTGCGCAGCGCCACCGTGAACCGCTCCCACGAGGAGTCCGGGTCGAAGCGGGCCAGGACGCCGGCATGGGTGATGTACGACAGGGTCGACCCGTGCGAGGTCCGACGGTCGTAGTACTCGATCATGCGGCGGGCGGCGTCGTCGGGGAACTCGTAACCGAGCCGGGTGAAGATGCGGCGCAGCTCGTCGTCGCCGAACAGGAAAGACAGCATCACCGCGTCCGCCTGCTTGGCCAGCTTGTAGCGGTCCGGGGTGTCGCCCTCGGCCTTGAGGATCCGGTCGAGGCGCTGGATGTCCCCGTACTTCGCGCGGTAGGCGTCCCAGTCCAGTTCCTCGAGGTCGTCATAGCCCTCGAACTGGCTGATGATCCCGTCGTGGAACGGCACGAACATCCGGCGGCTGATGTCCTTCCACCGCTCGATCTCCTCGTCGCGGAGCTCGAGCCGAGCGCGGACGGCGTCGGCGCGCGGTGCGGGCAGCAGGTCGAGCAGGTGCGCGGCGATGTCGCAGATCCACGCCACGAAAACGTTGGTGTAGGCGTTGTTGCGCAGACCGCCCTCGGCCGCGCCCGGGTACTTCTCGTGGTACTCGTCCGGGCCCATCACGCCGTGGATCTCGTAGCGCTCCCGGTCGGACGAGTAGTGCGCGACGGAGGACCAGAACCGCGCGATGCCGAGCATCAGCTCCGCGCCCTGGGACTCGAGGAACATCGTGTCCTCGGTGGTGGTGATGTACTGCCAGACGTTGTAGAAGATCGCGGCGCTGACGTGCCGCTGGTTGTGTGACAGGTCGACGTCCCACTTCCCCGACATCGGGTTGAGGTGGACCTCCTGGGTCTCCTCGGTGCCGAGCGATCCGCTCTGCCACGGGAACATGAAGCCGGCGCGGCCGGCGGCCCGGGCGGCGGCGCGCGCCTCGGCCAGGCGTCGGTAGCGGTACATGAGCAGGCTGCGGGTGACGCCCGGCAACCGGTACGTGAGGAACGGCAGGACGAACAGTTCGTCCCAGAACACGTGGCCGCGGTAGGCCTCGCCGTTGATCCCGCGGGCGGGCACGCCGGCATCGAGATCGGCGGTGTTGGGCGAGCACGTCTGCAGGATGTGGCTGATGTGGACGCGCAGGAGGTGCTGGGCCTCGTCGTCGCCGAACACCTGCACGTCGCACGCCTGCCACAGGCGGTTCCACGACTCCCGGTGGTGCGCGAGGGCGGACTCGAACGACCGCGACCTGGCCACCGAGCGGTGCGCCCGCACGAGCGTGTCGCCCGTCGCGGGGTCGCGCGAGGTGAACAGGGCCACCGACTTCTCCACGGTCACCGGCACCCCGCGTTCGAGGTCGAGGTGCAGCGTCTGCTGGACGTGGTCGGGGGTGCGGAAGTCGCTGCGGGGCACCTCGACCGGCCGGCCGACGGCGAGGACGCGGGTGCGGGCGGCGACGCTGACGGTGACCTCGGACTGGCGGGTACGGGTCTTCAGCGCCATCACCTCCGATTCCGGGAACTCCGCCCCGACGGGGTGGAGGTGGACGCCCTCGAGGTCGCGATAGCGGGGCACGCCGTCGTTGGTGACGCGCCCGTCGATCGCACTGACGACCTCGGCGGGCCCGGACCAGTTGAGCGGGGTGAGGGTCCACTCGAGGTAGGCGTGGTGCATCGACGCCATGGAGGTGAACCGACGGCTGACCAGTTCGGTCTCGCGCCCCTCGCGGTCGCGGAAGCGCAGGTGCCGGGTGAGCACCGCGGCGCGGAGGTCGAGCCGGTGCCGGTAGTCGAGGATCTCCACGTCCGCGAGGCGCAGGACCTCCACGCCGCCGATGCGGAGTTTCAGCGGCAGCCAGTTCGGCAGGTTGACCAGGTCCTCGTTGTGGACCGGGACACCGCCGAGCAAAGTGGTCGCGCGGTTGTAGAGGCCGTGGGCGTAGGTGCCGGGGTAGTGGACGTCGTCGGCCTCCTCCCATTCGGCCGTGCCGCGGGTGGCCATGTACCCGTTGCCGGTGGAGGTGAGGGTCTCGCGCAGGCCCTCGTCCCGGGGGTCGACGCCGTCATAGGCGAGGGTGAACGCGGCGTCGGTGTCGCTGGCGGTGTCGCTGGCGGTGTCGATGGGCCCGGTGTGCGAGATGGTCACATCTGTGACACAACCACACGCGAGTCGTCGGCGGGCGTGGTCGGCGGGCCTGTTCTCGAGATCGTCATCCCGCCGAGACCCGCCGGCCACGCCGATGGGCTATGATCTAGGTCACAGTCGGGACGGTTCGGGCCGCGCCGCGAATCCCCTTGTCGACCGTCTCGTCGGACACGGGAGTTCACCATGACCGTTCAGCTCATCGAGATCACCGAGGACGTCGCCGACCGGATGCAGATCCTCACCACGCCGACGACCTGCCAGGTGGAGGACGCACGCATGATCATCGTCGACCTGCTCGGCTCGGCGCCATCGTGGCCGCTGGCCGTCCTGGTCGACCAGGTCTGCATGGCGTACGAGTGCCCGGACGGTGAGCGCCTCATGGTCGATCTGCGCGATCGGGAGGGGCTGGCGGACGACCTGCTCCGGGACGAGCCCGCGCTCAAGCGAGTGCGGTGGGTGCGCGCCACGCGGATGGCGTTGCGCGAGCTGACCGATGCGGGCGAGGTCGTGTGGAGCCAGCCGTCGGATGACCCCGACGAGGTCGACCACCCGGAGGTGCAGGTGCTGATGTCCGGCGCGGAGCCGCGGGCCTTCCACGTCTACGTGGGCGAGCCGCTTCCCGACGGGTCGGTCTCCTTGCGATAGCGCACGGCCACCGCGAGCATCACCGCGCCGACCGCGATGAACGACAGGACGCGGAACAGGCCCGGCAGCGTGGCGAGGTCCAGCAGGAGCAGCTTCGCCAGCGCGAGCGCGCCCAGAACGAACCCGAGCCGTCGGGCGTCGGCGATGCGGGGGCTCGCGGTGAGGACCAGCCACGCCGCGCAGCAGATCCACAGCACGGTCACCACGAGATGTGCGGCGAGGAATCCGGTGCGCGCCGCGCCGGTGAGGTCGCCGATCGTCACGCCGGCGGCGACGATCATCACCGAGAAGGTGGCCAGGGCGACGACCGCGCCGACCATCGTCACGCGCCCGGCCTCGCGGGGCAGCCGGCGTCGCGCCCACCAGGTCACGGCGGCCGCCAGTGCGGTGACGGCGAACGCGGAGACGACGTCCCAGTAGCTGAACCCGCGCACCGCGAGCCGCTCACTGAGCGCGAGGTGCGGTTCGTTGACGCCCAGGTACACGAGCAGGGCGAGCCCGGAGGCGGCGCCGGCCACCCAGTGCAGCCACCGGCGGTCCCCCAGCCCGGCCGCCGCGACGTACGCCAGCGCGCTGAGGGTGAGCGCGAACCCGGTCATCTCACGCCCGCCCAGCTCGACCCAGGTGAGCAGGAGCAGTGCGCTGCCGACGATGCCGGTCACCGCGGACAGGTGCGTGGCGGGTCGGTCGCGGTCGGTGCCGTCCATGCGGCCGGTGCGGTCAGCGCGGCCGGCGACGGCGGCGACGATCAGGTAGGCCGCGGCGAGGAGCAAGCCGTAGGGCCAGCCGGGCCGGAGGAGGTACGTGGCGGGTAGGAGGGCGAGGGGCAGTGCGGTGGGGACGACGACGAGGGCCGCGTTCTCGACGGCGGGGCTGCGGCGGAGTGTGTCGTACCAGGCGACCCCTGTTCCGACGGCGGCGAAGACGAGGGCGGTCGCGATGAGCGCCATCTGTTCGCCGCGGGAGTGGAGGGCGGCCTGCGACAGGTATCCGGCCAGCAGGACGCCGGGGAGGACGGACCACACGACGCGGACGGCCACCCCGAGGTCGGCGGCGAGGACGGCGGTGGCGATGCCGACGATCGCGACGAAGACCGGTAGCTCGACGTCCGTGGAGATGAGCGGGGCGAGCAGCATCGTGCCGGCGGACACGAGGCACCCCAGCAACCCCGAGGCCCACCGCTGCGCCAGCGCCATGCCGCCGAGGGCGAGTCCGCCGACGAACATGAACGCGGCCGGGACGGGGATCCACAGGTAGAGGGTGGTGGCCGCGATGATGTCGAGCATCGCCGCGGCGAGTCCGGTCCCGACGAGCGCGAGCGCGCCGGGGTTGACCGGGGTCTCGGCCGTCGGTTCGTGGCGCGTTTGTAGTCGTAGGCCCAGCACGATGAGGACCACCGCGAGCGCGGCGGCGGCGATCACCCGTGCGATCGGCGGGAAGAGCCCGGCCTGGATGGCGACCACCAGCAGGAAGGCGATACCGGCGAGCATGACCGCCCCGCCGATCGCCGCGATGACGGTGGCTGCGGTGATCCGCGGCGCCCGCCGGGGCCGCGCCTCGGCCGGCGGAGCCCACGGCTGCAGGTGCGGCGGCAGCGACTGCGGCGACTGCCGTGAATGCTCCGGTTCCGGCCGCCATGCGTGCTCCCGCGCCGGCTGCTGCCACGGCCGCCCGGGCGGCTGCCACGGCGACTCGGTCGCGGCCGGCTGCGAAGCTGCGTGCGGACGCGGCTGCGGGGCCGGCTGCGCGGCCTGGGCGGGCCCGGCGTGCCGACCGAGCGCGATCAGCCCGGCCCGGACCTCGGCGACCTCCGCGGTGATGCGTCCGAGGCGGGCGTCGAGGTCGGCGAGGGCGCGCTGCAGGTCAGGCTGCTCGGGGTTCACCCCCGAATCATCTCCCGCCCCGGCCGCGGCGTCCATATGTCACGCCCGGGCCCGCGCTCTACCGCCGCGCGCGCTGACCCGCGGGCGCCGGACGCGACCGCAGGACGAGGATCACGCCGACGGCACTGACGGCCATCCCCACCACCGCCGGGAGGGTGATCGGGACGCCGAACATGAGCCACACCCAGACCATCGTCGTGGGCGGGGTGAGGTACAGCAGGACGCTTGCCACGGTGGCGCCGCGGGTGCGCGTGACGAAGACGAAGAGGACGTAGCCGCACAGCGTCGACAGGAAGACCAGCCAGGCCACCGCCGCCCAGAAGTCGGTTTCCGCCTCGGGCGCCGCCTGACCGGTCAGCACCGCCGCAGCCATCAGCACCACACCCGCGACGACGGACTGCATGGTGATGGACTGCAGCAGCGACTCGGTGGGGCGCAGGCGCTGGGTGAGGACCGTGCCCGTGGCCAGGCTGAGCATGCCCGCGGCCGGGAACAGGTACGCCCACCAGGGTGCGGACCCCGCGTCCAGGCCGCCGGAGACGACCATCACGACGCCCGCCAGCCCGAGGGCCATACCGATCCACATGCCGGCCGTCGTGCGTTCGCCGAGCACGCGACCGGCGACGGTGGCCACGAGCAGCGGCTGGAGGGCGGCGATGAGCGCCGCGGTGCCGCCGTCGACGCCGCGCGCGACCCCCTCGAAGATCATGTACAGGAACACGGCCTGGCTGAACAGGCCGAGGACTGCCTGCCGGGTCCACGCCGCACGGTCGTTCAGTCGCACCCGCAGCACGAGGCAGACGCCCACCAGCAGAACGCCGAGGATCGAGAAACGCCAGGCCAACAGCTGGAGGGGGGTGCCGCCTGCGCGCGTGCCGAGCTCCGCGCCGACGTAGCCGGAGCTCCACATGAGCACCAGCGCCACCGACGCCAGATGGCCGCCGTTCCGGCGAAGCGCCTGACGCGCGGACTCGGGCATCGTCACACCTTATGGCCCAGCCGCCCTCGCCGTCGTCGACCCGATCCGCACCACCCCCTCGCGCGCCCACGCCGAATTCGCGCAGCAGCGGGCACTCGGCACCGGCGGTCGCCCGAAAGCGGCGCCCCGCGGTTTCTCAGGCGGGTCGGGTGTGGGGGCCGTATCTGGTGTGGCCTGGTGGGTTGATCAGGGTGCCGTCGGGTCCGATGATGCGGTCGGCGAAGGCCTCCCACTCGCGTTCTCGGATGGCGTCGCGGGCCCGCGCCAGGGGGCCTTTAGGTCTGGTGCGGTGCTCGTGCCCGGTGTCGGTGCAGATGATCAACTCACCCAGCGGCCCGGTGCGGTAGCTGTTGGTGCCGAACGTCTTCTCCCGGTGATGCTTGCGACACAGGCACACCAGGTTCCACTCGGTGGTCGGCCCACCCAGTTCCGGATCACGCGTGTTGAACGCGATCACATGATCCACGTCGCAGTCCTTCGCCGGCACCGAACACCCCGGATGCCGACAGGTGCCGTCGCGTAGCCGGATCCGCTCGGCCATCGCCGGGGTGATCACATACCGCAACGCGCGCTCCGGGTTGTCCAGCACTCCGGGGGCGGGGTCGATGAGCTCGAACCGCACACTGGCCTCATCGCCCTCGAGCAACTCCGTGCACAACCACTCGAAGCTGCTGTAGGTGCCGTGGACGAACTCCACCCGATTCGGCAGACCCCGCACCGCCGAGGCGATCACACTGATCCGAATCGGCACCCCCGCCCGCGCCGCGTTGCCCAGCGACGGACGCGGCAGATCCGCCCCCACCCGCACCTGGCCGAGCTCGATACCGCACTCCTCGGCCGGCGCCGCCGCAGCGTCGGCGGTGCCGGTGGCGGGATCGCCCGCGGATGCGCCGGTGGTGGCGGTATCGCAGGCGGCTGCGTCGGGCGGGTACACCGCCAGCGCGGCCAGGGCGTCCGCGCGCGACTGAGCCATCGGCCGGTCCAGCCCGTCCGCGGCCGCCACCGCGGCGTCGGTGTCGATACGACGGCGCAGCAACTCCGCATCGGCCGCGGTGAGCTTGGCCCACATCGTGGCCATCCCGTTGCGGCCGCCGCGGAACCGCACCTCGCGGGTCTCGGCCGCCGCCTCAGCCGCCTCCTGCGCCCCGGCCGGATCGCACCGCTCCACCGCGTCCTCGATCGCCGACTCCACCGCCGACCGGCTCGGCCGGTCCCCGCCCTCGAGATCGCCGGTGAAGCGGGCCAGCACCTCGTCCTCCACGTCCCCCACGATCGCATCCGGCACCTCGGCCAGACGACACGCGATATCGACCGCCAGATCCTCGGGCATCACCCCCCGCCCCACCACCGAACACAGCCGGGACAGACGGGTACGGATCTGCACCCCCGCGGTGACCAACCGGTCCGCATGCCAACACGTCAACTGACACGCCGCCACCAGATGATCACGCGCCCGCGCCGCCGGCGCCAACCGCGCATACCCCGGCCGACGCGACCCCTCCGGGCGCTGCTCGTCCTGCGCCAGCGCCGCGCGGGCGAACTGCTCGACCAGCACGTACGCGGCCTCCAACCGCGTCGCCCCGGCCCGATTCTGCGCCAGCGTCGCCGCGCGAGCCGCCTCACTGACCGCCGCCATGTCCAACGCGCCCAGACCCTCAGGGACCGCGAACAACGTCCTCGCCGTCGTCACCAACCCCACCCCCTCCGCCGAGCGCCACACCGAACGATGATCACCTATCTCGAACTACAGTTCGATCATACCTCCGCGCCCGCAAGCGCACAAGCGTTCGAACAAGACTGACCTCGCGCGCTGCGAGCAGCTCCACAGGCACTCGGGCGATGACCTCGCCGTCGCCCCCGCCACGCCCCCGAGGAGAGGTCACGGTCACGCACCCGGGCGACCCCGCGCGGCGGCCACAGCGTGCATCATTTACATAGTGTGTGCCACACACTATGGTGTGGCACATGGACAATGAGGCCGACGCGGTGCAGGGCACCCACCTCCAGGAGATCCGGCGGGGGTCCGTGGTGCTGGCGAGCCTGATCGCGTGCCGGACGCCGAAGTACGGATACGGACTGCTCACCACGCTGGCCGACGTCGGCATCGTCACCGAGGCCAACACCCTCTACCCGCTGCTGCGCCGCCTGGAGGGCCAGGGCCTGCTCACGTCGACCTGGCGCACCGACGACCCCCGGCCCCGCAAGTACTACGAGACCACCGCACTCGGCGCCGAGACCGCCGAGCGGCTGCACACCGAATGGCTGGCACTGGGCGCCGGCTACGACGATCTGCGGAAGGCGGATGCGTGATGCCCCGACTCACCGATCGCTACATCTTCGAGGTGGTCCGCCACCTCCCCGAAGGCCAGCGCGGCGACATCTCGGAGGAGATCGCCGCGACCATCGACGACATGATCGCCGCCGAACTCGACGCCGACACCGGCCCCGCCGGCCGGATCGACCCCACCGCCGCCGAGCACACGGTCCTGCGCCGCCTCGGCGACCCCGCGCAGCTCGCCCGCCGGTACTCGGGCGTGCGCCAGTACCTCGTCGGACCCGACGTCTACCCCGTCTGGTCCCGCGTACTGCGGTGGCTCGTGCCCGTCGTCGGCACGATCGCCGCGGTGGCCGGCGGCATCCTCTATGTCTCCACGACGCCCGTCCCCCAGCTCGGCGACCTTATCGCCCAGCTCGTCACCTCCGTGTCCGCCGCCCTCCTGTGGGCCTTCGCGGCGTGGACGCTCGTCGTGGTGATCATCGAGCGGACCACCCCGGAGGGCGCACGCAGCGCACTCTCGCGGACGCCGACCTGGGACCCGAACGACCTCGACCGCCCGGGCAGCGGAAGCGACACGCGTGCCGACGCGATCGTCTCGCTCGTGATGCTGGCACTACTGGCCGGCGTGCCGTTCATCCCGTCGACGTTCCTCTACATCGGCCACCTCAACGGGGGCGAGCCGCTGATCAACCCGGACATCCCGACCGGCTGGGTCGTGAGCTACCTGATCCTGATCGGCGTGCTCGCGCTCGTCCAGGTGTGGCGCCTGGCGCGGCCGGGGCGGTCACGCGGCCGCCTCGCCCTCGAGATGGCCACCGACATCGTGTTCGGCGTCTTCCTCACCGCACTCGTCCTGAGCCAGCAGACCGTGCTGCATCCGGACCTCGTCCCCGCGAACGGCGACGGCGGCCCGGCCACCGCAATCCGCTGGGCTCTCGTCGCGGCGATCTGGGTGATCGTGGTGTGGGACCAGGTCGAGACCCTACGCACGTTCCGGCGCCACTCCATGAACGAGTGACGCCGGAACGTGGAGCCGAGGGGCCTGACCGCCCCGGCCGGGTTCAGCCCTCGGCTGCGTGACCGGTCAGCTACCCGCACCCGCCGGCGCGGCGGCCGAGCCGCTGTCGGCGCCCTCGTCCTCGGCGCCGCCCGCGAGCGAGGCGGTGGCCGCGGCCCCCGCGCCCACGAGGCTGCCGCTGACGCTGCCCGACGTGACCGAACCCAGCGGCCCGAGGATGTCGTTCGCCTGGTCGGCCACGACCTGCCTGTCGATGCCGAAGTAGTTCACGAGCTGACCGATCCGGGGGCCGAAGATGCCGTCCCGGGCGCAGATGACGCCCGCCGCGGCGGACTCCTCGGGCACCGGCGCATCCCAGCTCACGGTCTCGCCGGCCGCAACCGGGAGACCGCCCGTGAAGCCGGTTCCAAAGGCGGTGGCCGTCCCCACCAGATCGAGTCCGGGCCCGCTCACCACCGCGGCCGGCTCACCACCCGGGGTCACCGTCAGAACGGAGACTCCCCCGGCGCCCTGGATCGTGGCGAGGACCGCGAGCGATCCCACGACGTCGTTCGGATCGATCTCGCGCGGATCGATGTCGTTCTCCTCGATCGTGCTGTACGGCGCGGTGAAGCCGATGCACTGCTGAGCCTCGGCCCCCTCGTTGGTATAGGTGACCGTCGGGCCGCCCTCCGCGTTCGGCGTCACCGAGACGGGTCCGTTGAGCGCGATGCTCGCGAGCTGGAGATCGTCGGCGATCTCCGAGGAGCCCTGGGCACCGGCGACGCCGGCTCCCGCCAGGATCGCGCCGCCGGCGAGTGTCGCGGCCGAGACCGTCGCCGCGATTTTCTTGAGGTGTGCCATCACTTCTCCTCCGAATGAGATACAGCCCCCGCGGTGTGACCTTCCCCACGGTGAGCGGGTGCAGCCCCAAAGTGACACGGCAACATCCGTCGCGCGACCGGTTATTTAGCCCCGTAACCAATTACTAATCTTGACCCGCCACAGGAGTACAAAACCGCACCTTGAGCACCAGAAAAGGCGGTTGCGGATGGCACCGGCACCCAGGCCGCGGCGGAACACGAACAATGAAAGACGAACGGCGAGAGCCCCCGTCCGACCAGACGGGGGCTCTCGCGACACTGTGCGCCCGAAGGGACTCGAACCCCTAACCTCTTGATCCGTAGTCAAGTGCTCTATCCATTGAGCTACGGGCGCATATTCATATTCTTCTGTCGTGCCAGACGTCCGGTCTCCCGGGCTTCCGGCATGGCGGAGGCGAGAGGATTTGAACCTCCGGTCCCCTTTTAGGAGGACAACTCATTAGCAGTGAGTCCCATTCGGCCGCTCTGGCACGCCTCCTGGAGGCTCTGCGAGCCAACGAGGAATTACAGTACACACACGTCCCGCCGGTTCGCAAAACGCCCGGACACCGGCCCGAGAACCGCTGGTCCTACTCTGTAGGCATGGCCCCCGACGTGCGCAGTGACCTCGACGCGATCCCCGCCTACGTGCCCGGTGCGTCCGCGCCCGGCGCCGTGAAGCTCGCGTCCAACGAGACCACCGCCGGCCCGCTGCCGAGCGTGGCCGCGGCGATCACCGACGCCGCGTCGGCGGCCAACCGGTACCCGGACATCACCTCCCGCACGCTCGTCGAGCGATTGGCGGACTTCCTGGGCGTGGGCGCCGAGAACGTCACCGCCGGCTGCGGCTCGGTGGCCCTGTGCCAGCAGCTGGTCCAGGCGGTGTGCGCCCCGGGCGACGAGGTGATCTTCGGCTGGCGCTCCTTCGAGGCGTACCCGATCATCGCCCGCATCGCCCACGCCGTGCCCGTGTCGATCCCGAACCGCGCCGACGGGTCGCTGGACCTCGACGCGGTCGCGGAAGCCGTCACCGACCGGACACGCCTGATCTTCGTCTGCACCCCCAACAACCCCACCGGCCCGGCGGTCGACCGCACCGAGCTGGTGGCGTTCCTCGACCGCATCCCCGAGCGGGTCACGGTGGCGCTGGACGAGGCGTATTACGAGTACGTACGCAGCGACGACCCGGTCGACGGGGTCGCCGAGGCGATGGCCCGGCCCAACGTCGTCTCCCTGCGCACGTTCTCCAAGGCATACGGGCTCGCCGGCCTGCGTGTCGGCTACCTCGTCGGACCCGTCGACCTGGTGGTGCCGGTGGCGAAGATGGTCGTGCCGTTCTCCGTGAGTTCGCTGGCCCAGTCCGCGGCGATCGCCTGCCTGGAGGCCGGGGACGAACTCCGCGCACGTACCGACGCGGTCGTCGCCGAGCGCTCGCGGGTGCGCGACGCACTGCTCGACATGGGCCACGCGGTCCCGGACACCCAGGCGAACTTCGTCTGGCTCCCGCTCGCGGGAGCCGCGTCCGACTTCGACGCCCACTGCCGCGACCACCGCGTCGTCACGCGGTGCTTCGCCGGCGACGGGGTGCGGGTGACGATCGGTGACCCGGACGAGAACGACCGGTTCCTCGCCGCCGCCCGCGAATTCGTGACCGGAATGTGATGCTTCCGGCGGGGTCCCGTGACCTCGCGGCGGCACGATGGTTCGGGTTTGGGAGCGGCGATCCGGTCGTCGCCCCGTCCCGCGAGATCCGCGGGTCTTGATCCCCCAGGAGTCGGTGTGCAGCTGCGAGGTCCCCGCCGTGAGGCGAGTCCCGCCGCCCCGGCCACGTCCGGATCCCGACGCCCCTCCCGCCGCGCACTGATCCCCCTCGCCCTCGCGCCCCTCGTGTCCACACTGGTCGCCGCACCGGGTGCCGACGCCCGGACCAGCGAGGCCGGGCGTCCGTGGAGCCCCGCAGCCGAGACCACGACCGTGCGCGTCCTCGGGATCGGCGAGTTCTCCGGCGCGCTCTCCCGCCCCGTCGGCTTCCAGGGCGAACTGCGGGACGGCTCGGGGAACGTCCGACCGGCCGGCGGCGGGCCCCACCTCGCCGCCACCATCGGCAAGCTCCGCACCCAGGCCGAGAACACGCTGTTGCTCGCCACGGGCGACTCGATCGGCGGCACCGCGCCCGAGGCCGCGCTCCTGGGCGACCGTCCGACCGTCGAGTTCTTCAACCGGCTCGGCGTGGACGGGGCCGGCATCGGCCGACGCGAGCTGGAGAAGAGCGCCGACCACATCCGCACACTGGTCAAGCCGGGCTGCCTCACGGAGGAGGACTGTCGGGTCGACCCGCCACTGCCGCCCTTCCGCGGTGCGGCCTTCCCGTTCCTGGCCTCCAACGTGATCCCGTCGCACGACGCGGCCCCGACGTTCCCGTTCGCCATTCACCGCGTCGGCGATGTCCGGGTGGGGGTCGTGGCGGTCACCGCGCCCTCCGAGTCCGTCCCGGAGACCACGACCCGCCTGACGGACCCCCTCCGGGCGATCGACGACACGGTGGAGTCGCTGCAGTTCCTCGGCGTCGAGACGATCGTCGCCCTGGTCCAGTCCGACACGGCCCACGGCAACCTCGCCCCCGGCTCCTGCCCCGAAGCCCTCACGGACCTCGAACTGGTCGAGGACCTCAACCCTGCCGTCGACGCCCTCATCGTGGGCGCCTCCGGTGGCCCGGCCACGTGCCGCGTCTTCGACTCCGAGAACGACGAGCGGATCGTCGTGGCGCCGGCGTCCCACGGTCGGTCGGTCACGGTCGTCGACCTCGCCGTCGACACCGCCACCGGCGACGTGGTGCGCCCCCAGACCTCGGCGTTCAACCAGACCGTCAACCTGGACATCGAGCCCGACACCGGGACCGAGGAACTCGTCCGCCAGGCACAGGCCGCCGCGGCGCCGAAGGCCCGCGAGGTCGTCGGCACCGCCGACGAGACGATCGACCGGGCCATGAATGCCGACGGGGAGTCCCCGCTGGCCGACCTCATCGCCGATGCGCAGCTCGCCGCCACCCGAGGCCGCGGCGCGCAGCTCGCCGTGTCCAACCCCGACTCGCTGCGCACCGACCTGCCGGCGGGCCCGCTCGACTACGCCACCCTGCACACCGTGCAGCCCTACGGCGACCGCCTGTACCTGGTCACCGTCACCGGCGAGGAGCTCCGCGCCGCCTTCAACCACTTCGCCGACGACATCGGCCGCAACGGCCCCGCCGTGTCGTCCAACGTGCGCTACACCGTCGACGCCGGGCGCCCCGCGGGCGACCGGGTGACGGAGATAGAGGTCGACGACGAGCCGATCGATCCGCGGCGGGAGTACACCGTCGTGGTGAACGAGTTCCTCTCCTCCCCGGAGTGGAACGGCTCGGTGCTGGCCGAACGCGGGGACCGCCGCGAGGTCGGCCTGACCGATCTCGACGCGTTGATCCGCTACGCGACCGACGCGGGCCCGCTGCGGGCACCCGAGCCCGGCCGCGTCCGCGTGATCGACTGACAGCAGAGGGCGCACACCCGACCGCGCAGACAAGCACTGAACCATCGCTCGGTTCGGCGCGCCAGGGAAGGTCTGGACAGCGCTCGGATCAAATATATGATGTGTGATGCATGGCACATGTGATCGAGATTGCTGATACCGTCCCTGACTCATGGGACTCACGACGCTGCGAGCTCTCCTCCTGGGGGCGGTCACCGGCACCCGCGAAGAGGCCGACGACACCGACATCGCGATCCTGCGCGCCACCCTGGTCTGCCTCGGGCGGCACGGGACGGAACGCATGTCCGTTGCGGACGTCGCCGGCGAGGCCGGCGTGGGTCGTGCCACCGTCTTCCGCCGCTTCGAGACCAAGGGGGAACTCGTGAGGAGAGCGTTCGCATGGGAGTTGGAGAACTTCCTCGACGAGCTCCGCCTCTCGGCCGCCACGACGGCCGACCCGACAGCGCGCGCCGCCGAGTGGTTCGTCCGGGCGATCAGGATCGTCCGGACCCATCCCGTGGCCAGGAGGATCGTCGCCGACGGCAACGCGCTCGACATCATCAACGACCGGCAGGTCGCCGAGATGCTGATCGCCTCGATCGAGGCCCAGCTGCGCTACACGGTCGACGACTCCCGCACGGACACCGACATCCGCACCGCGGCGGAGATCATCGCGCGGTTCTTCGTGAGCACCTGGCTCACGCCCGACCTCGGGCCGGCGGCGGGGTCCGACGAGGGCGTGCGACGCCTCGCCGCCTCGATGCTCGCGTTCCTGCTCGCCCCCGGCGCGGAGGTGCCATGAGCACCGCCACCCCCACCACCGACGAGCGACGCACCCCGCCCGCCGTGGTCACGCGCGCGGGCGACGCCATGCGCACCCACGGTCGCCTGCTGCGCCTGACGTTCCGGTCGACCGCCTACCTCGTCACCGACCTCCTCCGCGGCCGCCTGCCGCTGAAGGAGGTGCTGGTCCAGGCCTGGTTCTACTTCTCCGTCTCCGCGCTGCCCGCGGTGTTGGTCGCCCTGCCGCTCGGAGTGGTGATCGCGGTGCAGGTGGGCAGCATGACCGACAGCGTCGGCGCCAACTCGATGGCCGGCGCCGTCGGTGGAATGGGCGTGATGCAACAGATCGCCCCACTCGCCGCCGCCCTGCTCATCGGCGGTGCCGGCGGCTCCGCGATCGCCGCCGACCTGGCCTCCCGCACGATCCGCGACGAGATTGACGCCCTGCGCACCATGGGCATCGATCCGCACCAGCGCCTGGTCGCCCCGCGCATCCTCGCCATGCTGCTGGTCGCGCCCATGCTGTCGGTGCTCATCATCCTCATGAGCGTCATCGCGAGCTTCGCCGTCGCCTCGCTCGGCCAGGGCGTCGCCCCCGGCTCCTACTGGCTCTCGTTCGGCAGCTTCGCGTCCGTGACCGACCTGGTGGTGTGCCTGCTCAAGGCCGCCGTGTTCGGGTTCCTCGTCGCGGTGATCGCCAGCCAGCGCGGACTCGAGGCCCGCGGAGGCCCGAAGGGCGTCGCGGACGCCGTCAACGCAGCGGTGGTGCTCGGGATCCTCGCCTGCATGATCGCCAACCTCTTCATCACCCAGGTGGTCCTGATGTTCGTCCCGATGAGGTTCCTGTGATGAGCCACCGACAGACCGAGCACCGACCGAGCGGGCACCGGCCGACCGAGCACGTCGCCTACGCCGTCCCCGCGCCGCACCGACCGGGACTGCTCCGCGCCCGCCGGACCGTCGACCGGGCCTGGACGCCCGTCGAGACGCTGGGCGGCTACCTGCAGTTCGTCCTGCTGTCCTTCCTCGGCGTCGGGCACGCGCTCCGCCGGCACCGCCGCCACACCATGGCGGTGTTCACCGATCTGACCTGGGGCAACGGCAGGGCCGTCATCGTCGGCGGTGGTGTCGCGCCGGTCCTGGCCATCCTCGGCGCGGTCGCGGGCACGATGATCGGCATCGTCGGCTTCAACGCGCTCGACATGCTCGGGATGGGCCCGCTCACCGGGGCGATGTCGGCGCTGGCCAACCCCCGCGAGCTCGCCCCGCTCATCGCGGCGATCGGCTTCGCCGCCCAGGCCGGCTGCCGGATCACCGCCGAGATCGGCTCGATGCGCATCTCCGAGGAGATCGACGCCCTCGAGGCGCAGGCCATCGACCCCATTTCCTACGTCGTGTCGAGCCGTCTCATCGCGTCCGTCATCGCGATCGTCCCCACGTACCTCATCGCGCTGGCCCTCTGCTACGCCTCGTCGCGCCTCACGATCTCCGTGGTCGCGGGATCGCCGGCGGCGTTCGACCACTACTTCGACATGTTCACCGAGCCGATCGACCTGCTCTACTCACTGGCCAAGGTCGTCGTCTTCGTCCTCGTCGTCGGGCTGGTCCACGCGTACCAGGGCTTCCACGCGACGGGCGGGCCCGAGGGCGTCGGCATCGCGTCCGGCCGGGCGATCCGCGCCAGCCTCGTCCTCATCGTGGTCACCGACATGATCCTCACGCTGGCCATGTGGGGGCTCGACTCGACCATCCAGTTCTCCGGGTGAGGGGGCCGACATGAGCAGTACGCAGCGCGAGAACACGCCACTGGGCCCCACCCGGGCCGGCCTGCGGATCCGGGGGATCGCGGTCCTCGTCGTCGTCGCCCTCATCGTCGTCGGCACGTGGCAGGCCACCCGCGCCGACCGCACCGGACAGTTCCAGTTCACCGTCACCGCCGACGGGCTCGGCGACGGTGTCACACAGGAGACCTCGGTGCGGCTCCGCGGCACCGACGTCGGCAACGTCGTCGACGTGGAACCGATCGGCCCCCGGCGCCAGCTCGTCACCCTCAGCGTCGACACCGACGACGCCGAACTCCTCTCCACCTCCCTCCAGACCCGGTTCGTCTCCTCCAACGTCTTCGGCTCCACCGCCTTCGAACTGATCCCCCAGCCCGGCGGCGGCCCCGTCACCCCCGGCGTGACCCTGCACCTCGGCGACGTCCCCGACCACACGGTGACCACCGTCCTCCGCGACTCCGGCCGCCTCATGCTGGACGTGGTGACCACCGACCTCTCCGAGGCCCTGAACAGCTCCGCCGACATGACCAACCAGATGGCGCCCCTGCTGGCCTCCGCGCTCCTCGTCCTGCGGAACGTGGCCCGCACGCAGAACCAGCCCCTGGCCGACGTGCTGCGCAAATCCGCCGACATCTCCGAGGGGATCGAGGCCGCGACCCCGTCCGCGCTGGGAGTGCTGGGTGACATCGCCTCGGTCGAGGAGCTCGACGACGAGGCGCGGACCCGCCAGGCCAGCGCCACCATCACCGAGGTCTCCAACCTCGTCCTGGCACTGTCGGGCAACCTCGCCAGCTCACTCCAGCCGCTCGACGGCACGGTCGACATGCTCCTCGACCTGCTCATCCCGCTCAACCACGCCCTGGCGGACGTCCGGCCCGACCACGTCTCCCGCGCCATCGACACCGCGGACGGCGTCCTGCACCGCGACGGGGACCGGGTCACCCTGGGCGTCGACGTGGTGCTGGAGTCCTTCCCCGCGTTCCAGGTACCGATGCAGGCCACCGGAGGTACTCCGTGACCACGACCCGTCAGGCCGCGATCAGGCTCGCTCTGGTGTTCCTCGCCGTGTTGGCCGTGATCGTCCTCATCGTCCAGGCCATCCAGCGTCCCGTCGACGGCTCCACCACCCGCTACCAGGCCGTCTTCGGCGACGTCTTCGGCCTCCGCGAGAACGCCGATGTCCGCCTGCGCGGCGTCCCGGTCGGCAAGATCACCGACATCTCCATCTCGGACGACTACGAGGCCGTGGTCGACCTGACCCTTCAGGACGACTACCGGCTGCGCGAATCCGACCGCCTGCTCGTGAAGATGCAGAACCTCACCGGCCAGCGCTACCTCGAACTCGAGCTCGGGGACGCGGGCGCCGCCGAGATCGACCCCGACCAGCCCGTCACCAACACCGTCGACTCCTTCGACATCACCACCGTGTTCAACGGGCTCAAGCCTCTGCTGCGCGAGACCGACCCGGCCGTCTACAACAGTCTCGCCACGAACGTCGCGGCGCTCGTCGAGGGCAGCGAGACCAGCCCCACCCCGGTCCTGCGCGACATCGCCACCCTGGCCACCTACGCCGAGGACCGGAGCCTGCTCATGAGCACGATCCTCGACAACCTCACCGCCCTCGACAGCCAGCTGCGGGGCCGCTCCGGGAACCTGCAGAACATGCTCGAGGTCTTCCACTCGATCTTCACCCCGCTCGTCACCCGGCTCGGCGAGTTCCTGCAGCTCGTCGAGCTGGGCGCGGTGGAATTCACCCAGATCGGCGAGACCGTCGACCTGCTCTCGCGCATCGGGCTGGGTGCGACCGACCGGCACGACGACTTCATCCGCCGCACCGACGAGAGCTACGCCGACCCCGCCCCGGTCATCGAGGCCTACCGCCGCCTGCCGGGGATCCTCGGCGGCATCAACGCCCTCATCCCCACGTCCGACCCCGAGCTGCAGTGCAGCAGCGGCGGGGTGCCGGTTCCGATCGAGGCCGAGGTCCTGCTCGAGGGCCGCCAGCTCGTCGTGTGCGAGGAGAAGCCCTGATGCGCACCAGAACCTTCGGGCGCCTGGACTTCGGTTCCGAGGACGCCGACCCGCGGGCCCAGATGTGGTGGGCCGTCGTGGGCGTCGTGGTGCTCGTGACGATCTTCGCGGTGGTCGCCGGGCTCTATCTGCGCCCGCCCGGCACGGACCGGTACATGCTCGAGATCCCCGAATCCGGCGGCCTCGCCGCCGGGGACGACGTCCGGATCGCCGGCGTCCCCGTGGGCAGGGTCGAGGCGCTCGAGCTCGACGACGACCACGTCGACGTGGAGTTCTCCGTCGACTCCGAGCACTTCATCGGCGACCGGACCGAGGTGTCGGTCCGCATGCTCAGCCCCGTCGGCGGCCTCTACGTGGCGCTGCTGCCGGCCGGCGACGACCCCCTGACCGGACCCATCCCCCTGGAGCGGGCACAGCTGCCGTTCCTCGTGGCCGACATGTTCGCCGAGGCAGACGCCGTGATCGCCGAACTGGACACCGCCGAGCTGCGCCGCGCGCTCGACGCCACCGCCCGCTCGCTCGACGGCTCCCCCGGCGCCCTCGAGACCACGGCGACCGACATCGAGGCGGTCATGGACGTGATGGCCCGTCAGAAGACCCAGGTGGAGGACCTGCTCTCCCTGTCCAACGAGTACCTGGGCACCGTCAACGCCAACCAGGACCTCGCGCTGGAGATCATCCGCGGCTACGCCGTCCTCGGACCCCAGCTGCTCGCCGCCGCCGACGACGTCAAGACGTTCGCCGACGGCCTGGCCGGTCTCTCCGGTCTGCTGTTCGACTTCCTGTCCGGCCCGTACGCCAGCAAGGTCGAGCCCATCATCCCGCACCTCAAGGAGGCCACCCGCTCGGCCGACGAGCTGAGGAAATCGACCGAGGAGATGCTCGACTCCGTGACCGGCACCGTCCGCGACCTCTCGGCGGTCGCCGGCCCCGAGGGGCGCGTGCTCATCGACCAGAGCGGGCTCACCCTCGACCGCCCCGAGGTCTGCCTGCCGCAACCAGGGATGAGGTGCTGACGATGGGAACGCTCGGACCCCGCGTGCTGCGCACCGCGCTCGCCCTCGCCGCCACCGGCGCGCTCGTGGCGACCGGCGCCGCCGTGCTCGACCCCACCCGCGGCGGGAACACCGTGTGCGCCTACTTCGACGCCAGCTACGGACTGTTCCCCGAGTCCCCCGTGACCATCCGCGGGATCCCCGTGGGCAAGGTCGACACCATCGACCCGGAGGGGGCCCGCGTCCGCGTCGAGATGACCATCGACGACCGCGACCTGCCCGCCGACACCGGGGCGGTGATCACCCACGCCTCCGTCCTCACCGACCGCCGGGTCGAGCTCGTCGACGCCGATCCCGCAGAAGGTCCCACGCTCGACGAGGGCACGTGCATCGACACCTCACGTACCCGCACCCCCGTCACCGTGTCCCAGGCACTCGGCTCCTTCTCAGAGCTGGTCCGGCAGATGACCGAGAAGGGGCCGGACGGTCAGGCTCCCCTTGAGACGACCCTCCGGCGGGCGGGAAGCGAGTTCGACTCGCTCGGCCCCACCCTCAACCGCGAGCTGCGCGACCTCGCCGAGCTGCTGTCCGGCTCGGACGAGTTCATGCTCAACCTGGGGTTGTTGCTGGACAACTCCGCCGAGCTGAGCACGGTGGTGACCACCAACTGGGACGACGTCAAGACGACCGCCCAGACCTTCGCGCCGGGTCTCGCCGGTATCGAGCAGATGCTGGTGGTGGCCAAAATCCTCGTCGAGAAACTGTCCCTGGCCGTGGAGCCCATGGACCGACTGTTCAACGAGCACATGGGGGAGGCGCTCAGCGCGCTCGAGACGACCATCCCGACGCTGACCATGGTCCGGGCGCGCGTCGAGGAGTCGGAGGAACTGTTCCAGGCGATCCCCGGGGTCATCCACCTCGCCGAGACCATGGTCGGTTCCCGACCGGGAGCCGTGGCCGTGGACTACGCGCCACCCCATGTACGCCTGTCGGTTCCCGACGCGCCCGCGGTCTGCGGTGCGCTCCGCACCGCGGGCCTCGGCGACTGCACGGCCGAGTCCCCGCACACCATCACCGCACCACTGCCCCAGCTCATGTTCTCGACACTCGGGGAGGCCCCATGACCGCGCCACGACGACGGCGTTTCGTCGGCCTGCTCGCGGCGCCGCTCGCCGCCCTCCTCGTCCTGGCGGGCTGCACGTTCGACCCGAGCGACCACGCCCTGCCGGGCAGCGGCGTCAGCGGCCCCACGTACCGGCTGGACCTGGAGTTCGCGTCGCTGCTCAGCCTCCCCGCGGGCGCGGACGTCCGCAGCGGCGGCATCAGCATCGGTTCGCTGGAGGGGATCACCCTGGAGCCCGAGCGCGCGATCGCCCACGTCGACATCCGCGACTCCGTCGAGTTCCCCCGCGGCACCCGCGCCGAGCTCCGCCAGTCCACGATCCTCGGCGACATCTACATCGCACTCATGCCCGCCGACGCGGGCGAGCCGCTCCGGGACGGCGACACCATCCCGCTGAGCCACACCGACCCCGGGCCGCAGATCGAGGCGATGCTCGACCGGATCGCCATGTTCGTCAACGGCGGCAGCCTCATGGAGCTGGAGAAGTCGATCGATCAGATCAACGAGGTCCTCCCCGAGGACCCCGCCGAGACCGCCGAGCTCGCCGGTCACATCTCGGAGGACCTGAGCGACGCGGCCTCCAACCTGGACCAGATCGACCGCATCGTCACCGCGACCGATGGTCTCTCCCGCCGCCTGGTGGAGACACGGGAGGAGATGGGGTTCATCTTCTCCGACACCGCGCGCTACCGACTCGAACGGGTCCCCTACTTCATGGATGCGGTGCTCAACATCGTGATCGACGTCAACACACTGGTCTCCGGCCTGGAGTGGCTCATCCCGCGGATGCCCCACATCAACCGCAACCTCGAGATCCTGGCGCCGCTGCTCCGCGAGCCGTCGCCGACCGCATACGAGATGAGGGGGAACCTCGGTGACATGACCGCCCTGGTCGAGGACAAGATCACGCCCTTCCTCCTGGGCCCCGGGGTCGACATCCGGTCCGTCTCGGTGGTCGGCGACCCCGGACAGCCCGCCAAGGACGGGCTGGTCCTGCTGCGCATGGTGGGGGCGATCCCATGACACGTATACCTCTGTGGCTCTCCACGCTCGGACTGTTCCTGGTGATGGTCGTCGGCAGCGCGTACCTCGCGCTGGCGGTCCTCAAGCTCGAGCCGACCGTCGAGCGCACGCACGCGACCGTCGACCTCCGCGACGCCGGCGGGCTACGCGTCGGGTCGGACGTGGTCTACCGCGGCGTGCCCGTCGGTCGCATCGACTCGGTCGACGGCGTCCCCGGCGCGGTCCGGCTCGGGATCTCCTACAACTCGGAGTACCGCATCCCGGTCGAGTCCCGGATGAGGGTCGAGAACCTGTCCACCCTCGGCGAGCCGGTCTTCTCCCTGCTGCCGGACACCACCGACGGCCCGTACATCGAGGACGGCGCGATCCTCACCGAGCAGGTCGTGTTGCCGACCTCCGTGCCCGAACTCCTGTCCTCCACCTCCGATCTACTGGACCAGACCGACGCCGACTCGGTCCGCAGCATGGTGGAGACGCTGTCCCATACCGTCGACGGGCTGGAGACGACCCTGCCCGAGGCCCAGCGCGGAGCGGAGCTGCTGCTGCTCACGCTCTCCCGGCATGAGGGCTCGTTGGACCGGGTGCTGCGCGATTTCGCCTCCGTCATGGGCGACGTGGACTGGGTCCGACCCACCCTCACCGAGGCCCCGCCGAAGCTCGACCAGTTCGGCGAGACCCTGGGCGTGTCCTATGACTATCTGTTCCAGGGGTCCGCCGTCCTCAAGGGTGACGAGATCCTGGGCTCGTGGCGCGACGAACAGGAACAGCTCTACCGCGTCCTCGGCGACCTCGCCCCCGAAGTGGGCGCGATCGGCCAGGCCCTCCGGCCCGTCACGGGAGCGGTGGGGCCGAGCATCGCGAACCTCGACATCGCGACCCTGCTCGAGAACGCGATCGCCACCGCGCCGGACGACGCCGTCCGTTTCACCGTCACCATGCCCCGATGACCCGGGCAGGACCCGGCGTCCGCGCCACAACAGACCACCGTCCTGACGATCCGCCCCGAGGAGCCCGCCACATGGCAGACACAGAGTCCACCACCGAGCCCACCACGACAGAGCCCACCACCGCCGCGCCCACCGCTACCGCCGACCGCACGGCGACGCCGTGGTGGCGATCGACGCGCGTCCTCGCCGTCGTTGCCGTCGCGGCGCTCGTGGCCGCAGCCGTCTTTGCCACCCTCTGGGCCACCGACGACTCGGACGCGCGGCTCGCGCAGCTGCAGGGGCGGCTCGACACCGAGGCGGCTGCCGAGGAGGTGGCCTCCGAGTACGCGATGGCGGTCTCCGCTGTCGACTACGAGGATCTCGACGGGTGGCGCGACGCTCTCTCCGAGGGCGTGAGCGATCAGCTCGCCCCCAAGCTCGAGGCCGCCGTCGATGTGGTGGGCCCCTGGCTGACGCGGATGGAGTACACCTCCACCGCGCGCCTGCTCGCGGCGGAGGTCTCGGAGACCGACGGGGACACGTTCGTCGTTCAGGTCTTCGTGGACATGACGTCCCGGAGCAAGCAGACCCCGGAGGGCGTCGCGGCGACGGCCACCTACACGCTCACCATGGACCGCGCCTCCGACTGGACGATCACCGACGTCGGCGGAGTCGGCGCGGGTCTGCCCGGAGCCGACGGTGCCGTGGCGGAGGACGAGGCCACGACGGGAGAGGACGAACCCCGGGCAGGCGGCCGCTGACCGCCCGTTGACCGGGCGCGGGGGAACTCGGGGACACCCGGGCCGCCGAAATGCTCCGCAAGTTTGTAAGATGGGTTTCACTCTCCGAACTTCCGGCCACACTTCCGCACTTCGCTGACGTGTCCACATGGAGAAAGAGGATTTTCAGCCTTATTGACTCCTGAGGAAGTGGGCACCATGTCAGGTCGAGACCTCGGCAGGTACAGACGCCCGGCCGTGCTCGGCGCGGCCCTGTCGGTCGGCTCGCTGTTCCTCGTGGGATGCATGACGACGAGCGCGGCCCCCACGGTCGAACCGACGTACGCGGGCCCCGTCCGGCTGGACGAGGTCACGGTGCAGCGCTTCGAGTACCCCACCCGCTACCCCGCTCCCGACCCGGAGCACAACTGGGCCGACCTCTACCTCCCGGCAGGTGACCAGAAGGTCGACTCCATCCCGCTGGCCGTGCTCATCCACGGCGGGGCCTGGCACAAGGAGATCGGGACGAGCTCGTTCGACCACCTGGCCCGCGAACTCGCCAGCCGCGGGATGGCGGTCTACAACATCGAGTACCGACACATCGGGTCGGGCGGCGGCTGGCCCATCACCTTCCGCGACGTGGCCGACGCGCTCGACCACGTCACCGAAGTCGACAAGAGGTTCCCGCAGATCACCACCGACGACGAGGTGGTGGTGGGCCACAGCACCGGCGCACAACTCGCCGTCTGGGCGGCGACCCGACACCAGCTCGAGGACGGGGAGGTGGGCTCCAAGCCGAGCTTCCGCCCCACCCGCGTCATCTCGATCGCGGGGCCGTTGGACATGGCCTACGGGGCCACCCACGGTGACGACAGGATCGTCGCCATGCTCGGTGGCACACCCGACGAGGTATCGGGCCGCTACACATCGGTGGATCCCATTCAGAACATCGACACGGGAACCCCGGTGATCGCCCTGCACGGCAGGCAGGACGTGACCGTGGCGCCGGAGAACTCGCAGCGCTACGTGGACGAGGTCAACCGTCGGGGCGGTCGGGCCAAGCTCGTCATGTTCGAGGACGAGGACCACACTTCGATCGTGTCGGGCAAGTCCCGCTCCTACACGCGGATCCTGGAGATCATCCGCTACGTCTCGGCGTCCGATCTGCGCGAGACCACCGCCTGACCCGGCCCCCGAGGGCCGGGCCCATTGCGGAAGTGGAGGGATTTGAACCCCCGGTGCTGTTCAGGCACGCTCGCTTTCAAGGCGAGTGCATTCGGCCGCTCTGCCACACTTCCTGCGCCGCCGACCACGACACGCGCGGCCACGCCGGTTCCACGTGGAACCGCCTGTACGACGTCGCCCATGCTAGTTCACCTCGCCCGCCGTCACCCAGTCCGGCTACGGTCGAGGGCATGAAGGCCATCGCGTACGACAACGGTCCCGACTCCCTGCATCTGACCGAGGTCGCCGACCCGGTCCCGGCCGCGGGTGAGGTGCTCATCGACGTGGCGGCGTCGGCCGTCAACCGCGCCGACCTCCTGCAGACCAAGGGGCACTACCCGCCGCCTCCCGGTGCCTCGGAGATCCTCGGCCTGGAGTGCTCCGGACGCATCTCGACGGTCGGCGAGGGCGTGGAGGGCCTGGCGGTCGGCGACGAGGTGTGCGCCCTGCTGGCCGGCGGCGGGTACGCCGAGAAGGTCGCCGTCCCGGCAGGCCAGGTCATGCCCCTTCCGGCGGGGGTCTCGCTGCACGAGGCGGCGTCGCTTCCCGAGGTGGCGTGCACGGTGTGGTCGAACCTGGCGATGACGGGTGGGCTCGGTCGGGGCATCCTCGCGGCGGACGCGCACTGGGGCCGGACCGAACTGGGGGCGCCGCGGGTGCTGATCCACGGTGGCGCGGGCGGCATCGGCTCCCATGCGATCCAGGTGTGCCGCGCGCTGGGGGCCCGGGTCGCCGCCACGGCCGGCGGGCCGGAGAAGGTGGCCATGTGCCGCGAGCTGGGCGCCGAGCTGGTGATCGACTACCGGGACGAGGATTTCGTCGAGCGGGTGAGGGAATGGACCGACGACGACGAGAGAGGCAGAGGCGTCGACCTGGTCCTCGACGTGATGGGCGCGAAGTACCTCGAGCCGAACATCGCGTCCCTGGCGCCGGACGGTCGCGTGGTCGTCATCGGACTCCAGGGCGGGGTGAAGGGCGAGCTCAACCTGGGCAGGTTGTTGCCCAAGAGGGCCGGCGTCCTCGCCACGAACCTCCGGGCGCGGCCGGTGGACGGCCCCGGCGGCAAGACGGGCATCTGCCGGGAGGTCGTGGATCACGTGTGGCCGATGGTCGCGGCCGGTGACGTCACCACGAGGGTCTTCCGTGAGATCCCCCTGGAGCGGGCAGCCGAGGCGCTGGCCCTGCTGGAGTCCGGGGAGTCGCACGGGAAGATCCTGCTGACCGTCGACGGGGTCTAGACTAGGGGTCACGACACGGGGTGCCGCCCACCGGGGGCGGCTGAGATGAGACCCGTTGAACCTGCTCCGGGTAGTGCCGGCGAAGGGATGTCCCCATGCTGCATGTCAATGCGTTCCTGTTCGGTTGCGGCCACCACTCCGCCGCGTGGCGCCAGCCCGGTTCCCCGGTGGAGCGACTCGGCGACATCGCGTACTGGGAGGAGCTGGCCCGGACGGCGGAGCGGGGCTGCCTCGACGCGGTGTTCTTCGCCGACGGCCACTCGGTGCTCGACCCGGGCAGCGGCTCGTGGTGGTTCCTCGAGCCATTGACCGCACTGTCGGCGATGGCGCGGGCGACCCGACACGTGGGACTGGTGAGCACCGTGTCCACCACGTTCTTCACGCCGTTCCACGCCGCCCGCATGCTGGCCTCGCTCGACCACATCAGCGGCGGACGGATCGGATGGAACGTGGTGACCTCCATGTTCGACGCGGAGGCGCGCAACCACGGGATGGCCTCACTGCCGGGGCACTCCGAGCGGTACGAGCGGGCCGAGGAGTTCGTGCAGACCGCCCTCGCCCTGTGGGATTCATGGGACGCCGACGCACTGGTCCTCGACCGCACCGGGTTGTGGGCGGATCCGGCGAAGGTGCGAGCGGTGCGCCACGCGGGCGAGCACTTCCTGGTGGACGGACCACTCACCGTGCCGCGGTCGCCGCAGGGCCGCCCGGTTCTGTTCCAGGCCGGATCGTCGGACCCGGGCCGGGACCTGGCGGCACGGCACGCCGAGGGGATCTACGCCGTCGCCTATGACGACGACGCCGCGACGGCGTACGCCTCGGACCTGAGGCGGAGGGCGGAGGCGGCGGGCAGGGACGCGGACTCGCTGGTCGTCATGCCCGGACTGGTGACGTATGTCGGGTCGACGGTGGCGGAAGCCCGTCAGAAGAAGGCGGAGCTCGACGCCCTGCTGCCGGTCGAGGAGTCGTTGGCCCAGCTGTCGCTGTTCACCGGGCAGGACTGCTCCGACTGGGAGCTCGACGCGCCTGTTCCGGAGCTGCCGCCGCTGGCCGAGTTCGCGGGGCCGCAGGGCCGCTACGAGACCATCCTCCGGATCGTCCGCAAGGACTCGCCCACCGTGCGCGAGCTGCTTGGTACCCTCGCGGCGGGCGGAGGGCACTGCACGATGCTCGGTACGCCCGAGTCGATCGCGGACGAGATCGAGCGCTGGTACCGGGCGGGCGCGGCCGACGGGTTCAACCTCATGCCTCCGAGCTACCCGGACGGCCTGGAGGATTTCGTGGATCTCGTGATCCCGGTCCTGCAGCGCCGCGGACTGTTCCGGACGAGCTACGACGGGGCGTCAACCCTCCGGGAGCTACTCGCCCAGTGAGGGGCGTCGGCTCGGAGGGCGGGAGACGGACGACCCCGGAGACCGTTCACCGCGCCGGCAGCCGGTCCAGCGCCTCCAACGTCTCGTCGCACCACGTCAGCCAGACCCGCTCCTCCTCGATGCCCAGCGTGAGGACGCGGTGCTGGAGGACGCCGCGCAGGTCCGACGGGTCGACGGCGGAGAAGTCGCGCCTCTCGATCTCGAGGTTGCGCTCGAGGTTCTCCCGTCGCCTGCCGCGGTGGTGCTCGAGGGCGCGGCGGACCTCGTCGGTCCGGCCCGTGGCGGCGGCGGCCCGGACGCGGACCGCGAGGGTCGACCGCGTCACGTCCGGGGCGTCGTCCTCGCCGATCCACTCGACCAGCGATCGGCGGCCGTCGTCGGTGACCGCGAACCGCCTGGGTTGTCCGCGCCGGGGCGGGCTGTCCTGTGGCAGTTCCCGGATCAGACCGGCCGAGGCCAGCCGGTCGAGTTCGCGGTAGATCTGCTGGTGGGTGGCGGGCCAGAAGTACCCGATCGACCTGTCGAAGCGTCGGGCGAGTTCGATCCCGCTGCCCTTCCGCTCGGTGAGCGAGGTGAGGATCGCGAACTTCAGCGACATCGGCTCAGCGCAGCGCGGCGACGCCGGCGGTGAGGGCGTCCAGCGCCTCGTCGTATTCGCCCCGCAGGCGATCGACCAGGTCGCGGACGGTGCCGGTGGAGCGGACGGCGCCCACGCCCTGCCCGGCTCCCCAGATGTCGCGCCACGCCTTGGAGTCGTTCGCCCCGCCCGAGCCGAAGTCCATGGCCGACGGGTCCGACTCCGGCAGGTTGTCCGGGTCCAGCCCGGCGGCCTCGATGCTGCCCCGGAGATAGTTGCCGTGGATGCCGGTGAACAGGTTGCTGTAGACGATGTCGTCGGCGGAACTGTCGACGATCATCTGCTTGTACTCCGGCGTCGCCCGCGACTCCTCCGTCGCGAGGAACGCCGAACCGACGTAGGCGAGGTCCGCTCCTGCCGCCTGCGCGGCGAGGACGGACCGCCCGTGGGCGATGGCCCCGGACAGCAGCAGTGGGCCGTCGAACCACTCGCGGATCTCCCGGAGGAGCGCGAACGGGGACTGCGTGCCGGCGTGGCCTCCGGCCCCGGCGGCCACCGCGACCAGCCCGTCGGCGCCCTTCTCGATGGCCTTGCGGGCGAAGCGGTTGTTGATGACGTCGTGGAGGACGATCCCACCGTAGGAGTGGACGGCCTCGTTGACCTCCTCACGAGCGCCGAGTGAGGTGATGACGATGGGTACCTCGTGCTCGACGACCGTCGCCAGATCCTGTTCTAGCCGGTCGTTGGACCGGTGGACGATCTGGTTGACGGCGAACGGCGCCACGTACCGGTCCGGGTTCGCCGCGGCGTAGGCCGCGTTGCTCTCGGTGATCTGATCGAGCCACTCCCCCAGCAGCGACTGCGGCCGCGCGTTGAGCGCGGGGAACGCACCGATCACCCCGGCCTGGCACTGGGCGGCCACTAGTTCCGGACCCGAGTAGATGAACATCGGCGAGGCGAGAACCGGGACGGTGAGCGGGCCGGCGAGTACGGAGGGCAGAGCCATCGGCATTCCTTTCGGCGAGGTGGGGCGCGACGAGCGCCTGTCGCCGACCGTACGGCCAGCCCCCGCTTTGTGCAACTAGTTGCACAAAGCGCCGCCCGGCGGACTCAGCCGAGCGGGTAGAGCTCCTCTGCCAACGCCACCGCGGCGCGGACGTGCCCGGTGACCGCCTCGGGGTCGAATCCGCCGGCGGTCGGGAACGCCGGGACGCGCTCCTCGCCCACACCGACGGTGACCCACGGCGACCCGGCGTCGGCGAGCGAACCGTGCTTGACGTCGTAGTAGGCCGACCCCGTGCGCACGGCCACCCCGGAGGCGCCGCGGGCCGCGGCGAACACATGCGGATGGAACCGGGTCGTCAGCCAGACCTGCCCCGGCCTGGCGGGGAGCCCCTCGGCCCACACCTCCCGGAAGGACACGAAACGCGCGCGGTGCAGCTGGAGGGCGGCCAGTGCGCGGCCCACCTCGTCGTCGCCGTCAGATCCCGCGCCGCCACCGACGGCCGCCCTCGCCCGCGCGCACACCAGGTCCCACACCACGCGGTCCCCGCCGGGGATCGCCTCGACCACCGACATCCTCTCCCCCGGAACCCCCCAGTCGGCCAGCACGCGGGCGACGGTGTCGGCCACCGCGACCGGGTCGGCGAGGTCCGACTGCGCGCACAGCACCACGTCCCGGCAGGCGTCGGGATCGGTGGAGTAGACGGGGTGGTCGATGAGGAGCCGGCCGCCTGCGACGGCGTCGAGGTCGCCGGGCGCGGAGAGCGCGAGCCAGCCGTCGTCACCCACGTGCCGGACCGGGAGGTCGCTGTCCGCGAGCAGCTCGAGCGACCCGGCGTCGCGGACGGTGACCAACTCGTACCCGCGCAGCGCGTCGGCCAGCAGCGCGGGCTCGCCGCACGGCAGCAGCCCCTGACCGGTGGCCACCACGCGCGCCCCCGCGAGCCGACCGAGCTCTCCGGCCGCCGCGGCCACGCCCAGATGGTGCGGCCACTGGTCGTTGACGTAACCCCCGCCGATCAGGTGGATGACCGACGCGCTGCGCGCGAGGTCGATGCCCGAGGCGACCGCCGGGTCCGTGCCGAGCTCGGCGACCGCGCGGCGCGCGAACTCCACCGCCGCCGCGGCGCCGGCCTCGGCCCTCTGCGCGGCCAGCCGCCACAGGGTGTCGGTGAACAGCACGTCCGGATGCTCGGAGTGGTGCAGCACCGCCGCCTGACCCGGCGTGTGGCAGTCCACCACGACCGGCGTGCCGGGCAGCCGGTGGCGCAGGAACCGCAGCCATCCGGCCAGCAGCTGCTCGTCACCGTGGTTGGGGTTGCCCGCCGGCGCGACGAGGTAGACGGGCCCGTGGCCCTCGCGGGGCCGCCCCCACCGGGCGTCCGCGGCGGCGCGGACTGTGTCGAGACGGCGGCGGGCCCGTCTCCGGAGGCGGGTGGCGGGCGCGGCTCGACGGATCGGCGTCATGGCCACCAGCCTGCCCCACCGCCGGCCGGGCCCGGTGGGAGCCCCGGGATGTCAGATCTTGACGAGCATCTTGCCGGTGTTGGCGCCCTTCATCAGGTCGAGGAACGCGTCGACCGAGTTGTCGATCCCCTCGACCACCGTCTCGTCGAACTTCAGCTCGCCGGAGGCCACCCACGGGCCCACCTTCTCGGCGAACTCCTTGAAAAGGTGCATGTAGTTGTTCACCGTGAAGCCCTGCAGCGTCAGCCCGCGGGTGATGGCGTACCAGAGGTTGTCCGGGCCGGGCTTGCGCTCGGAGTCGTTGTACGAGCTGATCGCGCCGCACAGGGCCAGGCGGCCGCCGTCGTTCATGAGGTCGATCGCGGCCTCGAGGTGGTCTCCGCCCACATTGTCGAAGTAGACGTCGATCCCCTCGCCGTTCTCGCTGCCGAAGTGCTCGCGCAGGAGCTTCCGGACGGGGCCGTCCTTGTAGTTGAGCGCGGCGTCGAACCCGTAGCGCTCGATGCAGGTGGCCACCTTCTCCGGGCTGCCGGCCGAGCCGACGACCTTCGAGGCGCCCATGAGCTTGGCGATCTGCCCCACCGCCGAGCCGACCGACCCGGCCGCGCCGGAGACGAACACGCTCTCGCCGGCCTGGAACCGGCCGATGTGCAGTAGCCCCACGTAGGCGGTGAGGCCCGTGGTGCCGAGGACGCCGAGGTAGGCCGAGACCGGCACCCCGTCCATCTCCTGCACCACGCGGAACTGCCGGGCGTCACCCTGGGCGACGTCGCGCCACCCGTCGTTGTGCAGAACCACCGCGCCGACGGGGTGGTCGTCCGAGCGGGACTCGACGACCCGGCCCACGGCCGCGCCGGTCATGGTCTCGTCGAGCTCGAACGGCGGGATGTAGGAGCGTCCCTCGTTCATCCGACCCCGCATGTAGGGATCCACCGAGATGAACTCGTTGGTCACCCGGATCTCGCCCTCGGCGAGCTCGGGGAGGTCGACGGTGACCGTGCGGAAATTTCCGTGGGTCGGCCATCCGGTGGGACGGCTCGCGAGCTGGATCTGCGTACTGGTCGTCATCTCTACTGTCTACGCGCCCTCGCGGCGGGGCTGCCACCGGCCGGACCTCTAGTACGCTGAGCCCTCGTGCAGGACCAGTCCCTCCCCGATCCGACCTCGGCGACGCTCCCCGACGAGCGCGTGCGGGGCGAGATCGTCAACGACTCCCACACCTTCCGCCGGGCCGTGGCCGACCTGCGCCAGGGGCTCGGCCAGCGCGAGCTGTGGCTGTCCCTGGGCTGGCAGGACATCAAGCAGCGCTACCGCCGCTCCACGCTGGGCCCGCTGTGGATCACCATCGCCACCGGCGTCATGGCCGTGGCGCTGGGCCTGCTGTACTCAATCCTCTTCCAGATCCCGCTCGCCGAGTTCCTCCCCCACGTCACGGTGGGCCTCATCATGTGGGGCTTCATCTCCGGCTGCATCAAGGAGGGCTCCGAGGTCTTCATCGCCAACGAGGGCCTGATCAAACAGCTGCCCAGCGCGCTGAGCGTGCACGTCTACCGGCTGGTCTGGCGGCAATTCCTGTTCCTGTGCCACAACCTGGTCATCTGGGTGCTGCTCATGGTGATCTTCCCGCGGCCGCTGGGCTGGGAGCTGCTGCTGTCCGTCCTGGGCCTGGCGGTGCTCATGGTCAACGGCGTGTGGGTGGCGATGCTGTTCGGCATCCTGGCCACGCGGTTCCGCGACATCGCGCCGCTGCTGGACTCGATGGTGCAGCTGCTGTTCTACATGACCCCCATCGTGTGGACCACGCAGACGCTGTACGAGCAGGGCGGCGACATCGCCGACCGCGCCCGCATCGCCGAGCTCAACCCGCTCTACCACTACCTGGAGATCGTGCGGGCGCCGATGATCGGTGAGCCCGTCGCCGCCTACCACTGGTGGATCGTCCTGGCCTGCACCGCAGTCGGTCTGGCGCTCGCCTTTGTGGCACTGCGCCGGTTCCGCTCCCGAGTCCCGTACTGGGTGTAGGAGGTACATCCCATGAGCTCCGCTGCGCCCACCCCCGGCGGCGTGTCCATCGACTGCGTGGACGCGTGCGTGGACTTCCCGATCTTCGACGCCAAATCGCGGTCCCTCAAGAAGGCGGTCCTCGGCTCCGCGGGAGGCGCCATCGGCCGGAACGCGTCCAACGTCGTCGTCGTCGAAGCCCTCAAGGACATCACCCTCTCCCTCCGCGAGGGGGACCGCATCGGCCTCGTCGGGCACAACGGCGCCGGCAAGTCCACGCTGCTGCGCCTGCTGTCCGGCATCTACGAGCCCACCCGCGGCGCGGCGCGGATCCGCGGCCGCGTGGCACCCGTGTTCGACCTCGGTGTGGGCATGGATCCCGAGATCTCCGGCTACGAGAACATCATCATCCGCGGCCTCTTCCTCGGCCAGACGCGCAAGCAGATGAAGGCCAAGGTCGACGAGATCGCCGACTTCACCGAGCTCGGTGACTACCTGGACATGCCGCTGCGGACCTACTCCACCGGCATGCGCGTGCGCCTGGCCATGGGCGTGGTGACCTCGATCGACCCGGAGATCCTGCTGCTCGACGAGGGTATCGGCGCCGTGGACGCGGAGTTCATGAAGAAGGCGCGGGTCAAGCTCGCCGAGCTCGTCTCCCGCTCGGGAATCCTGGTGTTCGCCTCCCACTCCAACGAATTCCTGGCCCAGCTGTGCGACTCGGCCATGTGGATCGACCACGGCCGCATCCGCCAGCGCGGGAGCATCGAGGAGATCGTCACCGCCTACGAGGGCCCCGAGGCCGGGCGCTCGATCGGCGAGTACATCGGCAGGATGCAGCATGAGGGCTGAGAGCGGGGCCGCCGCGGGCGGCGCGGACCGGGGAGCGGCCGACGCCCGCCGGGTCGTGGCCGTGGTGGTCACCCACCGCCGACTCGAGCAGCTACGCGAGTCCCTGGCCGTGGTGTGCGGCCAGACCCGTCCGATCGACCACCTGGTGGTGGTGGACAACGCCGACGAGCACGCCGTGCGCGAGCTCGTCGAGTCCCAGCCGGTCGAGGCCACGTACATCGGCTCCAAGCACAACCTCGGCGGCGCCGGCGGCTTCGCGCTGGGCATGCTGCACGCGCTGGCCACTGGCGCCGACCTCGTATGGTGCGCGGACGACGACGGCCGCCCCGAGGGGCCCGACGTCCTGGCCACCCTGCTGCACTGCATGGACCACCACGGCCTCGCCGAGGTCTCGCCGGTGGTGTGCGACCTCGCCGACCCCGACCGACTGGCCTTCCCCCTGCGGCGCGGGGTGGTGTGGCGGCGCCGGCGCTCGGAGCTCTTCACCGGAGCGGGCGCGGCCGGCGACGGCGAGAACACCGAGGACCTGCTGCCCGGCATCGCGTCGCTGTTCAACGGCGCCCTGTTCACCGCCGACTGCCTGGACCGCGTGGGCGTGCCCGACCTGCGCCTGTTCATCCGCGGCGACGAGGTCGAGGTGCACCGCCGCCTCGTCCGCTCGGGCCTGCAGTTCGGCACGTGCCTGACCACCGCCTACCTGCACCCCCAGGGCTCGGACGAGTTCAAGCCGATCCTCGGTGGCCGCATGCACACACAGTTCCCGGACGACCCGGTCAAGCGGCACTTCACCTACCGCAACCGCGGCTACGTCCTCACCCAGCCCGGCAACCGGCGCCTCATCCCCCAGGAGATCGTGCGCTTCGGCTGGTACTTCCTCGTCTCGCGCCGCGATCCCGCGGGCTTCCGCGAGTGGCTGCGCCTGCAGCGCATGGGCGCGGGCGAGCGGTTCGAGAAGCCCGGCGCCTGACCCGCGAGAATCCGCTACCCCGGCTCCGGATCCGCTATGCCCGTAGGGGTAGCGGATCCCGAGGGAAGGTAGCGGATTTCGGGGGCCAGAGCCGGTGTGCGGAAATGCGGCAGGATGGGGGCATGACCGACTGGATCGCCCTGCAGACCCGCGCCGCCGACCTGTACGACGAGGTGCTCCCCGCCGTCACCGACTGGGACGCCGCCACCCCGTGTAGCGACTGGACCACGCGCGAGGTGTTGGCCCACGTCGTGGACGAGCAGCTCTGGGTGCCGGGATTGCTCGCCGGCGGCACGGTCGATGAGGTGTCCGACGACCTCGAGGACCGCCTGCGTCGCCTGCGCGACGCCTCCGGTCCCGAGCTGGTGGAGGACTGGGAGTCGGTGAAGGCACCGGTCGCCGCGGCGTGGCGCGGAACCGGCGACGACGACGAGGTGCACGTGTCCTACGGGCTGGCGCCCGCGAAGCACTACCTCGCCCAGCAGGTGTTCGACCTGGCCGTCCACGCGTGGGACATCGCCTCCTCGCAGGGCATGGACCTGCGCTGGGGCGACGAACTCGAGCGGGCCGTGTTGGAGTTCGTGCGGACCGACCTCGCCGAGAACCCGGCCCCGGAGCTGTTCGACCCGGCGGTCCCGGGCTTCGACGGCCCGGACGTGTCCGCGCGGGACGAGGCGCTCGCGCTCACCGGCCGCGACCCCTCGGCCTGGCCGGCCCGGTAGCCGCGGGGCCGCGGAGCCGCGCTCGTCAGGCCTCGCGCAGAGCCGCCATCGGGCACTTGGCGACGGCCTTGCGGGCGCGCTTCTCGTGCTCCTCGGGGATGTCGTCGACCAGCAGGCGCACCACCTCGTCGTCGTCATCCAGCGCGAACACCGCCGGCGCCAGTCCCACGCACACGGCCTGTCCCTCGCACCGGTCCGGATCCACGATGATCCTCATGTCACGCCTCCCCGCCTAGGACCCGCGGCCCTGTAGTCGATGGTCGTGGCCCTGAAAGTAGACAAAGGTCGGGCTCGTGTCCAGAGAATGCGTGGGATTGCCGGGTCCGCTGAACTGACTCGCCGGTAAGTTAGGATCGGGCGGTGCCCAAGACCATGCTGCACCGATACACCTCCAGCCCCCGGGCGTTCCCCGTCCTGGCCTCGCTCTACCCACCGCTGCTGGGGTCGGGGATCCGCATCCGGCACGTCGCCCCGGACTGGACCCGCGGCGAACTGAACATGCACGTGGCGCCGTGGACCGCCAACACCAACGGCACCGCGTTCGGCGGCGCGCTGTTCGCCGCGACCGACGTGCTCTACGGGGCGCTGCTGTCCGGACAGCTGGGCGGCGGCTACCAGGTGTGGACCAAGAGTGCGACGATCGACTTCCGCTCCCCCGGCCGCGGCCGGCTCCGGTGCGTCGTCGAGGTGCCGCACGCGGAGGCGGACTCGATCCGCGAACAGCTGACCACGCGGTCCAGCACCAGCGTGGTCCACACCGCGGTCGTGACCGACAGCCGCGGCAGGACGGTCGTCGAGGCCCGGCACACGATGTTCATCCGACGCCGCGCCTAGCGCCGCCCCCTGCGCGAACGGCTCCGTTCCGGCCCGCGGCGACCGGCCGTCGGGGGGTCACCTCCGCCACGCGCGGGTAGGATGATCCGGTCAACCGGCCCTCCCCGGAAAGGACCCCCCGTTGGGAGCCACCCCGCTCGCATGGTCGTTGTCAGTCGGCCTGATCGTCGCGCTGTTGCTGTTCGACTACTTCTTCCATGTGCGCAAGGAGCACATTCCGACGATCAGAGAGTCGGCGATCTGGTCCTCGCTCTACGTGGGCGTCGCGGTCCTCTTCGGCTTCGCCGTGTGGATATTCGGCGGCACGGACATGGGTATCGAGTACTTCGCCGGGTACCTCACCGAGAAGGCGCTCTCGGTGGACAACCTGTTCGTGTTCCTGCTGCTGCTGACCAGCTTCAAGGTGCCCAAGGCGGGTCAGCAGAAGGCGCTGCTGTTCGGCATCGTCTTCTCGATCATCGCCCGCACCGCGTTCATCTTCGTGGGCGCCGCACTGCTCAACCAGTTCAGCGCGCTGTTCTACGTGTTCGGCCTGTTCCTCATCGTCACCGCCGGCCGCCTGCTGGCCGAGGATGACGAGGACGACGACGAGGTCGACAACGTCATGGTCCGGTTCGCCAAGAAGGTCATCCCGGCGACCGATCACTACGACCACGACAAGCTGTTCACCGTCGAGAACGGCAAGCGCGTCATGACGCCCATGATGATCGTCATGGTCGCGATCGGCGGCACCGACATCATGTTCGCGCTGGACTCGATCCCCGCGATCTTCGGCCTCACCCAGAACGTCTTCATCGTCTTCACCGCCACCACGTTCTCGCTGCTCGGCCTGCGCCAGCTGTACTTCCTGCTGGAGGGCCTGCTCGACCGGCTCGTCTACCTCAAGTACGGCCTGGCGGCGATCCTGGGCTTCATCGGCGTCAAGCTGGTGCTGCACGCCCTGCACGAGAACAACCTGCCGTTCATCAACGGTGGCGAGCACGTCGACGTGGTCGAGGTGCCCACGCTGCTGTCGCTGGGCGTGATCGTGGTGGTGCTCGTGGTGACCATCGTGGCCTCGCTGGTCAGTCCGGCCGGCAAGGCGCTCACCGTCCTGGGGAACCTCAAGCGCTACTCGCGGGAGTACCTCAACAAGGACTTCACCGACGACCCGGTCGAGCGCGCCCGGCTGTGGAGCAAGATCCTCGAGAACGAGGACAAGCTCGGCACGATCGACCGCAAGTACTTCGGCAGCGAGGGCGACGTGTGGGAGCTCGAGCAGCTCCTGCGTCGGGTCTGGGACGAGCAGGGCCGCTACGAGAAGGCCACCGACTACACCCGCTGATCCGCCGTACCCACGGAATCCCGGCCCGCGGCCTCAACGCCGCGGGCCGGACCACATCCCGTGCGGGTCGGCCGCGGGGTCATCGGCCGGCGGGTAGGAGACCTCTGACGAGGGCCACCGCGCCCGCAGCACGGCGGCCGCGCGGTAGCCCACGCCGTGGTCACGCACCGCTGGTGCCACGGCGGCGGGTCCGCGGACCACGATCACGGTCCATCCGGCGTGCGACAACTGTTCGCGGTACCTCTCGGCGTCGCGACCGGGGCCCGAAGGCGCCGCCCCGTTGCCGGAGCTGAAGACCACGCAGCGGGCTCCGGGGTCGGCCAGGGGCAGCTCCACCGTGAAGTGCCCCAGTCGGACGGCGTGGCCGTGCCCGAAGTCGCCGACTCCCGCCGCGCGGAGCTCCAGTCGCGCCCGCGTCGAGAGGGCCGACCCCGATCGCGGGTCCGCGGCGCGGGCGACGGCGGCGAAGTCGCGGGCGCCTCGCCCTGCGGGGTGCTCGACCGCGCCCACCAGCTGCCCCGGCAGCTCGGGCACCATCGCGCACAGCCGCTCCACGGACACCACCGCCTCCTCGAATCCCAGGTCGCCGGCCAGGTCGCGGCATGTGCGCAGCGGGGTGGTGACCCGCAGTCCGTCAATCTCGGTGACGGCGGCGGGCGGGAGGGATCCGTAGCGGTACACCCGCCCCGGACGGGACCGACGCGTCGAGGGCAGCCAGATCTCGGGCAGTGCGTCCGCGGGCACCGAGTCGTCGCCCCACAGCAGGGCGGCGCTGCGTCCGCGCAGCACCCCCTCCGGCCAGGTCCGGGCCAGGGCCACGCTGCGCAGACGGAGGTCGTCGGGTTGATCCTCGCGCCGGTACACCCCGTGCCAGATCCGCTCGTAACGACGGCGGGCCCGGGCGTCGGGGACGGCGGCGGCCAGCTCGGCGGTGGTCAGCGGGCCCGGCGGCAATCCGGCGAGGTCGGCGGTCGGGCGGGTGCGGTCCAGAGTGGATGGGTCCATGCCCCACACTCTGCGGCACGCCGCTGCCGGGACCTGGCTACCGACGACGTCCCCGGGGCCCGCCTGTGGACACGTCGGGCCTGTGGATGAACGCCGGCCGGTGCGCGGCGACCTACGGGTGATGTTCGTCCAGGTAGGAGGCGAACACCTCGCTGGGCGAACCTTCGTTGTGCAGAAACTGCTGGTCCAACGTGCTCGCGAGCCGGTCCAGGGCGACGGCGAGCTGGCGAGAGCCCAGCTGCACCGCGGTGTGCGACCCCTCCGACGCGAGCTCTGACAGTCGTACAGCGTGCGCCAACTGTCGTGGCAGGGACAGATCCGCGGACTTCTCCCGGAAGTAGAAGCCCTCGGAGTGTTGGAAGAAGTCGATACGTACCGCCTCGACCTTGTCGGTCACCGCCGCCAGCCGGGCACACACCGGGTCCACGGGCAGCTCCGGGATCCGCCGGGCGTAGTCCACCTCGGCCAGTCGCGAGAGCTCCTGCGCGAGAGCCCGACGCCGCAACAGGGGTGGGTACACCTGGTTGAACCAGGTCAGGGCGGCGGTGAGCAACGCGAACCCCATCAACGCCTGGAGCGGCGAGGCCCACCGGATCCACGATCCGGAGGGGACCATGTCACCGAAGCCGACGGTCGCCAGGGTGACGAAGGAGAAGTACAGGGCCTCGGCGAACGCCGGCAGACTGTGTGGATCGATCCCGTCGGAGTAGGTGAAATCCGCGGGCACGTGTGGGTAGTAGATCAGTCCCCAGGCCAGCCCCACGAGCGCGACCCACACCAGGATGACCGTGACCACGGCCGTCGGGCCCACCGCGCCCGCCACCCGGTGACCCGTCGCTCGGGACACCCGCCAGACCAGCGCGAAGACGTGGGGACTCATGTACCCGGAGCCGGCGGGGTGCATCAGCGTGTGGAACACGTCCAGCAGAACCAACACGATGAGCGCGAGGCCCACCACGGAACACACGATCTCGACCATCAGCCCACCCTAGGTGCCGGTGAGTGCGGTAGCCCGTCACATAGCCGTCCGTGGCCGATCGGACCGGCCTTAGGCTGAGCCGGTGACCGAGTTCGTCCTCTTCAGCGGACCGGCGGTCGTCTACGTGATCGTGCGGTCGCGCGGTAGAGACCCGTCGGCCGCGACCGCGCTCGACCGGATCGGGGCGAGTCGGGGCGCGCCCTCGGACTACGGGTGGGCGCTGGTCCTGCTCGCGCCACTCCTGGCAGCGAGCTGGCTGGCGATCGCGTTGGCGCCCGTCGGCGTGGTGGACGATCCCGGCGTCACGATCGCCCGGGTCACCTCGACCGGGGCCGTCGTCGGCGTCGCGCTGCGGGCGGTGGGCGAGGAGGTGTTCTTCCGCGGACTCCTCGGCGGCGTCCTCGTGCGTCGACTCGGATTCGCCCGCGGGAACCTGCTGCAGGCGGCCGCCTTCGTCGTCCCGCACCTCGCCCTGCTCCTGATCGACGCCGGCATGTGGCCGATCGTCGTGATCCAGTTCGCGGCGGGCTACGCGTTGGGCTGGCTCCGACACCGGACCGGGACGTTCGTCCCCGGCGCCGTCGTCCACGTCGTCACCAACATCGTGGCGGGACTCGTCACCGCCTGACCACGCAGCCGGCGGGAGTCCCCGCGCAGCGGGCGGGATCGCCGCGGCGGCGGCGCCGCTACACCCCGTAGAGCCGCGCCCAGTTCTCCCGGGTCGTGAGCTCGGCCTGGGCCGCGCGCCACCGCCGCTGCGCGGCGGGCGCCTCGCGGACGAACCGGGCCAGCAGCGACGCGAGCCGCTTCTGCAGCTCGGAGACCCGCGCCGGGTCGACCTTCCGGTGGTGCACACCGGTCTGCGAGGCGTCGGTCACGTAGACCTCGTCGAACAGCGACACGTGCCACCAGGCGGCGTCCTCGTACGGGATCGCCACCACACCGCGGCGCTGCCGGCCGAGCTTCTGCGTGAGCAGCCGCTTGGCCAGCACCTGATCCTCACGGTCCTCCCGCGGGATCCCCACCTTGCGCTCGACGCCGATTCCGGCAGGCAGCACCTCCACCGCGAGCTTGGCGGTCTCGGGGTACTCCGCGCGCTCGGCCCGGATCGCGGCGAGCGCGGCCTGCCCGCCGTCGCCCATCCCGCGGGAGCCGTCGGGCCCGTCGAGGAACGCCTCGATCCCCCGCATCCGCGTGGCCGCCAACCCGTACTGCATACCCACCATCGCCCGCAGGACACTGCGCCCGAGGTTCTTGGCCATGCTCTTCGGATCGATCCCCTGCCGGATCGCGGCGGTGACCAGTGAGTTGCGCTGGGAGAAGAACTGACCGAAGTCGTCGCCGTCCTTCCAGTAGAAGTCCGCGTGCCACACGGCCGCACCCTGCAGCGTGCACGTCGGGATCCCGGCCTGCCGGCACCGCAGGCCGTACTCGATGTCGTCCCACTGGAAGAAGTACGGCATCGGCAGGCCCACCTCCTCCACCGCCTCGCCGGGAACGAGGCAGGACCACCAGGCGTTGTACTCGGCGTCGATCCGCCGCTCCTGCCGGTTCCCGACCACCGACTCGTCGCGCAGCGCGTACTCGTCGGCGTCCAGGCCGCCGCGGAGCTCGTCGAGCTGCGTGCGCTCGGCCGAGACCAGCAGGTAGTCGGGGTTGAACAGGTACAGCATCTGCGCGCCGACGAGCATCGGCTCGCGCGTCACGGCGGCGAAGGCGAACAGGCGCAGCACCGTCTCCGGCTCCACCCGGACGTCGTCGTCCATGAGCAGCACGTCGACCGGGCCGGCGGCGCCCGGAGCGGTGGCCTCGTACAGTCCGCGGCTGAAGCCCCCGGCGCCGCCGAGGTTGGGCTGGCGCAGGTAGTGCAGCCGGTCGCCGAACTCCTCGGCCGCGTGCCGGAACGGATCGCGGGTCTCCACCGGATCGGTGCCCTGATCCGTGACGTAGAGGTCGTCGATGAGGTCCGCGACGAGGGGATCGGAGGCCAGCGAGTCCACCGTGGCCGCACAGTCATCCGCCCTGTTGAACGTGCAGATCGCCACGGCGGCGCGGCGGGCCGGCCTCGTCGTCGTCGCACTCCACACCACCTCCGACACGGTCGCCGGCGCGTCCACGGCGTGCAGCTCCAACCACATCGCGCCACCGTCGGTGAACGCGTCCACCGGCACGTGCAGCACCGCCATCCCGTCACCGTGGTGGTGGACCACGTCCACCGTCCGCACGTGGGAGCCGATGTCGGAGGCGCGGACCAGCACGTCCAGCTGCCCGGTCGTCTCCACGGACACGCGCACGGTGAGCTCGGTGACCCAGGTCCACCGCTGCCAGTACGAGGCCTCGAACCGGCCGAAGTAGGTGTTGGTGTCGACGATCGCGCCGGCGTCCAGGTGCAGCTCGGCGCGGGTACGACGCACGACCCCGCGCACGATGCGCGAGTACAGGTCGTCGTTGACCCACCGGCGCGGGCCCGAGAACAGCGTGCGCTGGAGCAGCAGGTCGCGCTCGGGCTGCGGGGCGGCGGTGTCGGGGCCCGCGGCGGTCACGGTGGTGGCGTCCATGAGGCGATGCGCTCCTGGTGGGGTCGGTGCGGGGGACACGGCCCGTGGGGGCCGCGCGGCGGCGGGCCGCTCAGGGCCCGGTCGCGCCGTCCAGGCTAGTCGCCGGCCCGGCGCCCGCCGCGTCGACGACCGGTGAGTCGGTGTTCGGGGGCTGCACGGGCGGGGTGAACGGGGGGATCCCCGGCGGCGGCAGAAGCGGCGGGTGGTCCGCGGGCACCGGCAGGACCTCGTACAACCGGGCGCCAGAGTTGCCCTCGACGAGCCGCAGGTGGGGGTTGAGGTCGAGCCCGATGAACCCGCCCGGCCGCCCCGGCCCGCCCACGACGCCGGTGCCGACGATCACCCAGCGCACGTCCTGTCGCAGCACCTCGTGCGTGACCGACGGGTCGAAGCCGTAGCGGTTCATCGAGGTGTACAGGGTCATGCGGTCGGCGCCGACCTGCGCGACCGGGTCGTCGGCGAGCGGCGCGCCGAACACCACGGGCACCCCGTGCAGCGCGTACGCCCACGCGGTGCCGTCGAACGGGTCGCCCAGGACCACGCCGCCCTCGTGCCGCTCCCCCAGCGCGTCGAGCACCGCACGTTCGCGGTCGTTGACCGCCGGGCCGTCGTCGTAGCCCCACACCCGCAGGTCGCGGGCCAGGACCGCGTGCCCGGAGACCGTGAGCAGCCCCAGCACGGTCACCACCACGACACCGGTCCGAGCGGCCGGGCGGCGGACCGAGCCGCGCGGGACGAGCGCCCGCACGCCCGCGCCGGCCAGCACGGCCGACGGCAGCACCAGCAGGGAGGAGAACCGGTAGAAGTCGTCCCACCAGAAGCCGGTGAGCGCGCGCACCCAGTCGCCGTGCACCGCCGCGGCCAGGACGTACAGCGCCCCGTAGGCCACGAGCGCGGCGGCGGGGGCGGCGAGCGGGCGCCGCCGCCGCGGGTCGGCGACCGCCACCGCCAGGCCCACGAGCACCGCGACCGCCATGCCGATCGAGGACAGCGCGGTGGGCCCGAGGTCGAACACACCGGCCACCGCGCGCGGCACGCCCACCTCGCGCGGCCACGAGAACCCGGCGAGCGACTCGGTGGTCCCGGCCGAGACCATCGTCGCCGACCACAGCACGTACGGGGCCGCCGCGACCGCTGCCAGCGCGAAGCCACCGAGGACCGCGAGGCTCGGCCGCGTGCCGGGCGCGGCGACCAACCCGGCGACGGCCTGGCCGGCCAGCGGGATCGCCGCGGCGAGCGCCACCGACGGGTGCACCGACCACGCCCCCGCCGTGCCCGCCCCGAGCAGCAGCGCGTGCGCCATCATGCACGGCCGCCGCGCGGCGAGCTGCTCGCCCAGCAGGACCAGGCCCGGGATCACCGCCACGCCCAGCGCGAACGGCAGCACCGGTCCGCGGCCCAGCGCGAGGTACGGGAAGGTCCACGCCGCGCCCGCCACGACCGCCGCGCCGACCGCCGCGAGCCTCGACCCGCCGCACAGCCGCCCCGCCAGCACCGCGACGCCCAGCACGAACACCACGCCCGTGACCGCCGAGACGGCGTTGAGGGCCTCCGGCAGCCCGCCGCCGACGCCCAGCAGCAGGGAGGCCAGGGCGTGATAGGTGTCCGGGTAGAAGAAGTGCGGGTTGGCGGGCTGGCTCACCGGCGCGAGGTCGGTGAGACCGGCCAGCCCGGTCTCGGCGATGAACCGCGTGGCGCCGCCGTGGAAGATGGCGTCCCAGCCCTGCGGGATGGCCGCGAGACCGCGGGTGGCGACGAGGACCTGGACCGCCGGGACGAGGGCCAGGGCGACGACGACGAGGTCGGCCACCCCCGGGCCCGGCCCGCGACCGCGCACCTCGTCGTCGTCATCGGACCCCTCGCCCCGCCGCCACCTCCCCCGGTCGGTGACCCGGGCGGCGATACCGAGCGCGGCGGCGCCGAGCAACCCCACGAGGGCGGTCACGCCCGCCGAGGCGAGGTCCCACCGCACGTCGGCGGCGGCCGTGACCGCGCACCCCACCGCCACCACCGCTGTGGTCAGGGCGGGGCCCGCGGCGAGAGCGTCCCGCCACCGCGCGCCGGCAGCCAGGCAGATCAGCGCGCCTGGCACCACCAGCAGCGCCAGCGCGGCGGCGAGCAGGAGCGCGACGGACATGCCGGTCAGCGGACCCGGAAGATCACGGTCCGCTGGACGATGAAGTTGGTGACCGTCGCGACGCCCTGGGCGATGACGTACCCGATGGTCGTGGCCCAGAAGGTGCTCCAGTCCAGGCCGTGGAAGAACGGCACGAGGACCATGAACAGACCCCACTGCACGCCGAACATGAGGGCGTACAGGCACATCGTGGCGATGAAGCGCGCCCGCGACGGCTCGGCCCGGAACGTCCACCGGCGGTTGATGCCGTACGCGGTGAGCGTGCCCGCGACGAACGACAGCGCCTTGGCAGGGCCGTGGCCCAGGCCGGCCAGCATGAGCAGCTGGAGCAGGCCGTAGTCGACGACCGCCGACAGCACCCCGGTGAGGAAGAACCGCACGATCTGCGTCCTGAGATCGGTGCCCTCCCGCGGGTCGGACTCGCGGTGCGCCTCGAGCGGGTCCACGGCGCCCCGCAGCGAGTCCAGGACGGAATCGGCGGGATCGACCGGGTCGGCGGGATCGGCGGAGTCGCTCCTGGCGTCGGCGTCTCTCGGGGAAGAACTCACCAGCACAGGGTAGGCCGCGGCTCCGACGAGTGAACATCCACACAGGGGCTTGTGCGGCACCGGCGGGCGTGTCATCCTTTTCTCCATCGCGGGCACACCGGCCCGTTTCCGGTCGAACCGTCCGGCGACACCTCCGCCGACCACGTCCGACCCCGCTGGAGCGATCCGCTCGCGGCACACCCCATCTCTTCTCGGCGCCCACACCACGAGGTCCGCGCCTTCTCCCCGGGTGAGCCGCCGTCGCCTCCACCCGCACGCACCCGAACGACCCCCGTCGTCGTCCCGCCCCAGCGGTGACGAGCCGGGGCCGTCGTCCTTCCACGACCAGGAGTGAGTCCCATGTCGCAGTACCGCAGTCCCGCCATGAACAACGCGCCGACCGCGTTCTCCTACACGCCAACCGGGCGGGCGATCCCGCCGTCGTCGCCGCTGCGCACGCCCAACCGCCGCCCGGCGTCGCCGTCGTACACGCCCACCGGACGCGTCGTCCTGTCGACGCCCGCCACCCGCGGCTCCGCGTAGGGCGAGCCCACCTCCGTACCCGCGGTTCGCGCGCGCCGGTCACCCCCGGCGCGCGCGACGCGTCCGCCGCTGACCGCGCCGTATACCGTGAGCGTATGAGGTCGCGGCGTCCCCTCCGTTCCGGCCGCGCGGTCGCGGCGGCACTTCTGGCGCTGGCGTGCGCGCTCTCCGCGTCGCCCGCCGGGGCCGCTCAGCCCACCGGTACGGCACCGTCCGCGGGGGCGGCGCCGTCCGCGGTCGCGGCGCCGTCCGCGGGCGCGGCGCCGTCCGCGGGCGCGGCGCCGTCCGCGGGCGCGGCGTCGTACGGGGGCGCGGTCCCCGATCCGTTCGCCGCGCTCCGGCCCGTTCCCGAGCACGAGCGCACGCCCGAGCGCTACCTGCCCAGCCCGTCCCCGGACCCGTGGTACTCGTCGCCGCCGGCCGTGGACCCCGCGACCGCCCCGGGGACGATCCTCGCCTCGCGGGACGTGACGATCCCGCCGCACAACGTCCGCAACTTCGGCCGCGGCTGGCAGGTCCTGGTCCAGAGCACCGACTCCCACGACCGCCCGCAGCAGATAGTGTCGACCCTCATCGAGCCCGCCACCCAGTGGCCCGGGCCCGGTCCGCGGCCGCTCGTGTCGTTCAACGTCACGATCGACTCGCTCGGCCTGACGTGCATGCCGTCCCACACGCTGCCGCACACGTTCAACCTCGAACTCCCGCCGTTCCTGCAGATCCTCGCCGACCGCGGCTACGGCCTGGTCGTCACCGACTTCCAGGGGCCCAAGGCGGCCTATGCGGCGGGGCGCGCCAACGGCCGCGCGGTCCTCGACGGGATCCGCGCCGCCCGCGCCTTCGTCCCGCCCGGTGACGCCGGCCCGTTGTTCGCCGACTCGCGCGTCGTGCAGGTCGGCTACTCCGGCGGCGGCATCGCCACGGGCTGGGCCGCCCAGCTGCAACCCGTGTACGCCCCCGAGCTGACCGGCGTGCTCGTCGGCTCATCGGTCGGCGGCGTGCCCTCCGACTACTCCGACCTGTTCGACACGATGGACGGCACGATCGCCTCCGGCCTCTACCGCGCCGCCGTCCTGGGCCTGGCGCGCGAGTACCCCGAGCTGTACCCGCTGCTCAACGACACCGGCGACGTGATCGCGCACCACCTCCGCGACGCCTGCGCCGCCGCCAACACCGCCGGCGGGCTCATCCCGGCGCCGCTGTCCGCGCTGACCGACGTCGACCCCCGCACCGACCCCACGGTCGCGGCCGTCCTGACCCGCAACCGCCTGGGCACCCCCGATCCCGCCCACGGCGCGGACCCGCGGGAGGTGCCGACCGGGCCGGTCCAGGTCTGGCACGGTGACGCCGCCGCCCCGATCGGCCCCGGCCCGGGCTCCTCGCAGGGGCCGGGCGACCTGTTCGTCCCCGAGTGGACGGCCCGCCGGCTGGCGGACGAGTGGTGCGCGGCCGGTGCCGACGTCGAGTACACGCCGGTACCCGGCGAGCACATCCTCGCGGCGTACACCGCGGTCGGCCCGGCGTTGGACTGGGTCGACGACCGTGCCCGCGGCGTCCCCTTCACCTCCGGCTGCAGGCCCGACTGACCGGCGCGGGTCGGAGAGGTCCGCGGTGGCGGACGGCGGGGTCAGCGGCGTTGATCCGCCCTGCGGTCGATCCGCAGCGCGGCGGGTCCACAGAGCGGCGGGTCCACAGAGCGGTAGGTCCGCAGCGCGGTGGGTCCGCAGCGCGGTAGCCGCTCCGAGGGCGAAGCACCCGCGGGCCCGGCGGGCCGAGCAGACCGCCAGCGCGACCGGCACCGGATGCGCTGCCTCATCGCCCTACGCTGGCTCTTCGCCAGATTCGGCGGGGTTGCGCTGGCGGAATCGACCACGGCGGGCGCGTAAGTCGAAGACGCAGCGTATGTCGGCGCGGTCGCGCTGGCTGAGTGCACACCGGCCGCGGCGGGCGTGGCGTGCGGGCCGCCGCGGGTGCCCGGCGGGGACGTCGCGGGAGGGCTCCGACGCCGGCGAGCGGTAACCTCGACCGCGTGAGCACCGCGCAGAACACCACACCGGCCCCGACCGCGCTGGACACCGAGCTCCGGCGCCTGACCGGCTGGGGCCGCACCGCCCCGGCGTTGAGCCACGTGCTGACCCCGCGCTCGGTCGACGAGATCTCCGCGGCCGTCGCGGCGGTCAACGACTCCAACGCCTCCTCCCCGGCCCACCTGCGGCGCGGCGTGGTCGCCCGCGGGCTCGGCCGCTCGTACGGCGACAGCGCCCAGAACTCCGGCGGGCTCGTCGTGGACATGAGCCGGTTCAACCGCATCCACGAGCTCAACGCCGAGAGGGCGCTGGCCGTGGTCGACGCGGGCGTCAACCTCGACCAGCTCATGCGGGCGGCCCTGCCGTTCGGACTGTGGGTGCCGGTCCTGCCGGGCACGAGGCAGGTGACCGTCGGCGGCGCGATCGGCCACGACATCCACGGCAAGAACCACCACTCCGCCGGCTCATTCGGCAACCACGTCACGCGCATGGAACTGCTGGTCGCGGACGGCCGCGTGCTCACGCTCGAGCCGGGCGGCTCCGCCGACGACCCCGACGGCACGCTGTTCTGGGCCACCGTCGGCGGCAACGGACTCACCGGCATCATCCTCAAGGTGTGGATCTCCATGACCCGCACCGAGACCGCCTACTTCCTGGCCGACTCCGACCAGACCGGCTCGCTCGACGAGACGATCGCCCTGCACACCGACGGGTCAGAGTCGAAATACACCTACTCGTCCGCGTGGTTCGACGCGATCAGCGCGCCGCCGAAGCTCGGCCGCGCGGCGGTCTCCCGCGGCTCGCTCGCCACGCTCGCCCAGCTCGAGGAGTACGCGCCGAAGCTGGCGAAGAACCCGCTGGCGATGGACGCCAAGCCGCTCATCACGTTCCCGGACGTGTTCCCCAACGGCCTGGCCAACAAGTACACCTTCGGCCCCATCGGCGAGGTCTACTACCGCCTCGGCGGGACGTCGCGGAACCAGATCAAGACGCTGCCGGCGTTCTACCACATGCTCGACCTGTTCTCGGAGTGGAACCGGGCGTACGGATCCAAGGGGTTCCTGCAGTACCAGTTCATCGTCCCGCCGGGCGCGGTCGAGGGTTTCAAGGAGATCATCGGCGACATCCAGCGCTCGGGGCACTACTCGTTCCTCAACGTGTTCAAGCTGTTCGGCCCCGGGAACCAGGCCCCGCTGTCCTTCCCCATGGAGGGCTGGAACGTGTGCGTGGACTTCCCCATCAACGACCGGCTCAACAGCTTCGTCAACCACCTCGACGCCAAGGTCATGTCGATGGGCGGGCGGCTCTACACGGCCAAGGACTCGCGCGTCCCGGCCGAGCGGTTCCACGCCATGTACCCCGAGATCGACTCGTGGATCGCCACCCGCCGCGGCATCGACCCCCACGGGGTGTTCGCCTCCGACATGGGCCGGCGGCTCGAACTGCTCTGACCGGGTGAGCGCCCCCGGCGGTGTCGGACGCCCTCGGTAGACTCCTGCCCATGATCAATGCCGTCGGCGTCCCCCAGACCCTGCTCCTGCTCGGTGGAACCTCCGAGATCGGCCTGGCCATCTGCGCCGAGTACCTGCAGCAGGGCCCGATGCGCGTGATCCTGGCCTGCCTGCCCGGTGACCCCGGTGTGGAGGACGCGCGGGCGGAGATGACGGCCGCCGGCGCGAGCGCCGTGGAGGTCGTGGACTTCGACGCCGCGGCCACCGACACGCACCCGGCGGCGTTCGAGACGATCTTCGCCGGCGGGGACGTCGACGTGGCGATCGTCGCGTTCGGCCTCCTCGGGGAGAACGAGGAACTCTGGTCCGACCAGCGCAAGGCCGTCCAGATCGCGCAGATCAACTACACCGGCGCGGTCTCGGTGGGCGTGCTGCTCGCCGAGCGGATGAAGGCCCAGGGCTTCGGCCGGATCATCGCCATGAGTTCGGCCGCCGGCCTGCGGGCCCGCCGCTCCAACTTCGTCTACGGCTCCACCAAGGCGGGTCTGGACTCCTTCTACACCGGTCTCGGGTACGCACTCGACGAGCACGGGGTGGACGTCCTGGTGATCCGGCCCGGCCAGGTGCGCACCCGGATGTCGGCGCACGTCAAGGAGGCGCCGCTGACCATCAACAAGGAGGAGGTCGCCCGCATCGCGGTGAAGAACGCCGGCGCCGGTAAGGGCGCGGTCTTCGCCCCCGCCGCGTTCGGCGGGGTCATGGCCGTGCTCACGCACGTGCCGCGCCCCATCTTCCGCAAGCTCCCCTTCTGACCATGCCGCCGGCACTCCGCGGACCCGGTCTGGCCGGGGCGGCGACGCTGCTCGCCGCAGCCGTCACCGCCGTGGTCCTGGTCGGCTTCTCGCTCGTCTCCTTCCCCGCCTACGGCAACTCCAACGTCCTGCGGGCGCTGACCGTGGTCGGTCAGACCGCCGCGGTCGCGCTGGTGGCGGCGGGCATCCTCGCCGCGCGCGCCGGAGAGCGGCCGGGAGGTCGGCCCGCGCTGGTGCGGCTGGGCAAGCTCGCCGCCCCCACCGGCTCGGCGCTGCTGGTGGCGGCCACGCTGGGCATCCCGCTGGCGGCGTCGCGGCTGTACCTGCACGGCGTGAGCGTGGACCAGGAGTTCCGCACCCAGTTCCTCGGCCGCTCGGCGACCTCGCTCGGGCTGCCCGACATGGCGTACATCGACCTGCCGTCGTTCTACCCGTCGGGGTGGTTCTGGCTGGGCGGCCGGTTCGCCAACCTCGTGGGTCTCGAGGGCTGGGCGGCGTTCAAGCCGTGGGCGATCCTGTCGCTGGCCGTTGCGGCCGCGCTGGTCACTGTGCTGTGGACGCGGATCCTGCGCACCGACCTCGGCGCCGCGGTGGGCCTGGTCTCGACCTCGATCGTGCTCGCCTACGGCAGCCCCGAGCCGTACGGCGCCGTGGTGGCGCTGTTCCTGCCGCCGGTCCTCATCCTCGCGTGGCACGCGGTCAGCCCGACGGCCCGCCACGCCGGCCGCGGCGCCACCGTGGCCACGACCCTCTTCCTCGGGGCCTCGGCCTGCACCTACACGCTGTACACCGGCCTGGCGGCGGGCACGGTCGTCCTCATGGCGCTCGTCGCGACCGTCGCCGCGGTGCTCGCCGCGCGGCGCGGTCGACGCGTGATCCCGCTCTGGCTGCCCGCGGCCCGCCTCGCCGTGATCGGGTTCGGGTCGATCTTCATCGCCCTGCTCGTGTGGGCGCCCTACCTGCTGGCCGCGCTCCGCGGCGAGCCCGCCGACTCCGGCACGGCCATGCACTACCTGCCCGAGGCCGGGGCGCGGTTGCCGCTGCCCATGACCGCGGGCGGCCTGACCGGTTGGGTGTGCCTGGCCGGCCTGGTGTGGATCATCGCGCGGGCGTGGACCTCGCGCCGCGCGCAGGCACTCGGCTTGGGCGTCGTGGCCGTCTACCTGTGGTGCCTGGCCTCGATGGCCGTCACCGTCCTGGGCACCACCATGCTGGGGTTCCGGCTCGAGCCGGTGCTCATCCTCCTCCTCGTGGTGGCCGGGGTGTTCGCCGTCGTCGACGTCGCCGGGGTCGTCGTCCGCGCGGCCGGGCGACAGGCCGGTGAGGCCCGGCCCGCCGCGGAGGCCGCCGACCGTCGTCAGCGCGCCGGTGCCGTGGTGGGCGTGCTGGCCGCCCTCGCCGTCCTCGCCCACGCGCAGGGGATCCCCGACCATCTGCACGACGAGATCCGGCTGGCCTACACCGACACGGACGGCCACGGCGAGCGGGCCGACCGCTACCCGCCCGGCCCCGAGTCCCACTACGCCGAGGTCGACCGCGTCATCGGAGAGTCGTTCCCCGGCCGCGACCGGACCGACCTCGTCGTCGCCAGCACCGCCGACGCGTTCCTGGCCTACCACCCGTACTTCGCCTATCAGGCCGTCACCTCGCACTACGCCAACCCGCTGGGGCGCTACGCCGACCGCAACGAGTCCATGGTCGCGTGGCAGGACGCCACCAGCGGCGACGAGCTGTTCGCGATGATGCGCTCCACGCCGTGGCGCGGCCCCGACGCGATCGTCACGCGCCGGTCGGGCGACGGCTTCTCCCTGCGCCTGGCCGAGGACACCTACCCCAACGACCCCAACGTCCGCCGCTTCGGCGTCACCATCCCCGGCGAGGCCGTCGAGGGGGAGCACTTCGAGGTCCACGACGTGGGTCCGTTCGCCGTGATCGTGGTGCGGTGATCAGCCGGTGACAGCGGAGCGGACGGGAACCGTGAGACAGGGCGACGACGACGAGGTGCGCGACACCGACGACGGGCGTCCCCTCGGTTTGCACCCGTACCCGGGCATGGACCGCGACCGCCGGTGGGCGGTCATCACCGGCTTCCTCGGGGCGGTCCTGGCGATCCTCGCCGGGTTCCTCCCCGTGCACCAGGACACCACGCGGGTGCAGTGGACGGCCGGGCCCGACTACGCCTCGGTCACCGCCCCGCTCGTCTCCGGGCGACCGCTCGACCTCACCATCACCGCGCCGTGCGCGCCGCTGGCCCAGGTCCCAGAGAACACGATCGTGTTCTCCACCCTGCCGGAGGACGCCCCCGGGCGGATCTCCGACGGGCTGGTGGTCCAACGCGCCGAGGACGCGGCGGGCGACCCGGTCATCGAGGTGGCGGTGCGCAACATCACGCTGCTGTCGGTGCCGCTGTCCACCCTGCGCGACCCCGCGTGCGAGACGCTGAACGTGCGCGCGGAGACGGGCATCCTCGTCGCCGAGTTCACCGGCCTCGAGCGCGACCCGGACGACGCCGACGACGCGGTCCGCGCCGCCGTCCCGGGGACCATGCGCCCGCAGGTCACCGGGGTCTTCACCGACCTCACGCCCGTGACCGCGCCCGACGGCCTCGGCTCGTCCACGGTCGAGGTCACCGTCGACTCCCGGTACTCCTCCAGCCCCACGGCGCTCAAGCTCGTGCTCATGGTGATCGGGGTGCTCGCCACCCTCGCCTCCGTGGTGTTCCTGCACCGCCTCGACGGCATCGACGGCCGCTCGCACCGCCGGTTCGTCCCGCGGTCCTGGTCGCGGCTGTCCGGGGTCGACGGGGTCGTCATCGGCGTCCTGGGCTTCTGGCACCTCGTGGGCGCCAACACCTCCGACGACGGCTACCTGCTCACCATGGCCCGCTCGGCCGGACCCAGCGGGTACATGGCCAACTACTTCCGTTGGCTCGGCTCCCCCGAGTCCCCGGTCGGCTGGTACTACGAGATCCTGCGCGTGTTCGCCGAGATTTCCACCGCCAGCCCGTGGATGCGGCTGCCCACCCTGCTGTGCGGCATCCTGTCGTGGCTCATCATCAGCCGCGAGGTCGTGCCCCGGCTGGGCCGCCTCGCCCGCACCTGGCGCGGACCGCGCTGGACGGGCGCCGCCCTGTTCCTGGCCTTCTGGATGGCGTTCAACAACGGGCTGCGGCCCGAGCCGGTGATCGCGCTCGGCGCCCTGCTCACGTGGTCGCTGGTCGAGCGGTCCATCGCCACCCGCCGGCTCGTGCCCGGCGTCGCGGCGATCGGCGTGGCCGCGTTCTCCCTCGGCGTCGGCCCCACCGGGCTCATGTGCGTCGCGGCGCTCGCGGCGGGCGCCCGCGAGTTCCTCCGCATGGCCCGCCGGCGCGCGCAGGTGGTCGGCTGGGCCCCGATCCTCGGCCCGGTCCTGGCCGTGGGCCTCGCGCTGCTCTACACCGTGTTCGCCGACCAGACGCTGGCCGCGGTCCTCGAGGCCACCCGCATCCGCACCGAACTCGGGCCGAGCCTGCCCTGGTACGGGGAGAAGGAGCGGTGGGAGGCGCTGTTCGGGGTCTCCGCCGACGGGGGCGTCGCCCGCCGGTTCCCCGTCCTGCTCATGCTCATGTGCCTGGTGCTGGTCACCGCCGTCATGCTGAGGCGCGGAAAGATCCCCGGCGCGGCCGCCGGGCCCTCGCGCCGACTCATCGGCGTCCTCGCGGGATCGCTGCTGTTCCTGGTGTTCACCCCCACCAAATGGACCCACCACTTCGGGGTCTTCGCCGGTCTGGCGGGGGCGCTCGCCGTCCTGGCCGTCATCGCCCTGCGCTCCTCGACGGTCTCGCTCAATCGGAGTCGCTGGCTGGTGTGGGCGGCGCTGTGCTTTGTCGTCGGCCTGTCCACCGCCACCAACAACACCTGGTGGTACGTCTCCGACTACGGCATCCCCTTCTCCGACTCCTTCCCCGCCGTGGGCGCGGTCCAGGTGCAGTACGTCGCGTTCATCGGCGCCCTGGTGTGCCTGCTCATCGCCGGGCTCATCCACTCCGGCCTCGTACCCGAGGAACCCGGCGCCGCCCTGTGGCTCCGGATCCGACGCACGGCGCCGTTCCTGCGGACGCACGCCGACACCCCCGCCGCCCGCCGCCGCACCGACGGCCGGAGCCGTGGGATCGGCGGCACCCCGCTGACGGTGGTCGCGTTCTCCGTGGTGATCTTCGAGCTGATCTCCGCGGTCACCGCCGTGTTCGTCCAGAGCCCCGCCTACAGCGTCGGGCGCGGCAACATCCGCGCGCTGTCCGGCGAACCGTGCGCGCTCGCCGACTCCGTGCTCGTCGAGGAGGACTCCAACGACGGCCTGCTCAGCGCGGTCGGCGCCGGACCCGAGATCTCCCTCGGCGCGGGCGTCGTCAACGGCTTCGCCCCCAACGGCCTGCCGGACTCCATCACCGTCGACAGCGCGGAGACCTCCGGCGCGCTCGCGACCTCCGAGTCCGGCGAACGCGACCCCGGTGACGGCGTGGACGCCGGCACCACCGGCGGCCGCGGCGCCGTCACCGTCAACGGCTCGACCGTCGCGCTGCCGTTCGGTCTCGACCCGGACACCACCCCGGTCCTGGGCTCCTACCGCCGGGGCCCGCAGGTCGCGGCCGAGCTCACCTCCGCGTGGTACGAGTTGCCCGCCCGCAGCGCCAACCGCCCGCTCCTCGTCATGGCGGCCGCCGGACGCATCGGCAACGGCGCCCTGCGCATCGAGTACGGGCGCCCCGGCCGGGTCGGCGCGACCGGGCCCACCGACTTCGAGGTCATGGGCTCCACCACCCCCATCGACGTCGGCCCCGCGCCCGCCTGGCGGAACCTGCGCATCCCGCTCGACTCGATCCCCGAGGACGCCCAGGTCGTGCGCGTGGTGGCCGCGGACGGCAACCTCGACCCCGACCAGTGGCTGGCCGTCACCCCGCCGCGGAACCCGCGGCTGCGGACCCTCGACGAGGTCGTCGGCTACACCGACCCCGTGCTCATCGACTGGGTCGTCGCGCTGGCCTTCCCGTGCCAGCGCCCGTTCGTCCACAACGGGGGCGTCGCCGAGATCCCCCGCTACCGGATCCTCGCCGACCGCGAGTCGTCGTCCGCTGCCAACTGGTGGCAGAGCGCCGGCGGCGGTGGGCCGCTCCTGTGGACCAGGCAGACCGTCGAGGCCATCACCGTCCCCACCTACCTCGACCACGACTGGGCCCGCGACTGGGGCTCACTGCAGCGGTTCGAACCCCTCGACCCGGAGGCCTCTCCCTCCGAACTCCTGCGCGGAAGCGAGGTGCGTTGGGGCTGGACCACGCCGGGTCCGATGAACTGATCGTCGCCTAGAATCGGCTGTCGTGTCAGACTCCTCCCCGGAACCGTCCCCGGCCCGTCCCCCGGCTCCCAGTCCGGCCTCCGGCGCGATCGCCGCCGACCCCCGGGTCGCGAGGCTCCGGCTCATCGCCATCGTCAGCGGCCTCCTGGGCACGCTGTGCTTCCTGGCCCTGCCGTTCCTGCCGGTCTCCCAGACCACCTCGACCGTGCAGTGGCCGCAGAACGGGTCGGTCGGCTCGGTCACCGCGCCCCTTATGGCGCATTCCCCGCAGCAGTTCACCGCCACCGCGCCGTGCGACCTGGTCGGTGAGCTGCCCGCCGACGGGGGCATCCTGCTGTCCACCGCCCCGGCGGGCGGCGAGGAGGCCGGCGACCGCGCCCTGTTCGTCCGGGCCTCCGTCGACACGGTCGACGTGGTCTCCCGCAACCGCGTCATCGTCTCCGCGCCCCGCGACCGGGTCGAGGCCGGCGACTGCACGCAGCTCAGCGTGGTCGCCGCGCCCACCTACGTCGAGGCGTCGTTCGAAGGCATCGACGATGCCGCGCGCCGCGTCGACGCCGACGACCTGCGCCCGATGGTCGTGGGCGTCTACACCGACCTGCCCGCCGACACCGCGGTGCCCGAGGGCCTCGACGTCACCGTGCAGGCCGACTCCCGCTTCACCACCGACCCCACCGCGTGGAAGTGGGCGGCGATCGTCATCGGCCTGCTGTCGACGGCCGTCGCCCTGTGGGCGCTGCACGCGCTGGACCAGACCGACGGCCGCCGCGCACGCCGCTTCCTGCCGCGCGGTTGGTTCCGGATCCGGCCGCCCGACATCGCCGTGATCGGCACGCTCGGCGTCTGGCACTTCGTCGGCGGCAACACCTCCGACGACGGCTACATCCTGTCCATGGCCCGCGCCGCCGATCCCGCCGGCTACATGGCCAACTACTACCGCTGGTACGGGGTCCCCGAGTCGCCGTTCGGCTCGCCCTACTACGACCTGCTGACGCTGTTCTCCCACGTGTCCACCGCGAGCCCGTGGATGCGGCTGCCCGCTCTCCTGGCCGCGATCCTGTGCTGGCTCGTCATCAGCCGCGAGGTGCTGCCCCGCCTCGGACGCGCCGCCCGCACCACCCCGGTCGTCGTGTGGAGCGCCGCCGCCGTCTTCCTCGCCTTCTGGATGGCCTTCAACAACGGCCTGCGGCCCGAGCCCATCATCGCGCTGGGCGCGCTGCTGACCTGGGTCTCCGTGGAACGGGCCATCGCCACCCGGCGGATGCTGCCGTTCGCGATCGCCGTCATCATCGCGTCGTTCTCGCTGGCCACCGGTCCCACCGGGCTCATGGCCGTCGCGGCACTGCTGATGGGCCTGCGGGCCGTCGTGCGTACCGTCGTCGTCCGCGGCCGCGTGATCGGCTCGCACCTCGCGCTCGTCGCGCCCGTCCTGGCCTCCGGCACGATGGTGCTGATCTGCGTGTTCGGCGTGCAGACCCTCGCCGCCGTGCTCGAGGCCATCCGGGTCCGCGGCGAAATCGGCCCCAGCCTGAGCTGGTTCGAGGAGTTCGTCCGCTACTACTACCTCATGATCCCGACGGTGGACGGCTCGCTCGCCCGTCGACTGCCGGTCCTGCTGGTGCTGCTCTGTCTCGCCGTCGTCGTCGGCACCCTGCTGCGCCGCGGCAAGGTACCGGGCGCCGCCTCGGGCCCGGTCTGGCGTCTGGTCGGCGTGGTCGTGGGCACCGCCTTCTTCATGATGTTCTCGCCCACCAAGTGGACCCACCACTTCGGTGTCTACGCGGGCATCGGCGGGGCGATCGCCGCCCTCGGCGCCCTGGCGATCTCCGCGTCCGCCGTCCGCACCGCCCGTAACCGCACGCTGTTCCTCGGCGTGATCCTCGTGGTGGTGGCGCTGGCGTTCGCCGGCCCCAACGGCTGGTGGTACGTCTCGAGCTACGGCATCCCCTGGTGGGACAAGGCGCCGAGCATCCGCGGCATCGACGCAGCCACCGTGCTGCTCGTCCTGGCGGTGCTCACGTTCGCCTACGCCGCGTGGCAGCACCTGCGTCGTGACTACACCGGAGACAAGGCGCCCCGGACCACGGAGGGCCGGCGCCGCGTGCGGACCTTCGCCGCGGCACCGATCGCCGTGGTCGCCGGCCTGCTGGTCATCTTCTCGATCGCCTCGTTCGCCAAGGGCGTCCACAAGCAGTTCCCGGCGTACACGATCGCCGAGGGTAACCTCTCCGCGCTCGCCGGGGACCCCTGCATGCTCGCCGACCGCGTCCTCGTCGAGCCCGACACCAACGACGGCATGCTCACCCCGCTCGACGCCACCCCCCTGCCCGACGGCACCGTCGACCCGCAGGACCGTGCCGCGGCCATCGAGGCCGGCGGGAACACCGGGTTCACGCCGGACGGGGTCGCCCCCGACCTGTCCGCCGACGCGGTGGTCGCCGATCCCGGCGCCGCGAACACCACCTCCGAGCCCGGCGGCGGCCCGTCGGTCAACACCGGTGAGAGCGCCGGGACCGGAGGCGGCCGGGGCGCCGAGGGTGTCAACGCCTCGACCGTCGCGCTGCCGTTCGGGCTCGACCCCGCCACGACGCCGGTGCTCGGCTCATTCCTCGTGGGCCCGCAGCGGGAGGCCAGCCTGGAGACGGGCTGGTACCGCCTGCCGGAGAACCGGGAGTCGCATCCCCTGCTGGTCATCTCGGCGGCGGGTCGGATCGGCCGCTTCGACGCGGACGGCATCTACAGGTACGGCCAGAGCGTCGTCGTCGAGTTCGGCCGCTCGGGCGAGGCCGGCGTCGATGCGGTCGGCGAGCCGGTCGTGCCGTTTGACATCGGCCCCGCCCCCACGTGGCGGAACCTGCGCGTGGACATGCAGGACGCCCCCGCGGACGCCGACGTGATGCGTGTCCGGGTCGACGACAATGACCTCACCCCCGAGCAGTGGGCCGCGATCACGCCCCCGCGCGCCCCCGAGCTCGTGACGGTCCAGGAGATGGTGGGGTCCGAGTCGCCGGTCCTGCTGGACTGGGCGGTGAGCCTGCAGTTCCCGTGCCAGCGACCGTTCGAGCACTACGCGGGCGTGGCCGAGCTGCCCGAGTTCCGGATCCTGCCGGACCGACCGCTGGCGGTCAGCGCCACCAGCACGTGGATGTCATACGAGGCCGGTGGGCCGCTGGGCTGGGTGGAGACCGCCCAGCGGGCCCGGACGATCCCGTCGTATCTGCGGCACGACTGGAACCGCGACTGGGGTTCGATCGAGGCCTACACCCCGCTGGGCACCTACCAGGAGGACCCGCCGGCCCCCGCCGAGGTGACCACGGGCACCGAGACCCGCTGGGGCTGGTGGCAGCCCGAGGGGCCGATCCTGGTGACCGACCCCGAGTGACCCGCACAGCGCGCGGGGCCGCGGCGGCCTGACGAGTTCCGCACCGGCCTGACGAGGGCCCGCCGGAGGCAGCAGCTGCCGGCGGGCCCGCGGTCGTTCACACGGGTCCAACCTGAGCTCTCTTCGCGAGCACAGCCGCCCGCCGACATGGCGTCTCGCGCGCACCGCGGCGACGGCGAGACGCCAGGTCCAGGAGCGGCTGCGGCCAGCGCAGGCAGAAGCGGGAGCGAGACGCCAGGTTGAGGAGCGGCTGCGGCCAGCGCAGGCGGAGCAGGCGGCCGGGCGAGTGGGCAGGCGGCGGTCGGGCGACGGCGGCGAAATGCGCGACGGGCGGCCCCCGGAGTCGGTGGGCCGCCCGTCGGAGCGCCGGTCGAGCTAGGAGATCACAGCGGGAAGATGGCGTGCTTGCGCGGCGGCTCGACCCGCGTCTTGTCCCGCAATTGCGCCAGCGCACCGCGCAGCACCAGGCGCGTGTGCGACGGCTCGATCACCGCGTCGATGTAGCCCCGCTCGGCGGCCGTGTACGGCGTCGCGATGAACTCGTTGTACATGTCGATGAGCTGCTTGCGGAGCTTCGGCCCCTCCTCGGGCCCCGCCTCCTCGATCTGCCGACGCTGCAGGAGGTCGACCGCGCCCTCGGCGCCCATCACGGCGATCCGGGCGGTCGGCCACGCGAAGTTGAGGTCACCGCCGAGGTTCTTGGAGCCCATCACGGCATAGGCCCCGCCGTAGGCCTTGCGCACCACGAAGGTCACCTTGGGAACCGACGTCGCAGCCACCGCGAAGCCCATCTTCGCGCCACGGTGGATGATGCCCAGCTTCTCCTGCTCCACGCCGGGCAGGTAGCCGGGGGTGTCCACCACGAAGACCAGCGGGATCGAGTAGGCGTCGCACAGCATCATGTGCCGGGTCGCCTTCTCGGAGGCGTCGATGTCCAGTGAACCGGACAGGTGCAGGGGCTGGTTGGCGACGACGCCCACCGGCTCACCGTCCACGCGCGCGAATCCCGTGATGATGTTGGAGGCGAACTGCCCCGAGGTCTCGACGAACTCGCCGTCGTCGAACATCCGGATCAGCACGTCGTGCATGTCGTACGCGGCGTTGTCCGAGTCCGGGATGATCGTGTCGAGCTGCAGGTCCGACTCCGTCGTCTCCGGCTCGAGTCCCGGGTTGATCCGCGGGGCCTTCTCGCTCGCCGACGACGGCAGGTAGCTGAGCAGGTTGCGCACGTACATGAACGCCTCGTGCTCGCTGACCGCCACGTGATTGACGTTGCCCCGCTTCGCCTGCTGGAGCGCGGAACCGAGCTCGTCCATCGTGACGTCCTCGCCGGTCACCTGACGGATGACGTCGGGGCCGGTGACGAACATGTACGCCTGGTCCTGGACGGCGACCACGAAGTCGGTCGTCACGGGCGCGTACACGGCACCGCCCGCGCACTTGCCCAGCATGATCGAGATCTGCGGCACGTAGCCCGACGCGGGGTACTGACGCCGCGAGATCTCCGAGTAGTACGCGAGCGAGGTGACGGCGTCCTGGACGCGGGCACCGCCGGAGTCGTTGATGCCGATGATCGGGCAGCCGATCTTGATCGCGAAGTCCATGATGGCGCAGACCTTCTTGCCGAAGCCCTCGCCGACGGACCCGCCGAACACCGTGTTGTCGTGCGCGTACACGGCCACCGGGCGGCCGTCGATCGTGCCGCGCCCGGTCACCACGCCGTCGCCGAACGGGTTGTCGGGATTACCCGGCGCCTTGGCCAGCTGGCCCATCTCCACGAAGCTGCCCGCGTCGAGGAGCTCGGCGATCCGCTGCCGCGGCGGCGTGTGCCCCGCGGCGTCGCGGCGGGCCTTGGCCCGATCGCTACCCGGGTCCATGGCCTGCTCGGTCTTGACCCGCAGTTCAGCGAGCTTCTCCGCGGTCGTCTTCGCCGTCACGCGTTCGTTCCCTTCCGTACGCCCGCGTCGAGCTCCGTGAGCCGACGCGCCAGATGCTTACCGACCGTACCGACCACCGGCTCGTCGACCATCGCGAGGTGGTCCCCCTCGAGGTGGACCACCTCCAGATCGGTCACCACGGCGGCCCAGCCGCCGTCCGGGTCGATGCGCTCGTAGCGCGGCTCCAGTTCGATCGCCCCGTCGTGCATCCGCTCGGCCCGGTACAGCACGAACGGCACCTCGGCGCCGACGCCGGCCCACGAGCTCATGTCCGCGCTCTGCAGGATGCGGTTGTCCACGAAGCTGGCCCGCTGGTGCTCGATCACGCCACCGCCCATCGCGTTGGCCTCGGCGCCCAGCACCCCCATCAACATGTCCAGCACGCCGTCCTCACCGTGCTCGGCCAGGAAGTCGCGCGGCACCTCCACGTCGAGCCCGTACGTCCGCTTCGCGAACTCCGAGTACCGCTTCCAGCGCGCCTCGGCCTCGTCGAGCGTGTCCGGGATCGGCTCGGACGGCTGCACGGTGTCCAGTAGGACGACCAGCGAGACGTCGTCGCCCGCGGCCCGCAGCTGGCGGGCCACCTCGACGGCCAACGCGCCGCCGAAGGACCAGCCGCCCAGCGCCACCGTGCGGCCGGCGGCGAGCTCGCGGATCCGCTCGAGGTAGCTGGCGGCACGCGCCTCCAGCGGACCCTCGACGCGCTCGACGCCGTACACCGGGGTGCCCTCGCCGAGGCGCTCGACGAGCGGCTCGTAGACGAACGACGATCCGCCGGCCGCGTGGAACAGGAACAGCGGCGTGCGTCCCTCCTGCCCCTGCGCGAGCACGCGGATGTTGCCCTCCACGGCGACCTCGGTGAACGGGCGCAGCAGATCGGCCACCTCGGCGATCGTCGTCGCCCCGGCCAGCTGGTCGGCGGTGATGTCGCCGCCGGACCGCTCGGACAGTCGCCGGGCCAGCGCCTCGCGGGTGGCCTCGTCGATCGGGGGCAGCGCGCCGGTCACGCCGGGCGCCGCCGCGCCGGTCACCACGGCCCACGCGCCGAACGCCATGCGCTCGGTGTCGTCGCGCGGGGCGACGGACACGGCGTCGCCGGCCGGGGCCGCGCCGTCGGTGGAGTCGCCGTCGCGCAGGGCCGCCACGTCCACGGCGCCCTCACCGCGGGCCTGCTGGGCCGCCAGCTCTCCGACCTCCTCCGGGTTCTCCACCGCGAACCGGACCATCTCCGCCACATCGTTCAGCGACGCGTCACGCATGGCCTGCAACTCGAGCGGCGGGATGGAGAACTCGTGCTCGACGCGGTTCTTGATCCGCACGGCCATGAGCGAATCCAGGCCGAGATCGAGCAGTGCCAGCTCCCTCGGCAGGTCGTCGGGGCTGTACCCCATCGAGGAGCCGATGATCCGGGCGAGCCTGTCGCTGATCGACTCGCCGGACTCGGGGTTCCAGCGGGTGTCGGCCTCGTCGTCGTCCTCGTCCTCGGCGACCACCGGGGCGTCGGACTCGTCCGACTCGAAGTGCGGCATCTCCGGTGCCGTCGACGGATCGATCGGCGCGCCACCACTGACCGCACCGGAGGCGACCAGCACGAACGGCGCGGACTCCTCGTCCGACCGGGCGTGGACCTGCAGCGACGCCCCGCCCGGGTGCGGGGTCAGGGTCGTGGTGACCGATCCCGAGGCGGGGAGGACGCCGGGCCGGTCGACGGCGGTGAGGGTCGCGCCCTCGACCACCGCGGCGGCCGCGGCGGACATCAGCGCGTCCACGCTGGGCACCACCTCGGCGCGGACCTGCCATGCGTGGCGGCCGTCGGGCAGCGCGACGTACGACCCCGGCATACGGCCGTCACCGGAGCCGCCACCCGCGGTGACCTCGGGCCACAGGGTGCGGCGCTTCCACGCGGTGCCCGGCACCGGCGCGTACCGGTCGGGGCCGGTGACGTAGCCGTGGATCATCTCCACGACGCTGGGCATGTCGATCGTGTGCCCGTGGACGTACAGCTGCGCGATCGCGTGCAGCAGCGTGTCGGCCTCGGACTCCTTGCGCTTGAGCGCGTGGAGGAGGTTGGGCTCCATGAGACCGGCGTCGAAGCACGTCGCGGCCACCGACATCGCGGCCACCGGGTTGGGGGCCAGCTCGAGGAAGGTCACGTACCCGGCGTCGACGGCCTTGCGCACGGCGTGGGTGAACCACACGGAGTGACGCATGCCCTTGACCCAGTACTCCTCCGCGTGGACCGGCTCGTGGCCGGCGCGGTAGAAGGTCTCGCGGTCGACGGAGGAGAACAGCCCGGAGGTGAGCTCGCGCGGCTCGAGGCCGGCGATCTCCGCGGCCAGCTCGCCCAGCAGCATGTCGACGTCCGAGGTGTGCCCGGCCCCGCGGACCTGCAGCTGACGGGCGAACTTGCCCTGCTCCTCCACCCACGCGACGAAGTCGGCGACGGGCTTGGCGCGGCCGCCGACCGTGGTGTGGGTGGGCGCGGCGTAGACGGCGGGCTCGATGGAGGCGAACTGCGGGTTGTCGGCGATGATCTGCGCGATCTCCTCGGCCGAGTACTCGACCAGCGCCATCGCGCCGGCCTCCTCCTCCGAGACCTGCCCCTCGGCGTCGCCCATGAGGCGCGAGCGCACGGTGATCACGCGCACCGCGTCCTCGAGGTTCAGGCCGCCGGTCGCGTAGGCGGCGGCGACCTCGCCCATCGAGTGGCCGATCACGGCCTCGGGCTTGGCGCCGAGCGCGCGCAGGGTGTCGACCAGCGCCACCTGGATGGCGAAGATGCCGACCTGGGAGTTCTCGAGCTCGTAGGTCTGCGAGTCGTCGAGAATCAACTCGGCGATCCGGTAGCCGGCCTCGAAGTCGATGAGCTCGTCCACCGCGTCCAGGCACGAGGCGAACAGCGGGTTGGACAGGTACAGCTCCTTGGCCATCTTGCGGTGCTGGGAGCCGAAGCCGGAGAACACCCACACGTCGCCGGTACCCGCGGGGGCGTCGGCGCTGAACACGCCGGGGCCCGGGTCGCCGGCGGCCAGTGCGCGCAGTCCGGCGACGAGCTCGGCGCGGGTGTGGCCGACGACCGCGCCGCGCGAGCGGCCGTGGTTGCGGGTGGACAGGGTGCGGGCGACGGCGCCGAGGTCGATCGAGTCGTCCTGCGCCTCGAGCCAGTCCGCGATCTGGCCGGCCGTGGCCTTGCGGCGGGACGGCAGGGACGCGGACACGACCAGCACGGTGGCGGGCGCGCCCGGCACGGCGCTGCCGGTGGTGGCCAGCTCGTCGGCGTTGCGCGCGACGGCCTCGACCACGCAGCGCGAGACGTCGTCCTCGGCGGCCGAGGTGGTGGTCGCGTCGGTGGTGGCCGCCGTGGTCGGGTCGGTGTCGGCCGGGGCGTCGACGACGACGTGGGCCGGCTGCGGCCGGTACTCGGCCACCACCACGTGCGCGTTGGTGCCTCCGAAGCCGAAACCGGAGATGCCGGCGACGGCGCGCCCGCTGTAGCGCGGCCACGGGGTGGTCTCGGTGACCACGCTGAGCCGGGCGGCGTCGAAGTCGATGTACGGGTTGGGGCCCGCGTAGTTGATCGTGGGCGGCACGGCGTCGTGCTGCATGCCCAGGATGATCTTGGCCAGGCCGGCGGCACCGGCCGCGGACTCCATGTGGCCGAAGTTGGTCTTGGCCGAGCCCAGGAGCGTGGGCCGGTCGGCGTCGCGCCCGCGGCCGAGCACCTGCCCCAGGGCGGTGGCCTCGATGGGGTCGCCGAGGATCGTTCCGGTGCCGTGGGCCTCGATGTAGTCGACCTCGCGCGGGTCCACGCCGGCGTCGGCGTAGGCCTGGCGCAGGACGGAGACCTGGGCGTCGGGGTTGGGGGCGGTCATGCCGTTGGAGCGACCGTCCGAGTTCACGGCGGACCCCTTGATGACGGCGAGGACCTCGTCACCGTCCCGTTCCGCCTCGGACAGGCGCTTCAGGATGAACACGCCGCCGCCCTCGGAGCGGCAGATGCCGTTGGCGTCGGAGGAGAACGCCTTGATGCGCCCGTCGGGGCTGAGCGCGGCGCCGGTCTTGGCGAAGCCCATGGTGGCGGCGGGCGCGAGCATCATGTTGACGCCACCGGCCACGACGAGGTCCGACTCGTGCAGGCGCAGGGAGTTGACGGCCTCGTGGATCGCGACCAGCGACGTCGAGCAGGCGGTGTCCAGCGTCATGGACGGGCCGCGGAAGTCGAACGTGTACGAGATCCGGTTGGAGATGATCGAGTTGGAGGCGCCGGTGACCGCGTACGGGGAGGCCGCCGCCGAGTCCGAGGTGAGCAGGACCTGGTAGTCGCTGGACGACGAGCCCATGAACACGCCGACCTCACGGCCCTTGAGGTCACTGGCCGGGATGTGGGCGTTTTCCAGGGCCTCCCAGGTGAGCTCGAGCGCGAGCCGCTGCTGCGGGTCGACCATCTCGGCCTCGCGCGGGCTCATGCCGAAGAACTCGGCGTCGAAGTCCTTGACCTCGGTGTCGTCGAGCCAGCCGCCGCGGTTCGGGGCCTCGGCCAGGACCTGCTGGACGTAGGCGTCGCCCGCCCACTCCGACCAGCGGCCGTCGGGGCGCGGGGTCGTGGCGTCGCGGCCGGAGGCCAGCAGCTCCCAGGTCGCCTCGGGGGTGTCGGCGCCGCCGGGGAAGCGGGTCGCGAACCCGATGACGGCCACGTCGAACTCCATGCCGGCGCCGCGCTCGCGGAAGGTGTGCAGGTCGGTGGGCTCGTCGATCTCCGCCGGCCCGTTGACCACGTACTCGGCGAGCGAGGCGATGGTGGGGTGCTGGTAGGCGACGGTCGCGTCGAGCGGACGGCCGATGAGGTCCTCGAGGTCGGCGGACAGGGACACCGCGTCGCGGGACGACAGACCGTACTCCTCCAGCGAGCGGTCGTCGGTCACCTTGGAGACGTCGAGCCCGGTGGCCCGGCAGACCCAGCCCCGCATCCATTCGCGGAGCTCCACTACCGTCATCTCGCTCTGTGCCATCGTCGTGGCTCGCCTTTCCTCGGGTGTCGTCCGGTGTGTCCCGTCGCGGCGGGGCACCCGTGGTGCCATGAACCGGCCCGGCCGGGAGGACGCTACTGCGCCGGCAGGTCCGGGAAGGCGGTCTGCTGGTAGCCCCCGCGCAGTGTGCCGTCCACGTACGCCGCCTTGCAGGCCCGGCGCGCGATCTTGCCACTGGAGGTGCGGGGGATGGATCCGGCGGGGACCAGGAGCACGTCCTGGGCGGTCACGCCGTGTCGCGCGGAGATCGCCGATCGGACGGCGTCCGCGACGGGACCGGGGTCGGCCTTGCCCGCCCCGGGCGCACGCTCGGCGACCACGACGAGCGTCTCCGAGGAGTCATCGGCGGCGATGTCCGCGCCGTTACGCGCGTCGATCGGCAGCTGGTTGGCCGGCACGGAGAACGCGGCCACGAAGCCGGGGCGCAGGGCGTCGGACGCGCTCTGTGCGGTGTTCTCCAGGTCCTGCGGGTAGTGGTTGCGGCCGGCGACGATCACGAGATCCTTGACGCGACCGGTGATGTACAGCTGCCCGTCGACGTACGCACCGTAGTCGCCGGTGCGCAACCATCTGGCGTCCTCGGGCACGGTCCCGAACTCGCGGACGGTCTTGGAACCCTCCTCGAGCCGCTCGACGAGCCGGTTGCCGAAGGTGGCCTCGGACTCCTCGGGGCGTCCCCAGTAGGCCCGGCCGACGTTGGTCCCGTGGAGCCAGATCTCGCCGACGCGGCCCTCGGGGAGTTCGCGGCCGGTGCCGTCGTGCTCCCCGGTGGCCTCGTCGATGTTCGCCTCGACGATCGTCGCCCACTGGCTGGGCGCGACGTAGCCACAGGCGACCTGCGGGATGGCGTCCTCGTTGCCCTCGACCTGCGACGGGTCGAGCACGGTGATGACACCGCGGTTGAGGTCGGAACGGTCGACGTGGATGACGATCGCCTCGTCGTCGCGACGGGGCGAGGAGACGAACAGCGTCGCCTCCGCCATGCCGTAGGACGGCTTGATGACGGTCGGCTCGAGCCCGTAGGGGGCGAACGCCTCGTTGAAGGCACGCATCGACGCCGGGGTGACGGGCTCCGAGCCGTTGATGATGCTCGTGACGCCCGACAGGTCGAGGGTCTCACCCTCCTTGGGCAGGCCGCGGCGGGCCGCGTGCTCGAACGCGAAGTTGGGGGCGGCGGCGAACACGCCGTCGCAGCCGGACTGGGCACCCAGTTGAGTGACCCAGCGGCCCGGCCGCTGGACGAACGCGCGGGGGCTCATCACCGTGATGGTGGCCCCTCCCATCGCGGGCAGGATGACGGTCAGCAGGCCCATGTCGTGGAACAGCGGCAGCCAGGTGACGCCGCGCGAGGCGCGGGTCAGCCCCAGCCCGTCGAAGAGCTGCATGACGTTGGTGACCACGTTGCGGTGCGTGATCTCCACACCGGCGGGCACCCGGGTCGAGCCCGAGGTGTACTGCAGGTAGGCGATGTCGTCGGCGCCGAGGTCCGGACGGGACCAGCCCGTGCCGAGCTCGTCGGGGATGGCGTCGACGGCGACGGTGCGCGGACGCTCGCGTGCGGGTAGCTCCCTGAAGAGCTTCCGGACCCCGGCTGCGGATTCGGTCGAGGTGAGGATGACCGCCGGCGCGCAGTCGCCCAGGACCGCGTGGAGGCGGTCGTGGTGGCCCGGCTCGTCCGGGTCGAACAGCGGCACGGCGATGAGCCCGGCCTGGATCGCGGCGAAGAAGGACACGATGTAGTCCAGGCCCTGCGGGGCGAGGATGGCCACCCGGTCCCCCGGCTTCGCGACCTGCTGCAGGCGGGCCGCGATGGCGTTGAGCCGCTCGCCGAACCGCGTCCACGACAGCTCGTGCACCTCACCGTCGCGGGAGGTCGAGTAGTCGATGTAGCGGTAGACCAGCCCGTCATGGGCGGGGTCCTGGCGTGCGGCGGAGACGTTGGCTTCGACGAAGTCGACAAGGGTGGTGCGATCAGGGATGACGATCGCCCCACCGGCGTCGTGATACTGCTCGAACTCCACGTTGCTCCGTTCCGATCCGTCCTACGTTGGTCGACGTCGTCGACCACGGATATGCCGGGTGCACTGACGACAAGCTTTGTCGATCCTACAGCGTGCCTCAGGGCACATCCGAACTCCGAATCATCGCCTCGCCAGGCGTGTCGCTCGGCGGGCGCCGGGGACGGGGCGCGACGGTCACTCGTGGGCGATCTCCGGAGCGGCGTCGACGAGCTCGTTGACGTGGCCGATCGTCCACTCGGGGACGGTGGTCCCGGCGATGACGTCCGGGTTCGTGGCGTACATGGCGTGGATCGCGTTGTTGGCGACGAACTCCTGGAACCGGGCGGCGCCGTCGACCACGTTGAGCGGGGCGTTGCAGATCAGGTCGCGGGAGTCGCAGATCTGGGCCGTGCGGTCAGCGAGTTCGCCGAACCCGCCCGGGCGCGGCCCGGTCATGGTGGCGCCCGCGATGAGCTGGGTCAGCCCGGTGGCCGGCTGCAGGGAGATCTCCATCCCCTGACCGTTGCCGGGTGACAGTCCCGGCGACTGGCCCTCTCCGGGCAGGCGGCGTCCGTCGGCGATGAGGACGGACCCGCGCACCAGATCGGCGGGGACGGGGCCGTTGCCGGTGCCGATCTCGTTGGTCAGGTCGCCGGCGATCACCGCGCCCTGCGAGAAGCCCAGCAGGATGAACGAGGTGTACGGGCAGCGGCCGTGCACGGCGGCGAGCTCGGCACGGGCGCGCTCGGTGCCCTCCGCGCGGCTCTGGTCGTAGGTGATCTCGTTGGGCCGCTGCGGGTTCCGGAACTGCGCCACGTACGGGACGGTGAACACCTCGAGGCGCTCGTCCGGGTACTGCTCGCTCAGCGGGTCGGTGATCGTGCGCAGCAGCGCGTTGGGCAGGAAGCCCGGGTTGAACGGGTCGTCGGTGGGGCTGCTCTCCCACGTCCCAGGGACGGCGATCATCTGAACGTCCGGGCAGTCGGCGGGCTGGGTCTGCTCGGTCTCGTCCGGACCGGGCAGCGGGCCGTCGGGGCCGGTCGGCAACCCGCGGTTGCCGAGCCACCACCCGATGCCGAGCACGAGCAGGACGATCAGGACGAGCGCCCCCAGCGAGCAGCCGAGACGGCGGCCTCCCCCACGACGCGTTCCGCGAGCCACGATACGAACTCCTTCCCGACCTCCCGCACGACTGTGGCGGGTGGCCGACGACCGGTTCAACGCCCAGCAGGCCGCGCGGGTTCCTCAGGCGCCGGGTGAGGTGTCCGGGCTCACCCGGAGCGGCCGCCGCACGCCACGTGAGCCGCTACGGGCAGAGCTGCCCGGCCGAGGCGTCCACGACGATTCGGGACAGCTCGTCGACCTCGCGGTCGGAATAGCCGCCCGCGGAGATCTGGCCGGCGACCGCGTCGGCGATCGTCGTGGTCTCGTCGGCGGCTCCGCCGGTGGTGCGGATGCGGCAGATGGTGTTGCCGGCGGCGACGAGCGAGTCCGACAGGTCGGCGGTCTCGATGCCCTCCTCCTCCAGGGCGGAGAGGTAGCCGCGCTCGCGCGCACCGACGGCCGGCGCGGTGTACCCCGGCGCGTCCGGGGCGACCGGGGCGGGCGCCTCGGTGTACCGGCCGGAGTCCTCCGTCGCCGGGACGCGGGAGGCGCCGGCGGAGCCGCCACCCGGCGGCGGGGCGAGCGTCTCGGAGTCGGGCACGCCGGAGACCGTCGAGTCCCCGCCCCCGCAGGCGGTGAGCATCCCGCCGGCGACGAGGAGCGCGGCGCCGAGCGTGAGCGCGCGGGACCTCACGAGATCTCCGCCCGGCCGCCGGACACGGTGATCCGGCCACCTTCGAACTCCATCACCTGGCCGCCGGCGGTGTTGCGCAGCGGGCCGGTCGGGTAGCCGAGCCGGCCGCGCTCGTAGTCGACCGTGCCCCAGGCGTCGAACACGGGGCCGCGGGGGACGACGTGGGCGCCCGTGCGCGGGGACCAGTAGATCGCGCCGCCCTGGAACCGGCTGAACGCGCCGCGCCGGGTGTCGAGCGCGATCTCGTCGGTCACGGGGTAGCCGAGCTCGGAGTTCTCGGCACCGGCCTCGCGGTAGGCCTTGAGGATGTCCCCCTCGACCACCTTGGGGCCGGTCTCCTCCGACCAGTAGACCGTCCCGCCCTGGAAGCCCTGGACGACGCCCGGCTTGTTGGGGTTGGTGATCTCGTCGGTCGTCGGGTAACCGAGGTCGCCGCGCTCCGCGCCACGCTCCTGCCACATCGCCCGGATGCCGCCGCGCACCGCGTGCGCGCCGGTGGAGGGCGACCAGTAGATGACGCCGTTCTGGAAGGTGGAGAACCGGCCGCGCCCGTCCGGGGTGGTCGTCTCCCCGGACGTCGGCAGCCCGAGCACGCCGTCCGGCCCGCCCTCGGACTGGTAGGCGGCGCCGATCGCGCCGAGGACGGAGTGGGCCCCCGTGGACTGCGACCAGAACACGCGGCCGAAGCGGAAATCGGTGGCCTTTCCGCCGCGGACGTCGTACTCGCCGGTGAGGCACGGCCCGAGCCCGGGCTGACGCTCGGCCACGCGGGCGATCTCGCCCGCCGCCGCACACGGCTTCTCGACGTTCTCGATGCCCACCGCGGCGGCGAACTGCGGCCACGCCTGGGTCATCTCGAACTGCCAGTACGGCCACGTGTGGGTACCGGACGGGCGGAAGTTCGCGGTGACCTCGACGCCCTCGGCGCGGGCCTTGTTGACGAAGGTCTGGGTGGTCATCCGCGAGAGCAGCTCGAGCCCGTAGCCGGGGAAGTTGGTGGGGATGTCCGGCAGGCCCGACGGCTGATCCCAGGGCCCGGTGTTGCCGCTGCCCGCGGAGACGTAGACGCTCTGCCCGCGCATCTTCTCGGTGTGGAGCTTGGGGTCCTGCTCCTGCCACCGGTCCGAGCCGAGCGGCCCCCACATGTTCTCCGCCGGGTAACCGCCGGCGTCCTGCATGGCCACCTTGATGGCCTCGGGCATGCCGAAGCTGGTGGTGTCGAGGAAACCGGAGTAGCTGGCCGCGAACTGGAAGTGCTCGGGGTAGCGCTGGGCGAGCATCATGGCGGCCGTGCCGCCCATGGACAGCCCGGCCACGCCGTGCTCGTCGCCGACGCGCCAGTCACGCGCCAGCAGCGGGGGCAGCTCCTGCATGAGGAACGTCTCCCACTGGTAGGCCGCGCCCTTCGCGTCGGAGACCCAGTCGGTGTAGAAGCTCGACTCACCGCCGACGGGCAGGACGACGACCGCGTTCTTGGCGTCGAAGAACTGGGAGATCTTGGTCTCCAGCGTCCAGCCGCTCGCGTCGTCGCGGGCACGCAGTCCGTCGAGCAGCAGCAGGGACGGGTAGGTGCGGCCGGGGTCGGCGTTCCACTGGGCGGGGAGCATGAGCTGAACCTGCACGGCCTGCTCCATGGCCGGCGACTGCACCCACAGGGCCACGCGGTTGGCCGACTTCCACTCGACCTTGTCCAGGCGCACGCCGGAGGGCGGCGCCGCGGGCACGCGCAGGCTCGGCGCGTCGGGCGCGCCCGCCGGGTCCGGCGCGGCGGTCGTCGACCGCGACTGCGTCGTCTGCGTGGGACTGCTCTGCGCCGGGGCCGGCCGGGTCGGCGTCTCCTGCGCCGCGGCGACGGGCGGCAGGACGAGACCGGACCCCACCACCGACGCCACGAGGGGAGCCGCGAGGAGGGACGCCCACCGGGAACGGGGGCTCGCGTGTGCGCTGGGGGTCGCCATGTGTTGTTCTCTTTCTTGCCGCGTCGTCTCGCCGGATCGTCTGGTGGGCGCGCGTCGCACCCGGCCCGCGTCACCCGTGTCCGGGGCCCGGGTCCGCGGCGCGCCCGCGGGTTCCCCTCCCGCGGCCGAACCCGGTGGTCACAAGCGACCGGGGCCCCGCACAGAATCTACGCGCGGGGCCCCGGTGTGACGGGTGAGGACTCGCTGTGAGAGGGCGAATCCGTCCTATTTAGTTGTGCCGGGCGACTGTGCGGCTCAGTAGCCGGCCCAGGCGTGGGCGTTCATCACGTTCAGGATCTGCGCCGAGCGCGCCGCGATGAGGTCGTCGTTCCAGTAGCCCCAGCCATGGATGCCGGTGGTGCGGTACTCGAAGATGGCCTTGTTCGGGGCCGCGTTCATCGTGTTCTGGAACGCCAGGGTCGAACCGCGGGACAGGCCCTCGAGGATGATGCCGTTGAACGTGTTGAACACGGCCTGCAGGCTGGAGGGCTGGTCGTACTGGCCCGGGATCGCGGAGCCGGCGGTGACGTACATCGGGATGTCGCGCAGCTTCGCGGCGTTGAGCAGCGGGTCGTTCTCACCCCAGCGCGGGGAGCCGGGCAGGCCCCACATGGCGAACGGATCGCACCTGCACTGGTCGAACATCGCCAGCGGGATCATGGTGTACATGCCCGGGGCGGTGGGGTTCATGTAGCCGGAGAACACCGAGACCTGCTTGAACTGGTCCGGGTGCTTGGCTGCGAGCGCCGCGGCGGCGGAGCCGCCCATCGACAGGCCGGCGATGGCGTTGTTGTCGCGCCGCACGCCGAAGTGGTCCGCCAGGTAGTTCGGCAGCTCCTGGGTCAGGAACGTCTCGTACTTGTACTCCAGCAGGTTGCCGCCCAGGTTGATGGGCCGCTCCCAGTCGGAGTAGAAGGACACCTGGCCGCCGACGGGCATGACCAGGGTGATGTTGTCCTGCAGGAAGATGCGCTGCGCCTGGGCGTCGTGGGTCCACGCGTTCCAGTCGTCACGCGCACGCAGGCCGTCGAGCAGGTACAGGCCGGCGTTGCCGCCGAAGCGGGCGGGCTGGACCTGGACCTTGATGGGCCGGTTCATGGACGGCGAGTGGACCGTGCACAGCTGGACCCAGGACGCGACCGGGTCCCACTCGCAGCCGGGGCGCAGCCAGTTGCGGAAACCGACCGGGTTCTCGTCACCACCGGCGGGCCGGAACGCGGGGGCGGGCGGCGGCGGTGCCGACGAGCCCGCGGACCCGAGGCTGGCGGAGGAACCCTGCTCGGTCGCCTGCGCGCCGACCAGTGCCGGGGCTCCGACGATGAGCCCGGCGGCCGTCGCCAGAGCGGTGAGCCCGGCGGCGAACCTGCGCCGGAGGGTGGAGTGGGACATTCGTTGGTTCCTTTGTTCGTTCCTGGTGCCCCGCAGGGCATCGGTGACGTTCATCGGACCGGCCCCACCAGGGGAGGACCGGAACTGCGACATCGAGGTCATCGATACTGTCGCGCACTTTGGGACAGGTGTTACAGGTCGGGGACCGATTCGACCCCGGACTGTTACCGTTTCGAGACAACAGCGAGCGCCACCCTACCGAGTGCCCTGATACTTCTCCACCTTCTCAGGCATCGGCAACCCGCACCTCTGCACCTCGTACGCAGGGATTCTGTTGATCCGGTACTCGGCGAATGAGAATGCGTTAACGAGGTTCGACCACCGCCGCTCGGGGGTCAACGGGGCGGAATAGGAGTCGATCAGCGCCTGTGTGGCCGGACACTGCAACGCGACCTCGGCCTGGTTGACCCAGTTGACGTCGATCCACCGCGGAAAGTTGACCGGGTCCTCGACGACCCCGGTCCGCGCGAGCACCCAGTCGTACGGCAGGAACTTGTCGTGCCCGATCCGCCCGTCCTCCATCCGGTCCGTGTGCGCGGCCAGCGGCGAGGCCAGGCCGACCGTGTCGTAGACGTCCACGTCGAGCGGCAGGTTCATGCTCGTCATGCCGAGGTTGAGGAACACGACGGTCTTGACGGGGTTCTCGGGCAACTCGAACGGGGCGAGCCCGGGCATCGGATGGTCGTAGGAGACCACGTCCCAGCGATCCTGGAAGCCCGGCACCGGCAGGAACACCGCCCCCGTCTCGTTGCGGGAGACGTCACGCACGAGCGCGCGCATGCGCGGGAAATCGAGGTAGTCGTCGGCGAGGAGCGGGTGCTTGTGACCCGTGCGCTGGATGTAGAACTGCCGCTCGTCGACGATGCCGGCCGACGTGATGGACTCCGGTTCCTCGCGGAAGGGGTCCTCGGTGACCTGGACGGTCACCGCCCATCCGACGACGACGAGCCACGCGGCCGCGGTCACGGGTACCGCCACCCGCCGCACGGAGGCGTCCGCGGACCCGCGGGCGGGCCCTACGGGCAGGGGCACCACAGAGACGGGCAGGAGGATCAGGAACAGGGACGGCAGCAGCACGCGGCCGTGCATGAAGTCGCCGCCGACGCGGGTGACGTACAGCAGCATCACCAGGGCCACGACGAGGAACGCGACCGTGACGACCGGGGTGGAGCGGACCCGGCCCCGCAGGCGGAGCAGCCGGCCGCCCTCGTCGTCGTCACCTTCTCCCGACCGGGAATCCGCTACCGTCCCTCCGGATGCGCTACCCCTGTGAGGGGAGCGGATCCCGAGTCGGAGTAGCGGATGTCCGGACGATGCCGGTCCGGCCGCCCGGCTGGGGGCCGACCGCGCCCACAGGGCCACGAGGCCCGCGACGAGGACGGCGATCAGCGGCAGCAGCAGCACGTACGGCGCGAGCAGATCCCACAGGTACTCGGCGCCCTTGTCCCACTTGGAGCCGCCGGCGTCCTTGGCCACGGCCGTGAGCGGGTACGGCAGCGCGTAGTAGGACATCCGCCAGAGCTGGTAGGCGACCGGCACCGTGCCCGCGATGACCACGAGCCAGCCAAGGTGCCGCCACGACTGGCGGGAGGCCGCCATCATCGCGAGGAAGACCGCCGCCGCCAGCGCCATCTCGGGCCGCACGAGCGGTCCCAGCCCGGCGATGAACGCGATCGCCGCCGTCCCCGGCGCGGGCAGGCCGGAGCGGCCCTCGCGGTGCGGGGACCGGGCCCACAGCTGCAGGCCCAGCCACATGACGCCGATCCAGCAGATCACCAGCCCCGTCTCGAGTCCGGAACTGGCGAAGTCGCGGGCCGGCGGCAGCATGACGTAGATGAGGACGCCGAACGGTAGGAGCAGCATCGGGCCGCCCGCCGGGGCGCGTCGGGTGCCGCGGTACATCACGCGGGCGCCCAGCATCGCGCACGCCACCGCCGCCATGCTCAGCGTCAGCGTTAGTCCCAGCGCGACCAGCTCGAGGCGGTAGCCGACGACCTCGTGGGTGCCGTAGATGAGGTAGGTCCACAGCGTGGAGGTGTTGGACTCGACCCGCTCCCCCGCGTTGAACACCGGCCCGTTGCCGGCCACGAGGTTGCGGACCGTCCGCAGCACGATGAGACCGTCGTCGGCGATCCACCGACGCTGCCACGCGCCGGCGAAGAAGATCGCCACCACCACGGCGAGCCCGGTCCAGAAGACCGCGTCGCCCCGCCCGGCGCGGGTCCCGGCGCTACCGCCCCGCCCGTCGCGGGTCCCGGCGCTACCGCCCCGCCCGTCGCGGGTCCCTGCGCGGCGACCGTCACGGCTCTCCGCCGTCACCTCCGACATCGTGTGTCCGCCGGGGTCAGGCCAGCGACGGGACGATATAGACCCCGATCACCACGGTCAGGACCCACAGCGCGGCGAGGACCTGCAGGACCCGGTCGCCCAGCGCGATGTCCTCGGGCTCGCCGGCCTGCGCGGCGTCGACGTCGACCGCGTAGCGCAGGACGGCGATGGTGAACGGCACGATCGAGATCTGCAGCCAGATCGCCGCGCCGCTCGGCTGGGTGGGATCCGAGCCCCGGTCGTACGCCCACAGCGCGTAGCAGAGCACGAGCACCGTGGCCGACAGCGTCCAGACGAACCGCAGGTAGGTGGGCGTGTAGCTCTCCAGAGCCTTGCGGATCTTCGCGCCCGTCTTCAGGTGCAGGCTCAGCTCCGCGTACCGCTTGCCCGCGGCCATGAACAGCGAACCGAACGCCATGACGAGCAGGAACCACTGCGAGATCTCGACCTCGGCGGCCGCACCGCCGGCGACCGCGCGCAGCAGGAAGCCGGACGAGACGAACGCGATGTCGAGCACCGGCTGGTGCTTGAGCCCGAAGCAGTACATGAGCTGCAGCACGATGTACACGGCCACGACGATCGCCAGGGCCGGGTGCGCGAACAGCACCGAGAGGACGAGCGCGGCGACGATGAGCACCACCGCCATCGCGTAGGCGAGGCCGACGGGCAGGACGCCCGCCGCGATGGGCCGGAAGCGCTTGGTCGGGTGCGCACGGTCGGCCTCGACGTCCATCGCGTCGTTGATGAGGTACACGCTCGAAGCGGCCATACAGAACGCCACGAACGCGATGAAGACGGAGAACAGGACGCTGCCGTCGGTGAGCGTCTGCGAACCCGCCGCGGCGGGCGCGGCGATGACGAGGACGTTCTTGACCCACTGACGCGGCCGGAGGGCCTTGACCATGCCGTCGAGCAGGTTCTTCGGGGGCGCGCCCCCGGACTCCTCGACAGCCTCCTCGATGTCGTCGATCTCGTTGGCCGTGTGCGGTTCGGCGCCCAGGAGATGGTGTTCCGTCCCGCCCCGGGCGGCCGGCACTCCGGTCTGATCGGTCATCGCTTCTCCTCGGGAATCTGGGTGGCGCGCGGGCCCGCCGCGCCGTCGCGCAGTGCCCCGGGCAGGACCTGCTGGACCGCGTCCGAGGGCCAGACCGCGCGGGTGAGGGCAGCGCAGCCCGCACCGACGGCGGCACCGGCGACCACATCCGAAGGGTAATGGACTCCGAGCACCAACCTGGACGCCAGCATCAGCGGCACGAGCGCCGGCGCGACCGGAACGCCTGACACCGACCCCGCGAGCAGGGCGAACGCGGTCGTCGAGGTGGCGTGGGACGAGGGGAAGCTCAACTTGGAGGGGGTGCCCACCCCCACGGCGACGGACGGGTGGTCCGGTCGCCGGCGGCGTACGACCCGCTTGACGACGACGGACGTGGCGTGGGCGCCGAAGCTGCCGACACCGACCATGGCCCAGCGGCCACGGCGGTCGGGGTCGACGACCATGCCGGCCGCCGCGATCGCCATCCAGCCGAGGGCGTGCTCGCCGACGTGGGACATCGCCACGGCCGCCTGACGCGACCCGGGCACCGCGAGCAGGCGCTTCTGCACCGCCGCCAGGAGCCGGACCTCGCCGGTGGGTACGGGGATCTCGACCGAACCCGCGGGATCAGGCATCGAAGACACGGCTCCAGGCCTCCTTGGTGACGAGTTCGGTGTGGGCGTCACGGTAGCGACGCCGCATCTCGGGGAACCGCCGGAACAGCTCACGGTGCAGGGCCGCCGACTCCTTGAACAGCGCGGTGGCCAGCTCGCGGTCGCGCTTGCGGTAGACCACCCCGCGGCCGTCGGCGGTGGTGACGGTGGCGCCGTCGACCCGGCTGAGCGAGTACCAGCGCGCCTCGATCGGCGGGAAGTTGGCCTGCGGCACCTCGTGGTGACGCTTGTCGTCCTTGCTCAGGGTGTGCGCGAGCCCCCTGGCCAACGCGACGGCCTTGCGGACCGGGCCGCGGGGTTCGGAGTGGATCCCGGCCGGGCCGCCCGACGGTGCGGGCAGGTCGACGGCCGACGGGATGAGCACGGCGTCCGGGAACTCCGCGCGCATCGCCCGCACCTTGGGCAGCGCGGTGGGCAGCAACTCGTACAGGGCCTCGGGGCCGCGGAGGAAGTCGCGGATCGCCTCGATCTGGATGGCCACCGTCGAGTACTCGAGACAGACCAGGTGCTTGACCAGCGCCTTGAGGCTGGACTGCATGATCCCCTTGTGGTCGCCGTCGTGGTAGAGCGACGCCACCACGAGGCGGTTGCGCAGGTGGAAGTAGGCCTGCCAGTCGATCGCGTCGTCCTTGTCCGACCACGCCATGTGCCAGATCGCCACGCCGGGCATGGTGACCGTGGGGTGGCCGGCCCGTCGCGCGCGCAGGCCGTACTCCGCGTCGTCCCACTTGATGAACAGCGGCAGCGGCTGGCCGATCTTCTCGGCCACCACGCGCGGGATGAGGCACATCCACCAGCCGTTGTAGTCCACGTCGATCCGGCGGTGCAGCGGCTTGGGGTTGTCGCGGTCCGTGAGCTGGTACGTGGAGAAGTCGTAGTCGTAGTCCGCGTGCGGGGCGGCGGTCCACATGAAGTCGTGGGCGCCCACCACCTCGCCCATCGTATGCAGGTGGCTGCGTTCCTGCAGGTTGAGCATCTGCCCGCCGACCAGCATCGGGACGGTGGCGAAACGCCCGAACGCCAGCGACCGCAGGATCGAGTCGGGTTCGATCTCGATGTCGTCGTCCATGTACAGGATGTACGGGGAGTCCGTCAGCCTCCGCGCCTCGTACATGATGCGGCTGTAGCCGCCCGAGCCGCCGAGGTTCGGCTGGTCGAAGATGTGCAGCCGGTCGCCGAGAAACTCCGCCGCCTCCGCGAACCCGGGCTCGTCGCGGACCTTCCTGTCGCCCTGGTCCGGCATGAGGACCGCGTCGATCACCGCGTCGACCTCCGGGTCGGACGTCAGCGCCCGCAGCGCGGCCACCGCGTCACCGGGCCGGTTGAACGTGGGGATACCGACGGTCACGCGGCGGTCGTTGGGCACCTGCACGGCCGGGTCAGGCCGACCGTCCGGGCCGGCGTCCGGGCGCGTGGCCGGGGCGTCGACCGCGGAGTACCAGCCGCCAGAGAGAAGCTCGACGTCCGTGTCGGAGGTGAGGTCGAACCAGATCCAGCCGCCGTCCTCGAACGGACCCAGGTCGCACACGAACTCGACCGTGGTGACCTGTCCGGCCTGTCCCGGCTCGCCGACGACGTCCCCGGTTACCGCGATGCGGGAGCCGTCGATCTTCGAGCGGTACAGGTCGACGCGGCCGGCGCCGCGGACGGTCAGCCGCAGGACGACCTCGTCCAGGACCGTCCACCGGCGCCAGTAGGCCGCGGCGAACGCGTTGAAGTAGGTGGCGAAGGAGACCTCGGAGTCCGCGCCGATGCCGAGCGACGTCCGGGTGGACGAGTGGGCGCGGCGGGTGTTGGTGGGGGCCTCGTCGAGGTAGAGCGAGCGCACGTCGAGCGGCTCGCCGGCCCGCGGCAGGATGATCCGCTGGAGGCATTCCCGGCCACGTGGATCGGCGAGCGCGGCGACCGATCGCTCGACCTCGTCGACCAACTCGTGGTGGCCGTGATGTTCCATGTGTGCGTGTCCCCGTCCCGACGGCCGGGGCCGCCCTCGTCCACATTGCTGTGCCCTGTCGCACCTCCGCGCCCGCTGCGCCGCCGCCGGGGAGGCGCGGGTGCGGGACGAAAGCCGGGTCGATCGTACCCGTCGGGGCCGACGCACCCCGCCCACCACGCGCCGGGGCCCCACCCGCGCACATGCGGGCGTCCATCCCGGGGCGTAGGCGGGCACCCACCCGGGCGCGTATGCGGTGCCCACCCCGGCGCGTAGGCGGGCGCCCACTCGGACCGGCTCACCACCTAGTCTCGTCCCATGCACCTCACCGCTTCGCCACGCCGCCGCCCGACCGTCCGCACCGCCCTCGGAGTGCTCGCCCTCGCCGCGCCCCTCGCGCTCGCCGGCTGCGGCTCCGACGACACGACCTCCGACGAGCAGGCGACCGGCGGGACGACCAGCGCGACGCAGAGTGAGGGCCGCGAGTCGGGCGGCGAAGTCGAGTGCCCGCCCGCCGAGGGGACCGCCGAGCGCACCACCGAGTTCGATTCGGCCCCGCCGATGTGTCTGACCCCGGGGGTCGACTACTCGGCCGTCATCACCACCGACGCCGGGGCCGTCACCGTGGACCTGCTCGAGGAGAAGGCCCCGGAGACGGTCAACAACTTCGTCTTCCTGGCCCGCCACAACTACTACGACGGCATCACGTTCCACCGCGTGATCCCCGGCTTCATGATCCAGGGCGGCGATCCGAAGGGCACCGGCAGCGGCGGCCCGGGCTACGAGTTCGCCGACGAGCTGCCCGCCGGGGGCGAGTACGAGATCGGGTCGATGGCCATGGCCAACGCCGGGCCGGACACCAACGGTTCTCAGTTCTTCATCGTCACCGGCGACGCCGGCGTCTCGCTGCCGCCGGACTACAGCCTGTTCGGCACCGTCACCGAGGGCATGGAGGCCGTCACCGCGATCGAGTCCGACGGCAGCCCCCAGGGGCGGCCCCAGACCACGCACACCATCGAGTCGGTGGAGATCGTCGAGGGCTGACCCCGGCCCGCGGCGGCGTGCACTCAGCCAGCGTGAGTCCCGCCAGATGCGCTGCCTCACCGGCTTACGCTGGCGAAATGGTCCACTCGCCCAGCGCAAGCGGGCTGAAATCGGGCATTCTCCCAGCGTAAGCCGGTGGGGCAGCGTACGTCAGGGCAGGTGCGCTGCCTCGTTGCCCGGGTCGCGCACCCGGCCGGAGCCCGCCCGGACTCCGGTGGGGTAGCCGATAGTCGCGCCGCGCCCGACCGCGCGCCGAGTACACGCCGGGCAGCCGCACCGGGTCAGTACCCGCTCGACCCGCCGCCACCCGAGAACGACGGGTTGGAGTAGCTCGTGTTGGTCGAGCTCGCCGACTGCGCCGCCTGCACGTCATGGGCGTGCCAGCTCGACACGACGTAGTACGGGACGAAGCCGTTGTAGCCGTAGCCGGCGCGCCAGTCGCGGTCGTACAGCCGGGGCGCGTGGCGGTCCCCCGCGTCCTTGGCGGTCTTCACATCCGACATCTCCCGCTCGCGGATCGCCTCCACGACGAGCCTGTAGTCCACCACCAGGCGCGCATATCGGTCCATGAAATCGGGCGCCTGTGTGTCGCGGGCCAGCTCGTCCGCCCGAGCGTCCAAAGCCCGGGCCTCCGCGGCCAACCGCTCGTCCTTCGTCCCCAGCGCGGCCGCAGCCATGTCCTCGTGTAGCTCGCCGAGCTGGCGTCGGCGCACGTCGCCGTCGCCCTGCTCCATGCGGAACAGCTGGTCGATGTTCTTCTCGGCGGTCTCCATCTGGTCGACCGTCGTGTGCGCGAGCTCGATGTCGGTGGCCTTGGCCCGGAACTCCGAGTCGGTCGAGTCGGGCCGCAGGTCCCCGATCCGGCCCATCACGGTGTCCAGCGAGACGAACCGGTCCCGAACGTCCGCCCACTGGGACCGCAGCTCGTCGTCGGCCAGCGGGGAGGTGAGCGAGTTGGCGCGCACGTCCAGCCCGGTGAGCTCCTGCGCGACCCGCCCGTATTCGCGGGAGACCCGGTCGTAGCGCTCCCTCGCCGTCGTCGCCTTCTTCTTACGGCTCGACGCGACGGCCGCACCGACCGCGCCCGCACCCACGACACCCGCACCGGCGAACGCCCATGGCAGCCAGGCCGGCGCCTCCTCGGGCTCCGGGCCCGTCACGGTCGGGTCGTTCGCGGCCTGCGCACCCGCGAGCAGACCCATCGCGTGGTTCTCCCGCCGCATCGGGTCCTTCATCGCCTCCAGCGCGCCGTCGAGGTGCGGGCCCTCGAAGATGTCGAGGGCGCCGCAGACGTCGTCGCCGCAGTAGATGCCCACGTCGCGCGCCTCGGTGTCGTTGGCCACGATGAGCGTGCCCGGTGCCCACTTCTCCCTGTCCTCGGCGACGAGGTCGGGCCGCTCGGACTGGGCGAAGCGCTCGGTCGTGTCGTTGAGGTTGTCGCCGCCGTCGTCGAAGACCAGGTACTCGACGCGCGTGACCTGCGGCGGGAACGCGATCCGCGCGGTCTCGGCGCGCAGCAGGTCCTGGTCGCCTGACGACAGGACGCCGGCCCGGTCGGTGACGCCCACGGCCACCTCGGTGGCGGCCGGCGCCTCGGCGGGAGTCTGGGGAGCCGGTGCCTGCGCGGGCACGGGCGCGGGAGCCTGGGCGCGGGCCGGCGCGAACGGCATGAGGAACAGCGCCAGTAGCAGCGCGGCCGCGACGCCGCACAGGACCGCCGCCCGGCCCGGGGCGGGGTCGGCGACGGGAGCGGGCACCGCGCGGGGCAGGGGCCGGACGATCGTGCGGGTCATGCCAGAAGCCTAGGCCCGCCCCGGAGGCCGCGTCGCCACTTCGCGGCCGGTGTCCGAGGCGACCGATACGCTCATGCGCGTGTTCGTCCTCGAAACGCTCATCGCCATCACGGTCGCGCTGACCACCGCGTTCGGTGGGCTGGTCGCGGAGGACCTCATCGCCCGCGATGCGTCGTGCACGATCTCCACGGTGTCCGACCTGTGGTCCGAGACGTGCACCTCGCCGTCGCGGTTGGGCTGGTTCCTCGGCACCCTGCTCGTGCTGGTGGCGGCGATGGCCCTGCGCGCGTGGCTCATGGCGCACAACGGCACGCTGTACTACCTGCGACTCCTGCCGGCCGAGAGCGCGGACCGGATGCGTGCCGCCGTGGACGTGGCCAACGCCCGCAGTCTCGGTTTCCGCTCTGCGACGGGCTGGTTCGGCACCGCCAACGCCGTGGTGGACCTACGCCGCGAGGTCGACCACATCTCCGACGAGCTCGAGCGGGCGATGAACGACGACGACGACGCGACCGGCTTCCTCCTGGCGCCGAACCTCGCGTTCCCGGCGGCGCTGGCGGTCGGCTACGACACCCTCCTGCGCGAGCGCACGCACCTCGCCGAGCTGCCCGTGGCAGCCCGGAAGCGGCGCCTTCCGGGCGGGGACACAGGCGTGCGCACCGTGTATTTCGACGACGGCGACGACGAGTGGACCGAGCGGCGGTGGCGGTCCCGCCGCAGCCAACCCGGCGCGGAACTGGCGATGGTGACCCTGCCCGCCGGGTCGGCGGTCGAGGCGCCAGCGGACCGGACTTCCGTGCGGCGGGTCTGGCTCTCGCTCCAGCTTGAAGGGGGCGGACCGGTCTCCGAGGTGGACGCGGGACATCCGCTGCGGGAGGCGGCGGACCTCGTCGTCGTCGTCGGACCCGCCGAGCGCGCGGACGGAGCCGACCGGACAGGCTCCGCCACCGCGAACGCCGTCGGCACGGACGCCGGCGGGGGCACGAACGCGGGCGCGGCGGGCGAGGCCACCCTCCGCCCGTGGACGCTTCCGGCCGGGCGCTGGTACCCGGGCGCGAGCGGTCGGCAGGTAAACCGGCGGGCGTTCGCCCGGCTGGTGGAGGAGCTGTCCGGGGCGGTGGAGCAGGTGCTCGACGACTACCCGGAGGCGCACGTGCTGCTGTCCGGGCGGATGCCGCGGAGTGTGGCATTCGCGCTGGGGTACGTCATCTCGCAGCGCAAGGACGACCGGATCGAGGGCAAGCGCGCCGCCCTGCACCCCACACGCGCCGACGACACGCGGGCCGAGCGGGCGCAGGCGCGGGCCGAGAACGAGGGCCTGAGCTCGCTGAGCCGCTTCTGGACGTCGGTGACCCCGGTCCTGGTGCACCTGGGCGAGGCCAAGCCGACGATCGTGCACGCCGCGCAGCGTGACGCCGCCGTCCACGGGCTGGTCGCCGACGCGCCCACGGCCGCCACACCCGCGGGCACCGCACCCGCGGGCACCGCACCCGCGGGCACCGCACCCGCGGGCACCGCACCCGCGGGCACCGCACCCGAATCCGCTACCCCGACGACGGATCCGCTACCCCGGCAGGAGTAGCAGATCCCGCCGGGGAGTAGCGGATTTCGCGGGGGGATCAGCCGTCGGCGAGCGGCGCTCCGACGCGCAGGTGCGGCGCCAGCGTGTTGTCGAACATCGTCAGCGCGGACGCGATGGCCATGTGCATGTCGAGGTACTGGTACGTGCCCAGCCGGCCACCGAACAGCACCTTGTTGGCGGCGGTCTCGGCCTTGGCGCGGTCGCGGTAGGCGGCCAGCTTCTCGCGGTCGGTGGACTCGTTGATCGGGTAGTACGGCTCGTCCTCGCGCTCGGCGAACCGGCTGTACTCGCGCATGATCACGGTCTTGTCCGTGGGGTAGTTCTTGCGCTCGGGGTGGAAGTGGCGGAACTCGTGGATGCGGGTGTAGTCGTACTCCGCGTCGTTGTAGTTCATCACCGGGGTGCCCTGGAAGTCGCCGGTCGGCAGGACCTCGGTCTCGAAGTCCAGGGTGCGCCAGCCCAGCTCGCCGTCGGCGTAGTCGAAGTAGCGGTCCAGCGGGCCGGTGTAGACGACGGGCGCATCGGGGCTCGCCGCGCGGACGGCCTCGCGGACGTCGAACCAGTCGGTGTCCAGCACCACGTCGATCCGCTCGTCGGCCGCCATGTTCTCCAGCCACGCGGTGTAGCCGTCGACGGGCAGGCCCTCGTAGGTGTCGTTGAAGTAGCGGTTGTCGAACGTGTACCGCACGGGCAGGCGGGTGATGTTGCCGGCGGGCAGGTTCTTGGGATCGGTCTGCCACTGCTTGGCCGTGTAGTCCTTGATGAACGCCTCGTAGAGCGGGCGGCCGATGAGGGAGATGGCCTTCTCCTCGAAGTTCGCCGCCTCCTCGGAGGAGAACTCGGAGGCCTGCTCGGCGATGAGCGCGCGCGCCTCGTCGGGCGAGTAGTAGCGGCCGAAGAACTGGCAGATCAGGCCCAGGCCCATGGGGAACTGGTACGCGGTGCCCTTGTGCATGGCGAACACGCGGTGCTGGTAGCCGGTGAAGGACGTGAAGCGGTTGACGTACTCCCACACGCGCTCGTTGGAGGTGTGGAACAGGTGCGCGCCGTACTTGTGGATCTCGATGCCGGTCTCGGGCTCGGGCTCGGAGTAGGCGTTGCCGCCGATGTGGTGACGCCGCTCGAGCACCAGCACGCGCTTGCCGAGCTCGCTCGCCGCCCGCTCGGCGACCGTCAGACCGTAGAAACCCGACCCCACCACGATGAGGTCATAGGTGCCCCACTGCCGTTCGCCTGCCATAAGTCTCGAGCCTTCCCTAGTCCGTGGCGGCGGTCCGTCGCCGTGTCGCCCGCGCCGTCCGCTCGCCTGGCCACGCGCCGGTCGGCGCGGGTCCGGGTCCAAGGGTATCCGGCGGGTCGGGGGTGGGTTCAGGGCACGCCGACGACGACGAGGAGGACGACTTCTCGGCGCGACTGCAGTGGCCCATGGCGCAGGTGGGGCGCTCTCGTCGTCGTACGCCGGTTCGAAACTACATCCTTGTAGTCCCAACATTCACAGTTTTACCACTTGGTTTCAGTCGTTTCTTGGCTAACATTGACCCCGTTCGTCACACACGTCCCTGTGGTCTCGCTCCGGCGAGGCCTGACGGGCAGTAGTGCCACGCAGCCCGCGCAGCCGCGTGACACAGATCCTGATCTGGAGAAGCCCTTGAGAACACGACGCCGCCCCCTGTACGTCAGCGGTCGACGCCGGACCCTCGCCCTGGCGGTGGCGGTCGCGGCGTCCGTCGTCACGCCCCTCGCCGTGTACGGGGCGGACCAGGTCGTCCAGTCCGGCGACGACATCACCGCCACCGCCGGTGGCGGGCTACCGACCGGCGAGACGGCGGTCCCGCTGGCCGAGGCACCGCCCGCCGCGGGCGTGGACAGCGATGTCGCCTCCGGCGGTTCGCCCGTCCGCGAGGTCACGTCCGAGACGCCGTTCTCGATGGTCGGCGTCACGTGGAAGGGCCACAACCCGGCCGCCGTCGCGCAGGTCCGTGCGAAGAACCCCGACGGCTCGTGGGGCCCCTGGTACGAGGCCGAGTCCACCGACGGCAAGGGCGAGAGCGTCACCGGCACCGGCGGCACCGAGCCCGTCTTCCTGGGGCTCGACACCACGGCGGTCCAGATCTCGCTGTCCGGCATCGACATCGAGGACACCTCACTGGCCGACGCGCCCGAGGCGACCCCGGACGAGCCCGCGCCGGCCTCCGGCGACGAGGACGTCGCCGCCACGCGCGCCGCCGAGTCCGCTCCCACGCCGTCGGCCGTGCCGACCCCCGCCGCGCCCGCCGGCCCGACGTCCGCCCCGGCCCGTCCGGCCGCCGACGACGCCCCGCCCGCGCCGACCCGCTACGCGGACATCAAGCCCGTCGCCGAGAGCTCCGACCTCGACCCCGACTCGGTGCAGGCCGTCCTGCTCTCCCCCGACGACACGCCGACGCCCGACCCCGAGGCGTTCGCCGACGTCACCGCCTCCGGCGGCACGGGTGCGCACGGTGACATCGCGGCCAGGCAACCGTCCATCATCACCAGGGCCGGCTGGGGCGCCGACGAGTCGATCCGCTGCGGCGGCACCTCCTACGACCCCACGCTCGCCGCGGCCGTCGTCCACCACACGGCCGGCAGTAACAACTACACCCGCGAGGGCTCGGCCGGCGTCATGCGCGGCATCTACACCTACCACGCACGCACGCTGGGCTGGTGCGACGTGGGCTACAACGTGCTGGTCGACAAGTACGGCCAGGCCTTCGAGGGCCGCCGCGGCGGACTCGACCGCAACGTCCAGGGCGCCCATGCCGGCGGCTTCAACGGCAACACGTGGGGCATCTCGATGATGGGCGACTACTCGACCGTCTCCCCGTCCGACGCCACGATCCGCAAGGTCGGCGAGATCATCGGCTGGCGTCTGTCGGTCGCGGGCGTCGACCCCAAGGGCTCGGACACGCACTACTCCGAGGGCACCTCGTACACCAAGTACTCGTACGGCACCGCCGTGCGACTGCCCAACATCTTCGCCCACCGCGACGTCGGCCTCACCACCTGCCCGGGCAACGCCGGCTACGCCAAGATGGGCCAGATCCGCGACATCGCCGCCTCCTACGCCAAGAGCGGCGGCGGGGGCGCGGCCCCGGCCCCGTCCAACCCGGGCACCGGCGGCGGCGGTGGCGGAGGCGGAGGCGGCGGCACCGGAAGCGCCGGCCTGCCCACGATCACCCAGTCCGGCATCCAGGAGGCCGTCACCTCGGCCCTGCGGACCGTGCTCACCGGCGGCCGACTCGATCCCGCCGCCCTGACCCGCACGCTCCTCGGCGGCAAGACGCTGGCGGACATCCCGCTGAACGCCGGCTCGGTGCAGGACGCGATCGGCATCGACGCCGGCTCCGCGCAGGACCTCATCGGTGGCGACTTCCGCGGCTTCGGCCAGCAACTCGGCGCCCAGCTCGGCAAGGCGCTGTCCGGTGTCCAGCGCTTCGGCAACGTCTCCCTGGTCAAGCACGAGAACGGCGCGCTGTACTCGTCGCCCGAGACCGGCACGCACCCGGTGTGGGGCGTGATCGGCGACGCGTGGGCGGCGCAGGGCTTCGAGCACGGCCCGCTCGGGCTGCCGGTCTCCGCGGAGGCCGAGCGCGAGGACGGCATGATCGCGCAGCGGTTCGTCGGCGGCACGCTCGTCTACGACCCGGAGACCAAGCAGCTCAGCGTCGAGCCCAACCCCTGATCGACGGCCGGGTCGCCCGCCGCACGCGCGGCGGGCGACCCTCGTGGTCTCCGGCACGGCGCCTCGGGGCTTCTCGTCGCGGCGGCCATTTCAGACTTGCGGACCGGCTCCCACCAGGTGTGCCCCTCCCCCACCGGGGCTAGGGGTACACCGGGGAAGTGGTGGGGACCGGTCCGCGACCTATTTCGGCGCAGTAGCGCCCGGCGGCCTGAACTCGAGCGGGCCGGCTCAGGCGGGCGCGGGAACAGAGCGCCGGCCGACCCCGCGGGTCAGACCCACCAGCGCCGCAGGACGTGCGCCAGGCCGGCCTCGTCGTTGGTCAGCGTGACCTCGTCGGCGGCGGCGTGGACCGCGGGGATGGCGTTGCCCATCGCCACGCCGTGATCGGCCCAGCGCAGCATCTCCAGGTCGTTGGGCATGTCGCCGAACGCGACCGTCACGGGCACGTCCGCCGACGGGGTGGCGGTCGCGGCCGCGGTGGACGCCGCGATCCGCGACAGCCCGCTCGCCTTGGTCACCCCGCGGGCGGCGAACTCGATGAGCCCGTTGGTCGTGGAGTACGTGACGTCGGCAAGGTGATCGACCTCGCCGCGCAGGGCGGCCAGCATCTCGGCACTGGGCATGCCCGGCACGCGCGCCAGCAGTTTGAGCACGGGCTCGGAGAGGACCTCGGCGTGCCCCACCTCGAGATGCGCGGGGTGGATCCAGGCGTGCTCGTAGTCCGGGCTGGCCACGAAGTCGGCATCGGCGGCGTCGGCACCGAGCCGCTCGGCCGCGATCCCACTGCCCGGCAGCCGCTCCCGCAGGACATCGTCGATCGCCGCGAGCGTGTCGGGGTCGAGCAGGCTGGTCTCGAGGAACTCGCCGCTGCCGGTGTCCATGATCACGGCGCCGTTCGCGCACACCGCCAGTGGCGCGACGGGCAACTGGTCGACCACCTGCGCGAGCCAGCGCGGAGGGCGACCGGTGGCCAGGACGAAGGTCGCACCGTCGGCGACGAGGTCCTCGACGACCGCCAGGTTGGCGGCGGGCACGAGGTCGTCCGAGCCGATCAGTGTCCCGTCGACGTCCGTGGCGACGAGGATCGGCCGCGACCGGCTCACGGAGCGTCCGGGCCCGCCGGTCCCTTCGGGGTGTCGACATCGGCCACCGACGTGCCCTCGGCGGCCGCCTTCTCGGCGCGACGACGGAGACGCTCCGCGTGCTCGGCCTCGTCCAGGGCCGTGGCCTGCTCCAGCGTGGGGGCGGATCCTCCGAGGCGGGCCGGCACCCAGTTCGCGCCGGCCGGGTACGGCCCGTAGCGCTCCGCGTACTCGTCCCGGAGCCGCTCGAGGTCCGCCTGCATGCGCGAGCGGACCTCCCGGGTGCACTCGTCGATCGGCTCGTACGCCTTCATCGGCGCGCCGACCTCCATCATGATCGGCATCTTCGGTCGCAGGAGCTTCTTGGGCAGTCCCTTCGTCCACACGCGCTGGGACCCCCACAGGGTGACGGTGATGATCGGGACGTCCGCCGCGAGCGCCATCCGCACGGCACCGGACTTGAAGCCCTTGATCTCGAAGCTGCGGCTGATGGTCGCCTCGGGGAACACGCCCACCAGCTCGCCGGCCCTGAGGCGATCGACGGCCTCGTCGAACGACGCCTTGCCGGCCGTGCGGTCGACGGGGATGTGCTTGAGCTCGCGCATGATCGGCCCGGCCACGGGGTGTTCGAACACCTCGTGCTTGGCCATGTAGCGGATGAACCGCTTGTGCACGCGGGCGGGGAGGCCGGCGTAGACGAAGTCGAAGTAGCCGGTGTGGTTGATCACCACGACCGCCCCGCCGACCGCCGGGAAGTGGTGTTCCCCGCGCACGGTGATGTCCAGTCCCTGGACCTTGAACATCGTCCGGGCGAACCCGATGATCCCTGTATAGAGCAGCTCCACGGGCCCCAGGGTAGCGGCCCGCGGCGGCGGGTGTCCGCGACCGCCGGTAGGTTCGGCGGGGTGGACCACGACGCCCCCTTCGATTCGGTCGATCCGATGACGCGCAGCCGTCACTACTCCTGGCCGCCGCTCCCGGACGCCGCCGACCGCTCACCGCACGCCGGCCTCGACGCCCTTCAACTCATCATCGACGGGAAGCGGCACCTCTCCCCCGGCGCACACTCGCTCGGTGTCCGGCTGACCGCCGCCGAGGAGGGCGCGGTGACCATGACGGCCGAGCCGGCGGAGTGGGCGCTGAACCGCGGCGGCACGGTCCACGGCGGGATCGTCTCCGGCTGGGTGGACTCGGCGCTCGGCTACGCGACCACGACAGTCGTCGAGGAGGGCACCGGGTACAGCACGCTGGACCTCACCGTCCGCTACATCCGGGCTCTACGCCTGGAGAAGACCCCCGCCACGATCCGCGCCGAGGTCGAGCACGCCGGCCGGTCGACGTGCGTGGTCCAGGCGCGGGTCACCGACACGGACGGCCGCACGTGCGCCAGCGCGAGCGGTGTGATGATGCTGTTTCGGCCGTGACCGCCGGGTAGGGGCGGACGGACGCCTGGAGCGACGCGGCGCGGCGCGGCGCGACGGTGCGCGACGCGACGGGGACGAGGCGCGGGGCCGCCCCGAGACCGGGACGACGAGGACGACGACGACGACGAGGTCGCGATCCCTCAGCGGATCGGCTCGAGCACGTCCTTTCCGACGAACGGCCGCAGCGCCTCGGGCACGACGACGGACCCGTCGGCCTGCTGGTGGTTCTCGAGGATCGCCACGAGCCACCGCGTGGTGGCGAGAGTGCCGTTGAGGGTGGCGGCGGTCTGCGTCCGGCCCTCGTCGTCGCGGTAGCGTACCCCGAGCCGGCGGGCCTGGAACGTCGTGCAGTTGGACGTCGAGGTGAGCTCCCGGTAGGCCCCCTGGGTGGGCACCCACGCCTCGCAGTCGTACTTGCGGGCGGCCGAGGAGCCGAGGTCGCCGCCGGCGATGTCGATGACGCGGAACGGCAGTCCCATCGCCTCGAGCATCTCCTTCTCGAAGCTCAGCAGACGCTTGTGCTCCTCATGCGCCTCCTCGGGCTTGCACCACGAGAACATCTCGACCTTGTCGAACTGGTGGACGCGGATGATGCCGCGGGTGTCCTTGCCGTGGCTGCCGGCCTCGCGGCGGAAGCACGAGGACCAGCCGCAGTAGCGCTTGGGACCGGCCGAGAGATCCAGGATCTCGCCCTGGTGGTAGCCGGCCAACGCGACCTCGGAGGTGCCGACCAGGTAGAGGTCGTCGTCCTCGAGCCGGTAGACCTCGTCGGCGTGGTGGCCGAGGAACCCGGTGCCCTGCATGATCTCGGGCCGCACGAGCACGGGCGGGATCATCATGGTGAAGCCGTTGGCGGTGGCCTTCTGCGCGGCGAGCTGCAGCATGCCCAGCTGGAGCAGGGCGCCGTAGCCGGTGAGGAAGTAGAAGCGGGCGCCGGAGACCTTCGCGCCGCGTTCCATGTCGAGCAGTCCGAGGCTCTCGCCCAGCTCGAGGTGGTCCTTCGGCTCGAAGTCGAAGGTGGGGATCTCGCCGATCCGCTCGATCTCCACGAAGTCGTCCTCGCCGCCGGCGGGCGTGCCCTCCTCGACGACGTTCGACAGCAGACGCTGGAGTCGGTCGACCTCGGCCGCCGCGGCCTTCTCGGCCTCCTCGGCGTCCTTGACCGCCTGCTTGAGGGCGCCCGCGGCCTCGAGCAGCGCCGGGCGCTCCTCGGGCGAGGCCTTGCCGACCTTCTTGCCGTGAGCCTTCTGCTCGGCGCGGGCGGAGTCCGCGGCCGCGATGGAGGAGCGGCGGGCCTCGTCGGCGGCCAGCAGCTGGTCGACCAGCGACGGATCCTCGCCACGGGTGCGCTGGGAGTCGCGGACGAGGTCGGGGTTCTCGCGGAGCAGCTTGAGATCGATCACGCATCTCAGCCTAGCGGCCCGGGCGGAACGCCCCGATCCGCCACCGCCCGCGGGGGTCAGACTCCGAACAGCTCGAGGAACGCGTCCTTCTCGAACATGCGCGCGGTGTCGACGGCCGTGGGCGTGCCGCCGTACGGATCGGCCCCGGCTTCGAAGAGCACGCGGACGACCTCGCCGTACCCCTTGAAGACCGCGCCGGCCAGCGGCGTCTGGCCCCGGTCGTTGGCGCGGTCGACCTCGGCGCCCCGCTCGAGCAGAGCGCGGACGGTGTCCGGGTGGCCGTTGTAGGCGGCCAGCATGAGCAGGGCATCGCCCCGTTCGTTGGTCAGGTCGGGGCTCACGCCGGCGTCGACGTACGCCGCGAGCCGCTCCGTCTCGCCGTCCCGGGCCAACTGGAACAGCATCTGGGCGAACTCGAGGACCTCAGGGTCCACACCCTCCCGTGGCGAGCGCACGTCACCGTCCGCGCCGGGTCGCTCGTCGTGGTTCTGTCCGCTCATGCTCCGAATCCTATCGGGACGGCGCGGTTGCGGCATCATGGAAGGCGATGACCACTACCACCCGATCGTCACGCCGTGGTCGGTCCGTGCTCCGCACGCGGGGCGCGGTCATGGCCTCCCTCCTCGCGATCCTGTCCGGCGGGGCGGTCACCGGCGCGCTCATGGCCTCGGCGATCAACGACCCGAACTCGTCGAGCGCCGGGCGGATCGCGGCGGTCGTCCCGCAGGTCGACCCCAGGACCCTGTCGGGGCCGGCGTACGCCAACGCCGCCCCGGGAACCTGCCTGACCTGGTCCATCGATGCGGCGGACCGCGTGGCCTCCTTCGACACGGTCGACTGCGCCGAGCCCCACCGGTTCGAGGTGGCGGGGCGGATCGACCTGTCCGAGGTGCCCGGGTTCGGCGGGGACACCCCGCTCCCGGACAGTGGCGACCTGGCCCCGGTGGGCACGGACCGGTGCCTGCCGCTGATCTCCCGGTACGCGGGCGGCCGCGAGGTCGATCCGCAGGGTCGCTTCACCGGACTGGTGGTGCCGCCGTCCGAGGAGGGCTGGGACAAGGGCGATCGCAGTGTCCTGTGCGGTATCGCGGCCGCCGAACTCGACGGCCGGTCAGCCCTGTCCACGGGGACGTTCGCAGAGGCCGACCAGCACCGCCGCTGGGATCCGGGGACGTGCCTGGGCTTCACCGCCGAGGGCCTGCCCGGCGCGCCGGTGCCGTGCTCGGACGACCACTCGATCGAGATCGTCGCCGACGTCGACGTGACGGGGACCTTCCCCGAAGGGCCGGTCCCGCCGGATCCGCGTCAGCAGTCCGAGCTCACCGCCGATGCCTGCCGCGAGGCCGGGATCGCCTACCTCGGCGACCCCGAGACGCTGCGCCGCACGACGCTCATCTCGACGCTGGTCAATCCCATCTCCGAGGTCTCGTGGCGCACGGGCAGCCGCACCGTCAACTGCGGGCTGATGAGGGCCGCCGAGCCCGGGCCGTTCGCGGTGCTGCGGGGCTCGGCTCGGCAGGGCGTGCTCATCGACGGGAACACGCCGGTCGCGCCCACCACCACCGAGATCCCGCCGCCCGGCCAGCAGCCCGGTGGCGACACCGGCGCCACGACCGACACCGGTCAGGGCACGGTCGCGGTCCCGGTGCCCGGCGGGGCGCCGTGAGCATCCGCGTCGACGAGGCGCGGTTCGAGGAGCTGGTCGACGACGCGCTGGACTCGGTACCGGACGCGCTGTTCGAGGCCATGGACAACGTGGTGGTGCTCATCGCCGACCGCCATCCGGACGAGCCCGGCCTGCTCGGGCTCTACGAGGGCGTCGCGCTGACCGAACGGGACACCACCTACTCCGGGTTCCTGCCGGACACCATCACCATCTACCGGGGCGCGCTGTGTGACTACTGCTCGACCGAGGAGGAACTCGTCCACGAGGTGGCGGTGACGGTGATCCACGAGATCGCCCACCACTTCGGGATCGGTGAGGAGACCCTGCACTCGCTCGGCTGGGGCTGAGCGGCTCAGCCAATGCACGGCCGGGCGTGGGCGTGCACAACCCCAGCACGACTGCCCGCAAGTGCGCTGCCTCACTGACCCACGCTGGCTGTATGCACGGTTTCATGGGGGTTGCGCTGCCGAAACGGACCATCACGGATGCGTAAGTCACCGAGCCAGCGCGACTCAGCCCGCTTACGCTGCCGGTCCGCCCGGCAGCGCCGGGCCCACCCGCCCGCAGACCGCAGACTCTGAGTGCCACACCCCTCGCCCGGCAGCCCCGCCCGCCGAGCGCAACCGTCGCCTCAGTCGCCGGGGCCGGGCTCACCGCCAGAACGGACGCCGTGCCCGCCGTCAGTACCCGGGCCGCCCCAGGTGGTCACCCCATCGCTCGCACGCCCAGCCGCCGCCGTCCGGGGCCAGCTCGATGACACCGCAGTTGGGGATCCGGTTGTCCAACGCCCACTGCGAGGGCACGGCCCCGGCGAACACGGCGATCATCCGCATCAGTGTGCCGTGGACGACGAGCACCACGTCGACGGCGTTGTCGAGGTAGGACTCGCGCAACTCGGCGATGAGCGGCATGGCGCGCCGCCGCACGTCCAGGGCGCTCTCGCCGCCGGGGAGCCGGGAGTCGAGGTCGCCGTTCTCGAGCCAGTCGCGGACCAACCGGTTGTAGGCGAGCAGCGCCTCGGGGCCGGTCTGCATCTCGTACTCGCCGGCCTGCACCTCGTGGACGCCGGGCACGGCCTGGGTGGGCAGGCCCATCTCCCCGGCGATGAGGCCGGCGGTCTCGCGGGCGCGGGCGGCCTCCGAGCTCAGGACGACCGAGGGGCGGATGCCGGACCCGGCGAGCTCCTCGCCCACCAGCCGCGCCTGGTCGCGGCCGAGGTCGGTGAGCGGGGCGCCGGGCAGCGCGGTGTCGAGGGCGCCGGCGACGTTGGAGGGGGTCTGCCCGTGGCGGACGAGGTGGAGTCGGGCGCTCACCCCGCGCCCTCCCCACGACGTAGTCCGTCGATCCAGCGCAGCGCCTCGGCGCGGTCCGGCGGGGGCGCGCCGGCCTCGCCGCCGTCGGCGACGGGCCAGGACCCGAGGAAGCGCAGGTCGGAGGTGCGGTGGCGGAGGGCGACGAGCGCCTCGGACACCGCGGGATCGTCGATGTGGCCGACGAGGTCCACGTGGAACAGGTAGGTGAACCGCTCGACGCGGGTGGGCCGGGAGCCGATGCGGGTCAGGTCGATGTCGCGGATAGACAGCTCGGTCAGCGCCTGGACGAGCGCGTTGGGCTGGTGCGGCAGGCCGAAGACGACGCTGGTGCGGTCGCTGCCGGTGCGCGCCGGCGGCGGGGCGGGCCGGCCGACCAGGACGAAGCGGGTGCGGGCGCCGCCGACGTCGGCGACGCGCTCGGCCAGAGGGACCAGCCCGTTGATCTCGCCGGCCCGGGCGGGCGCCGCGGTGGCGTCGGCGGTGCCCGTGGCGACCTCCTCGGCTCCGGCGGCGGTGGAGGACGTGGTCTCGATGTGCGCCCGCGGCAGGTGGACGCCCACCCACCGACGGACCTGGGCGGCGGCGACGGGGTGGGTCCGCAGCACGCGCACGTCGTCGGCGGCGGTGCCGGGCCGCACGAGGATGGAGAACGCCACGTCGAGCTCGGTCTCGGCGAAGATCTGGAGCCGCTCCCCCACGGCGAGCGCGTCGCCGGTGGGGTTGACGGTGCCGTCGACGGAGTTCTCGAACGGGACGCACGCGTAGTCGGCGGCGCCCGAGCGGACCATGGCCAGCGCCTCGTCGGGGGTGGGGGCCGGGACGGCCTCGGCGTCGGCGAGCAGGCCGGAAGTCCGCGCATCCGCGCGGAGCCGGTGCAGGGCGGCGTCCGTGAAGGTGCCGGGCGGGCCGAGGTAGGCGACGGTGACCACGACGACGAGCCTAGTCAGCCCTGGTCGGGAGAGGCGGACGCGAGGTCCGCGGAGACGGCGTCGACCCGCCCGTCGGGCACGAGGGTGCACGTCACGACATCACGGATGGCCTCCCGGGCCGATCGCGACAGGCCCAGGATGCGGGCCGGGTCCGGCGCGGCGATCGCGGCGCGCACGTCCGCCCCGGTCATCGCGGCCACGGCGCCCGCGAGCAGCGCCCACACCTGGTCCACGTCGGCGCACCGGGGTACGAGGCCCGAGCCGAAGCCGACCCCGGAGTGCGCGGCCACGGCGAGCAGGTCCGCGAGGTGGTCGGCGGCAGGGCCGGGCCCGGCAAGGCCGGGTGCCACGTCGACGATCGCGGGAGTGTCCGCGGCGAGCACCCCGGACACCTCCTCCAACGCCGGGAGGCCGAGGTCGGCGGCGGGTGCGACCACGACCGGGGCGGGCGCCGACCAGCGGGCGAGCGTGCTCGCGATGGTGGCCTCGTCGGCCACGAGATCCTCCAGGAGATCGGGCCGCGAAGGGCCCCGGCTCAGCAGTTCGAGCGACACCGTCATGCACTCAGGTGTACACCCCGCCCGTTGCTACGCTGACGACCGATGGGTACCGACGACGCCCCCGTGCCCGAATACGCGGCCGACTACTCCCCCGCCCCGGACGACGCGCCGGACGCCTCCCACCTCACCCCGGAGGAGAAACGCGGCCCGCGGACCGTGCACGTCGCGGTCGGGCTCCTGGCGTTTCTGCTGATCATCGCGGTGGCCACCAATCCCGCCTCGGTGCTGCCGAGGGACTCGACGCTGCACGGGGCGAACCACCTCGACGTGGACTCGGGGCTGGAGCTCGCCGTGCCCGTGGGGTGGCGCGTGGTCAGCGACGCCGAACTCGGATCGCTGCAGATCGTGCCCGTCGGGACGGGGCACGCGCTGGAGACCCGCATCCTCGCGGGCGCCCTCGAACCCGGGATCGCCGCCGCCGCGATCGCCGACGACCAGGGGGCGGCGACCGCACTCGCCGAGACCATCCAGCTATACATCCTGGGCGTGTCCGGCATCCGCGACGAGCGGCGGGTCACGCGCGTGGACAACGAGGCCGGCACGGGCGCCGCCGTCTCCTACGTGGTGGTGCCCGACGAGTTCGCCGAACTCGACTCCGGCGGGCTGGTCTACACGGCCGTGTTCGGCTCGGAGGGCCGCCGCTGGTGGGTGGCGTACGTGACCACCTCGCAGCAGTCCGCGCCCGGTGTCAAGTGGATGGACGGGATCGTCGACAGCATCCGGCTCCCCGAATGAGCGGGTCCCCGCGCCCCGCGTCCGACGCCGGGCCCCTCCGTCGCGCACTCTCCCCCCGCGCCGCGATCGCCCGGTACGCCTCCCGGTTCGACCCGGTGACCGACCCGCGCGTCCGCCGGCTGCTGGTGGCCGAGCTCGTCGTCGTCCTGGCCGTCACCTTCGGCCTGTCCGGCGCCTACGCCGTCCTCGACCTGGTCTCCGCACTGCTCGCGCCGGCCGACCTCGCCGACCAGACCACCGCGCTCAACGTCTCCCGCTCGGAGCACCCGTGGCTCGACCTGGCCTACCAGGCGCTCGGCGTGTTGCGGTTGCTCGCGTGGGCCCTGCTGCCGCTGGTGCTGCTCGCGCACTCCGGGATCCGCGCGCGGGCGCTCGGACTCGTGCGCGAGCGACCCGGGCGGCAGGTCGCGTGGGCGCTCGCCCTCACCGCGGTGATCGGCGTGCCCGGCCTGGCGCTGTACCTGGGAGCCGTCGCCGCCGGGTTCAACCTCCAGGTCGCGGCGTCGGGGCTGGGCGAGACGTGGTGGCGGCCGGTCGTGCTGGTGCTCTCCGCGGCCGGCAACGGCGCCGCCGAGGAGATCCTCGTCGTGGGCTACCTGCTCGTGCGGCTACGGCAGCTGGGCGTGCCGCCGTGGCTGGCGCTGGCCGCCAGCGCCCTGCTGCGCGGGTCGTACCACCTCTACCAGGGTTTCGGCGGCGGACTGGGCAATCTCGCGATGGGCGTGGTGTTCGCGCTGTGGTGGATGCGGACCCGCCGACTGTGGCCGCTGGTGCTGGCGCACACGCTGCTGGACGTGATCGCGTTCCTCGGGTACGCGCTGTTGGCGCCGCACGTGTCGTGGTTGTGACGCTGGTCCCGCCGGCGCGACGGGACGCGCCGACCGCGCCGGCGGGCAAGTAGAGTCCGATCCCATGACCGACGACCCCAGGCGCCGGCACCTCACCCCCGAGGAGGCCGCCGAGCTCCGGCGACGCGCCCGCGAGCGACGCGCCTACGCCGACCCCGGCGCGCCGCGCGATCCGGCGGCCCGCCCGGGCCCGGCCGATCGCGATCCCGGCGCCCGGCGTGACGCCGCGCCTGGTCGTGACCAGGCGTCTCGGCGCGATCCGGCGGCTCGTCGGGATCCGGGGGCGCCTCGCGATCCGGCGTCCCGCGAGCCCGGGGCGCGGCGGGATCCGGGCGCGAGGGGCGCCGACGCCGGCCGTGAGCGTCCGCTCGGTCGCACCGGCTACCAGCCGCGGCAGGAGCCCCAACCGCTGACGCCCGAGGAACGGGCCCGCTACCTGCGGGAGGACCCGCGCGCCGCGCGCGACCCGAGGGACCCCCGTGACCCGCGCGATCCCCGCGACCCCCGCGCCGGGCGCGACCCCCGGGACCCCCGCGGCGGACGGGACCCGCGGGATCCCCGCGATCCGCGACGGTCGTCCCGGGCGCGTGCCGGGGCGCGCGACCCCTATCGTCAGGCGACCGACCGTCGCGGCGGGCGGCCTGATCGTCGGTCCGCGCGGGCGACGTCGGCGGCCCGCCGCGGCCGACGCCCCGGCCGGGCTCCCCTCTGGCGCCGGATCGGGCCGCTGCGCATCGTCGGACTCGTACTGGTCCTCGTACTCACGCTGGGCGTGGTCACAGCCCTGTGGGCGGACTCCAAGCTGCAACGGATCGACGCGCTCACCGACTACCCGGGGCGGGGCGGCAACACGCCCGGCACCGTGACCCTGCTCGTGGGCACCGACTCCCGCGAGGGCCTGACCCCCGAGCAGCAGACGCAACTGTCGACCGGGTCCGAGTCCGACGCCGGCGGCAAGCGCACCGACACGATGATGCTCGTCTACACCCCGCGCGGCGGCGACCGCACGATGCTCATCTCGCTGCCCCGCGACCTGCTCGTGAACATCCCCGGCTACGGCGAGAACAAGCTCAACGCGGCCTACACGTTCGGCGGACCCCCGCTGCTCACCCAGACGCTCGAGCAGCAGACGGGCGTGCGGATCGACCACTACGCGGAGATCGGGTTCGGCGGCTTCGCCGCGATCGTCGACGCCGTGGGCGGGGTGGACATCTGCATCGAGGAGCCCATCGTCGACCCGCTCGCGGGCCTCGACCTGGCCGCCGGGTGCCAGACGCTCGCCGGCCCGCAGGCCCTGGGATTCGTCCGCACCCGATACGGGTTCGCCGAGCAGGACCTCCAGCGGGTGCGTAACCAACGGCAGTTCCTCGGCGCGCTCATGCGCAAGACCCTGTCCCCCGGGAACCTGCTCAACCCGTTCACCGCGGTGCCGCTCCTGAACTCCGGTGCCGAGGCCGTCACCGTCGACACCGGCGATCACATCTGGACCCTCGCGCGGGTCATGTGGCGCCTCGGGAACGACCCGTTGACCGTGACCGCGCCCCACGACGGCATGGCGTCCGGATCGGTGGGCTCGTACCTGACGTGGGGTCCCACGACCACCGGGTTCTTCGACGCGGTCGCCGCCGGGCGGACGCCGGGCCCGGAGTACATCGACGTCGGGCCCTGATCGGCGCGTGCTCAGCCGGCCGGGGTGATGGAGACGATCCCCCACGTGCCGTCGGGGTTCTCGGCGAGTCGCACCCGCTGACGGATCAGGACCGGATCGGTCTCCGGCGGATACTCGGTGAGGTCGACCTCGAGCAGCGTGGGGGACAGCTCCCGCGCCTCCACGCAGTGGGTGGTGCCCTCGGGGACCCGCTCGACGCCCTCGACGCGCAGCTGCTCCTCGGTCATCCGACTCGACGGCGAGACCGCCTCGAACGCCTTCTCCGCCGACCGCTCCACGTAGTAGGCGTGATCGAACGCCAGAACCGCCCCGGCGGGCGTGTCGAGCGATCCGGGTCCGGCGCCGACGACGCGGCCGGGCTCCGAGATCTCCGTGCACCCGGTGACCGCCTCCTCGGAGGGGCTGACGGCCCCGCGGGTGACGACGAACCCGAGCACCGCAGACCCGCCCAGCACCGCCACCCCGGCGGCGGCCAGCAGGGCTATCCGCACCGGGCGGCGGTCGAGCACCGCGGGCGACTGCGGCGACTCCTCGACCGGTCGACGCACCTCCGCCCCGGCGGTGCCCAGCGGGAGGGTCGACAGGTCGTCGACCTCGGCGCCCGCCGTCCGGTCGGCGGGTTCGACGCCTACCGTCCGGTCGGCGCCTGCGCCTGCGCCTGTACCTGCGCCGGCACCGGCACCGGCACCGGCACCGAGCGTGATCCGGGTCGGCGGCGCCTCACGCGCGGGCTCCTCAGCGCGGTCGTCGGCCCGCGACGCCCCCGCACCGCCGGCACCCGCAGACCGGTCGACCGCGGGCACGCCAGGGCGCGAGGGGTCCGGGCCGGGTCCGGTCCGCAGCCACGGCGGGACCGTCACCTCGGGGAGACGGGACGTCTCGTCGTCGTCCCCCCTGGTCGGCCGGTCGGCCACGCGCCCCACCCCCTCGGATCATCCCGGGTCGACACATCGCGTCGTGGGCGACCATGGTCGCCACCCGAGGGGATCCTAGAACGCACGGCGCCCCGCCGGGGGTCCGTGCCGCACGGGGCGTCTAGCGGAGGGTCACCTGCCGGGCGCGCAGCCCGTCGCGGGACGACCGCTCCTCGGAGGTGAGCGGGGTGTCGTTCGCGAGCGCCTCGCGCAGCCGCGCGTCGAGCTCCTGCAGACCCGGCGCCCACTCCTGGTGGTGCATCTCGCGGTCCAGGTCGAACACCGGCACCAGCAGCCCGTGCGTGCGGAAGGACCCGGCGAAACGGGACCCCTCGCCCAGGTGCAGCCCACCGGCCGCGTGGACCCGGGCCAGCGCCTCGAACAGCGGGTCCTCGTCCTCGGGCCGGACCCAGCGGATGTGCGCCCTCTCGCCGGCGTCGACCCACCAGGCGGCCTCGATGCCGTCCGCCTCGACGCGCGCCGAGGGCATCATGACCTCGTTGGCGTTGCGGACCGCCTGCTCGATCTCGGGGGCGACCTGCACACCCTCGGCCACCCACCACGAGAAGTCGTCGTGCACGACGATCTCCAGCGGGGCGTCCTTCACCACGACGTCCGCCAGCGACGGCGTCGACTCGGTCGGGTGCGAGGAGGTGAGCGTCTCCCCGCCACCGGCGCGGCCCGCCCAGTCGATCGCGAACGCCAGATCGGCGGCCGGGTCGGGGCCGTGGACCTGCACCTGCAGGCCGACCATCGCCTCGCCGCCGAGTTCTTCGTCGCGGACGAGCGCCGCGATCGCGCCGGGCAGGACCGTCGCCAGCGTCACCTCGCGTCCGCCGCCGACCGTCGTGAGCGTCGCGGTGGCCGACGGCACGAACTCGCGCATCGCCACCATGTCGCACTCGCCGGCGAACCCGGCGAACGGCCGCGGCTCGACGCTCAGTTCCTCCCGCTCGGCCGCGCGTGCGGCGATCTTGGCCTGGCGGTTGCCGCCGACCTTGGGCTCGTTGTGCCTGTTCCGTCTACCCACGGCCCCCACGATACGGTGCGCCTTCGCGGCCCGCCCGCCGGACCGGGGAGTCGGCCGGTCGGGGCGGGGCGTTCTCCGGTGGCCGTCACCGGCTGGGGCGCTCCGGCAGCGATGGGCACGGGCGGCGGTGGCTCTCCCGAGGCCCGGGCCGGATCAACCGCCGGTGGGGGGCGCCCGGGGGTCGAGCCACTGGCCGCGCTGTGCAGAGTGCCAGCGTGACCGCCCGTGGATGCGCTGCTTTGCTGACCCGCGCTGGCTGAGTGCACGGTTTCGCGGGACTTGCGCTGCCGGATGGGACCATTCCGGGCGCGCAGGACGAGGCGCCAGCGCAGGTCAGCCGACTTATGATGCCGGATCGCTCGGTAACCCCCGGGCCGCCGCGCCCTGCCCGGTAGCCGTACCTGCCGCACCTGTCGCGCCCGCCCCCGTCGAGGTCACAGCCCCGGCGGCCCCGGCTCCGTCCGCGGGCCCCTCGGTCGGCGGCGTCGCGCCCTCGAGGACGGTCAGCGCCCGCGCCGGCACGTTGGTGCCCACCCAGTCCACGCCGAGGTCACGACACAGGAGCAGGTCGGCGGGGTCGTCGACGGTCCAGCAGTACGTCCCCATCCCGCGCGACCGCCAGTACTCGACCAGCCACGGCCGGGCGCGCAGCGCGCTGATGCTCGGCCCCATCAGCTGGGCGCCGAACCCCTCGGCGGGCCAGGACTTGAAGACGTTGCGCCGCTCGCGCAGCTGCACTGTCGGCACGTCCGGCGCCAGCTGCCGGAACCGGCGGACGGCGGAGACGGAGAAGCTCATCATCACGGCGCGCGACTCGGCGTAGGACGCGGCCCGGTGCAGCCCGAAGTACGCCAGCTCGTCACGCAGCGCGGCCTCGACGCGCCCGCCGGTGGGAACGGGGTGTTTGGTCTCGAGGAACAGTCGGACGCGGGGATACGCCTCGGCCATGACGAGGAAGCTGCGCAGGGTCATGACCGGCTCGGGCCTCCGGTGGACCGGGTGCCAGGAGCCCACGTCGAGGGCCGCGACCTGGTCGATGGTGCTGGAGTGGACCCACAGGTCCTTGTCGCCGACGCGGGTGGTGCGCGGGTCGTGGAGCAGGACCGGGACACCGTCGGCGGTGAGGCGGATGTCCACCTCGAGCGCCTCCGCGCCCTGGTCGAGGGCCTGCTGGTAGGCGACGCGGGTGAGCTCGGGGAATTCGGCCGAGGCGCCGCGGTGGGCGACGACGCCGCTTCGGGTGGAGACGGGTGAGGGCAGGTGGGTGGTCGCGGGGACCGTCACGTCTCACTCCTTCCGGGTCGCGGACGCCTCCACGATCCCCGCAGGGAGGAACCTCCGGGTGAACCGCGGGGAAGGGTCGGTGAAACTCCGCATGACGGACCGGGTCTCATGGGCGGTCCACACGGCGGCGAGGGCGGCCAGGGCGGTGAGAAGCACGGTGTCGGCGGCGGCCTGGGAGCCCTCGCCGCTGCCGCGCCACAGGGCAAGGGCGACGGCCAGGGCGTTGACGGCCCATGCCGCCCACCAGCGCCTCAGGTCGGCGCGGGAGGGGGCGCGGTCCGACGCCCGGCGTAACTCCTCCAGGTAGACGGGCAGGCGGACGAAGTTGACGACGACGAGGAGCGCCCCCGCCCACAGGCCCGCCCGTGACCGCGGATCCGGGACCGGCTCGTAGGCCCGCCGTCGGGTCTCCACGAGCCAGGCGGTCGCAGTGATGGCCGCGGCGACGCCCACGGCGATGGCGACGATCCCGGTCACCCAGACCAGCGCGGTGGTGACGGCCTCGATCCACCACGGCGCGAGCCGGTCGGCGTACCAGGCGAGCGCGGCGTAGCGCAGTCCGTGGGCGACAGCGGTGGCGGCGAACCAGGCGCCGGCGGCGCGCATGATGCCGGGGGCGGCGGAGGCAAGGCGGGCCGGCCGGGGCGCGGCAGGCGGCTCGAGGCGGTGCGGGATCGCGACCGGGGGCAGGCCCCACCTCGGCGTGGCCGGATAGGAGGGCGTCCGCGGGCCCCACGCGGGTCCGGTGCGGTAGCGCGGCAGGGGCGGTCGCGGGGTCGGGACGGGCGGCCGCCACGGCGGGTGCGCGACCCAACGCCACTGCCCCTGCCGCCGCGGTGTGGTCATGGCGACCATGCTGGCACAGCCCGGGCGGCGCGGGCGCGCGGTGTGCGGGTGGCGCGGGCGCGCGGTGTGGCACAGGCTGGGGTGATGTCCGTGAGCTGCCTCCGCGTCCACGATTTCGTCTCCGGCCGCGCCGATCCCGGGGACGCGTACGTGGTGCTCGTGGACCGGCTGTGGCCGCGGGGCGTGCGCAAGGACGCGTTCCGCCACGACGAGTGGTGTACCGCCGTGGCGCCGTCGTCCGAGCTGCGGCGCGAGTTCCACGGCGGCGATCTGGGCTTCGACGGCTTCACCCAGCGGTACCGCGCCGAACTGTCCCGCCCTTCCGCGGCCGCGGCGGTGGAGCGCCTCGCCGCGCGGGCGGCCGACGGCGACCTCGTGCTGGCGTACGCGTCGCGGGACACCGAGCAGAACCACGCCCTCGTCCTGGCCGACGCCATCCTCGCCGCCTCTCGCTGACTCGCCGCCTCGCACTGAGCGGTCCGGACCTGCGCCACTCGCCGTTCATGTATCTGTCGTCACAGAGGGGGTGACGGACCGTGTCGGCGTGTGTATGGTCTATCTCAGTAGTTGAAATCGTTCGTTGTATTTCTGTAGATCCACCGTCCTTGAGAGAGGACAGTGCGGCACCGCAGGGAAACACACAGCACGCTCTCTGCTGCAGCACCCGGTACTCCGACAAGCGGAGCACCGACTCTCGAAAGGCATCAATATGGCTACCGGTACCGTGAAGTGGTTCAACGCTGACAAGGGCTTCGGCTTCATCGCCCCCGACGACGGCTCCGCCGACGTCTTCGCCCACTTCTCCGCCATCAATGGCTCGGGCTACCGCTCGCTCGAGGAGAACCAGCAGGTCTCCTTCGACGTCGCGCAGGGCGCCAAGGGCCTGCAGGCGGAGAACATCACCCCGATGTGATCTGACGTCAGAGTGATCTGACGTTCACAGACTGCACGAGAGGGCCCCGCGGGAAAAATCCTGCGGGGCCCTTTCGCATGTCCGCGGCTGCCCGCGCAGACCGCAGCCGCTCCCGGCGATGGCTCTCGCTCCCGGGGCCGCCACGCAGCCGCTCCCCCGCCTGGCGTCTCGCGCTTCCGCCTGGCGTCTCGCTCCCCTGCCTGCCCCGCGCAGATCGCAGCCGCTCCCGGCGATGGCGTCTGGCGCGCACCGAAGAGTGGGCGAGACGCCTTCGCCGGGAGCGGCTGCGTTCGAGGTGCGCGTCGAGGCGGGCGAGACGCCATCGCGGGGAGCGGCTGCCGCGGGGTCGGGGCCACGACGGCCGGGGCCCGGGGGTCGCGAGGGCCGTGGCGGCCGCGGTCAGATGGGGCAGGCGATCCCGCTGCGCACGTGGCAGTCGTAGCCACCGGGGTTCTTGACCAGGTACTGCTGGTGGTAATCCTCGGCGTAGGCGTACTGCCCGGAGCGGACCTCCTCGAGCATCCCGATCTCCGTGGTCAGCGGCCCGTAGCCCTCGGCGTCGAGCTCCTTCTGGTAGCCCTCGGCGATGCGGCGCGCCGCCTCCAGCTGCTCCGGCGTGGTCGTGTAGATCGCCGAGCGGTACTGGGTGCCCATGTCGTTGCCCTGACGCATCCCCTGGGTGGGGTCATGCCACTCGAAGAACTCCGCCAGCAGCTTCTCCACGGGGAGCACCTCGGGATCGAAGACCACAAGAACCGCCTCGGTGTGGCCGGTCGCTCCCGTGCACGTCTCCTCGTAGGTCGGGTTGGGCGTCCACCCGCCGGCATAGACGGCCGCCGTGGTCCAGACGCCGTCGAGCTGCCAGAGCACCTTCTCCGCACCCCAGAAGCAACCCATGCCGAGCACGATCGACTCGTGCCCCTCCGGGAACGGCGGCACCATGGGATTGCCCGTGACGATGTTCTTCGGCGCCACGGCCACCGGTTCCGCCCGGCCCGGCAGCGCCGAGTCGGCGTCGACGACCTCGGTCGCCCGTCGCATCGCGGATTGTCTGATCGCGTCCTGTAGCCAGCCCATGACTTCAGGGTAACCGCGTCGCGCGATCGAGATCCGAGCGTGATGTGACCGATCCCATAGTCCGCGTTACAGTGGTCGCCAGTACGACCGAGGGGGATCTCGACGTGACCGCAACGCAGCCCGCAGCACAACGGCTCCGCGCCATCTTCGACGCAGATCAGCCGCAGCCGTTCGAGGGGACCGGCTGCAGCGATCACGTCCGCCGCCGCAACCTCGCGGTGCCCGTCGCACTCGCGGCCGTCCTGCTGATCGTGCTCATCGCCCTGCTCGTCCTCTGACCGGATCGTCGGCGACCGACGGCTCATCGGGCACGGCCGGATCGCGGCGAGGGCGCGGCGCAGCCTAATTGCGGCCAGCGCGCGGCCGGGCGCGGCCGGGGGCGCCGCGGCACCCGGTGAGGTCAGCTCACCGACGCACTTCCGAGGCATTCGCGCGCGACCCGCACCAGCAGCGGCGCCCACGGCTCACAGGCGTCCTCGGGCAGGGCCGCAATCCCGGCCAATTCGTCCGCAGTCACCCATCGCGCCTCGGCGATCTCGGCCCGCGGCTGGGGATCGCCGGCCACGCGGGCGGCGAAGACCTCCGACACCAGCAGGAATCCGGGCTCGTTGGCGGTGGCCGTGTCGAACCGGCCGAGCGGCTCCAACGCCTCTGGCGCGAGGGACACGCCCAGCTCCTCGTCGACTTCCCGCACCGCGCACTCGAGCGGCGACTCCCCCGCCTCCCACTTGCCTCCCGGCAGCATGAAGCGGTCCGTGCCGACCTTGCGCACGGTCACCACGGCGCCGTCCGGCCGGCTCAGGACGACGGCCGAGACCGAGATGGTACGCACGGCGGCCGTATCGGAGTGATCCACGCTCCTGATCATGGCAGGCCACCGGAGCCGCCCGCGAGCCCCCGGTGACGGTGGACGACGCGCTCGCCCGCAGATCACTATGGTGGAGACGGACGCCGTGACGGGCGCCACGGGTCACCCCCGGGGCGCTGCCCGTCACCCAACTGAAAGGACACTCCACTATGGCCGAGTACGTTCTTCCCGATCTCGACTACGACTACGGCGCTCTCGAGCCGCACATCTCCGGCGAGATCATGGAGCTGCACCACTCCAAGCACCACGCCACCTACGTGAAGGGCGCCAACGACGCCCTCGAGCAGCTCGCCGCGGCCCGTGAGGACGGCAGCATCTCCGGCAAGGCCCCGCTGCTGAGCAAGAACCTGGCCTTCCACCTCGGTGGCCACACGAACCACTCCATCTTCTGGAAGAACCTCTCGCCGGAGGGTGGCGACCGCCCCGAGGGTGAGCTCGCCGCCGCGATCGACGCCGAGTTCGGCTCGTTCGACAAGTTCCAGGCGCACTTCAACGCCGTCGCGACCACCCTGCAGGGCTCCGGCTGGTCCGTCCTCGGCTGGGACCACATCGGTCAGCGCATGGTCATCCAGCAGCTCACCGACCAGCAGGGCAACATCTCGGTCAACATCACCCCGCTGCTCATGCTGGACATGTGGGAGCACGCCTTCTACCTCCAGTACAAGAACGTCAAGGCCGACTACGTCAAGGCCTTCTGGAACGTCATCAACTGGAAGGACGTGGCCGAGCGCTACGCCGCCGCCAAGGGCTGAACGAGGCCCCTGACGATGCCGCGGCCCGGCTGAGCCACCCGCGGACCCGGCGCCCGGGAACGGCGCCGCCGCAGAGCGCGGCGGGTGTCGCTCCCGGGCGCCGTCGCGTGTGGCGAGGCGTGTGATCCGGCCAGCAGCTCAGTCGTACGCCCGGGCCAGCCAGTCCCGCCAGGCCTGCTCGGTCGCCTCGCGGTCGATCTCGCCGAAGAGGTAGTGGCCCACGGCCTGGGGCATGCCCATCGGCGAGTTGTCGTGGAACCGGTACAGGCCGTCGGCCGTCCGGATCGCGAGGAAGTTGACGAACTCGGGGTAGGCGAAGTCGACCACGCCCTCGAGTGGTGGCAGCCCCTCCGGGGCCAGGCGCAGTTGTTGGCCGCGCGCGAACGGCCCCTTTACCCCCAGTGCCTCCTCGAGGGCGGCCCAGGAGCCCGGGCCGGACGAGGCCGGCGGCCCCTCGGCGGTGACGAAGTGGGCGGGCCGACCGGCGAAATGCTCGAGATACTGGGCGAGGGTGTGCAGGTACATGTCCCAGCCGTGGCCGGTCATCTCGCCGAAGTCGAACTCGGCGTCCCAGTCGTCACCGAGATACCCACTGTGGACGAACGTGAGAACGGTGGTGCCGGCGTCGCCGGTGTCGACCAGTAATTGAACGCGTGGAAGGCACCGTTGGCGGCCTCCGGGGTGCGAATCGCCAGCCGTTCGTTCTCGGACGCCTCGACCTGCATCCCCTCCGTGGACTGGTAGGGGTCCGGCGACCAGCCCGCCTGCCCCTCCTGCGTGGCGATCGCCCGCCACACCTGCTCCGGCGTGGCCTCGAGCACCACGGTCTTGCGGATCTCGAAGTTCTTCGACATGACGGGCCCCTTCTAGAGTTGGTCCGGGTCGGAATCGCCCGGGTCGGGAACAGCCGGGTGCAGTGCGATGACCAGCCGGTTGAGCTTGCCCGTCCCCGTGGTGTCCGGGTGCCGGGCGGTGTGGTGCTTGGCCACCAGCTGTGTGACCGCCTCGGACAACTCCTCGGCGAAGGCCGCCCGGTCCGAGGCGGAGGCGAAACGGATGTGCCCGTCCATCGCGAACGTCGCGACCGGGCGTCCCGCTTGCTGCGCGCCGGTGAGCAACACGCCCACGTCACGCACCAGCCGCGAGGCGAGCGCGAGCAACCAGCGGGCGGAGAGCCGGTCCGGGGCGCGGCCCGGATCGGGTTGTATCCGCCCGAGAGCTCCGGGCGAGATCACGTAGGAGGCGGAGGTGGCCTGCAGGATCCGCTCGGTGAAATTTCCGCGACGCCGCTGCTCGACCTCCTCGACCAAGCCGTGCCGCTCGAGGATCCTGAGGTGGTAGTTCACCTTCTGCCGAGGGATGTCGAGGCGAGCGGCGAGGCTCGAGGCCGACCCCGGTTCCACGAGAGCGGCGAGGATCCGCCGCCTCAACGGATCCAGCGACGCCTCCGCGGCCGTCGCGTCCTCGATCACGTCCACCTCGCGCATACGACAATCGTGCTCTTGACAGTTTTTCTTGTCAAGGGTTAGACCGGAAGGACCGTCCGGACGAGCGTCCACTAGGTAGCGTCACAGGCACCGGTGTCCCCGGTCACCGCCCGCCACCCACCCTGGAGACGCGAATGTCCGACAGTCGCCCCGCCGCCACCGCCGCAGCTGCCGTGAGTCGCCGCACCGTTCTGGGCGGGGCCGCCGCGCTCGGCGGGATCGCGGCCTTGCAGTCGGTCCTGCCCGCCGTCGCCTCAGCGCAGTCCACGGCCCTGTACGTCGGCCGCGGCATCGGGGACATGACCGGAGAGCCCCTGGGCGCGGGCATGAACGGGTACGCGGACACCGAGCAGCTCTCCGTCGGGCTGCACCTTCGGCAGAGGGCCCGCGCCTTCGTCTTCGCCGACTCGCCGTCGTCGCCCCGGTTCCTCCACGTCACCGCCGAGATCGGCCTGATCTTCCAGTCGATCCAACAGGAGGTCCTCCGACGCCTGGCGGCGGAGTTCGGCGGCACCTACCACGAGGGCAACGTGGTCATCACCGCCACGCACACCCACGTCGCCCCGGGCGGCACCTCCGGCCACCCGATGGTCGACCTGTCGATGCTCGGCTTCCGACCGGTCACGTTCGAGGCCAACGTCGCCGGCATCGTCGACGCCGTCCAGATGGCGCATCACGACCTCGCCCCCTCGGAGGTCGGTGTCACCACCGGCACCCTCCGTGACGCCGGCGTCCAGCGTTCACGCGGCTCGTTCGAGCGTGACACCCCGGAGGAGCGCGCCCACTTCCCCGAGGAGATCGACCCGCGGTCGCAGTCGCTGCAGATCACCCGCGGCGGCCAGCTGGTGGGCGTCCTCAACTGGTTCGCCACCCACGCCACGTCCATGACGTCGCACAACCGCATCGCCTCCTCGGACAACAAGGGGTACGCCGCCTGGCACTGGGAGCGGGAGGTCGCGGTCCAGGACTACCTCGCCGGCGGGACCCCGCACCTGGTCACCGCCTTCGCGCAGACCAACCCCGGAGACGTCAGTCCCAACCTGGACCTCGAACCCGGCCGCGGGCCGACGCCCGACGAGTGGCTCAACACCCGTATCAACGGCGAGCGGCAGTTCGCGGCCGCCCGCGACCAGGTGGGCAGGGACGTGCGACCGCTCGGCGGCGGGATCGACGTGCGCCACGTGTGGGTCGACATGTCCGCCGTCGAGGTCCGGCCCGAGTTCACCGGCGACGGGCGGACCCACCGCACCGCCGTCGCGGCACTCGGCGCGTCGTTCGCCTCGGGCAGCCAGGAGGACGGCGGTGGCGGCGACGAGCTGCCCTTCGCCGAGGGAGACCGCGGCGGCAACCCGGCGGTCAAGGCCTTCACCGACGTCGTGATCCCGGCGTGGCTGCGCGAGGCCCACGCGCCCAAGGACGTCCTGCTCCCCGTGGGGCTAGTGCCGCACGCCGTCCAGCGCGTGTACCCGTTCCACCTCGTGCGCCTCGGTCGGCATTACCTGTTAACCCTGGGCTTCGAGCCCACCGTGGTGGCGGGCCTGCGGCTGCGGCGCACGCTCGCGGCCGAACTCGGCGTGGCGGAGGACCACGTGACCGTCCAGGGGTACTCCAACGCGTACGGCCACTACGTGACCACGCCCGAGGAGTACTCGGCCCAGAACTACGAGGGCGGCGCGACGATCTTCGGCCCGTGGACCCTGCCCGCGATCCAGCAGATCGCCGCCGACCTGGCCCGCTCGATGCGGGCGGGCACGCCGCTGGATCCCGGCACCTCCGAGCGCGACCTGACCGGCCAGATCCCGGTCTCGCCGCTCGGCAACCCGCTCGTGGACACCCCGGCGCCGCTGCGGAGCTTCGGCGACGTCCTGGACCAGCCGCTGCCGGAGTACCGGGTCGGGCAGCGCGTCCTGGTGCGGTTCTGCGGCACCCACCCGAACTCGGACCCGCGCCGCGGCGGCACCTACCTGGCGGTCGAACGCCGCGACGGCGGGCGCTGGGTGCGGGTCCACGACGACGGCGACTGGTCCACGATAATCGTGTTCGAGGGTCTGCTCACCGTCACCAACGCACTCATCACGTGGGACATCCCGCCGGGCACCCCGGCCGGCGAGTACCGGGTCGTGTACACCGCGTCGGGCCGCGGGCTCGACGGCCGCCTGTTCCCGGTTCGGGGGGAGAGCCGGGCCTTCGACGTGCGCTGACGGCGACTCTGGGACACTGATACCGACATTCGTTGCAGTTCCTAGTGAAAGGACAACGCCCGTGGACATCAAGGGTGCTTCCGTCATCGTCACCGGTGCCGCCTCCGGCCTGGGTAACGCCACCGCGCGTTCCTTCGCCGAGAAGGGCGCCGTCGTGTTCGGCCTCGACCTCCAGCAGTCGATCGACAAGGCCGTCGAGCAGGGCATCGACGAGGGCATCACCCTCATCGCCGCTGACGTGACCAGTGAGGACGACGTCAAGGCCGCCATCGCCCGCGCCACCGAGGCCGCACCGCTGCGCGTCGTCGTCAACTGCGCCGGCATCGCGCCGGCCGCCCGCATCGTCTCCAAGAAGGGCGTCCACGCGCTCGACCTGTTCGAGACCTGCATCTCCGTGAACCTCGTGGGCACCTTCAACGTGCTGCGGCTGGCCGCCGAGGCCATGTCCACCCAGGACACCGTCGACGAGGACGGCCAGCGCGGCGTCATCATCAACACCGCGTCCGTCGCCGCGTACGAGGGCCAGGTCGGGCAGATCGCCTACGCCGCCTCGAAGGGCGGCGTCTACTCGATGGGCATCTGTGCCGCCCGCGACCTCGCGCAGTTCGGCATCCGGGTCAACACCATCGCCCCGGGCACCATCGAGACCCCGATGCTCAAGGGCCTGACCGAGGAGTTCCAGAAGTCCCTCGAGGCCGCGATCCCGTTCCCGTCGCGCCTCGGCCGCCCGTCGGACTACGCGCAGCTGGCCAACGCGATCGTCGAGCACGACTACCTCAACGGCGAGAGCTTCCGCATGGACGGCGCCCTGCGCATGGCGCCGCGCTAGACAGCGCGCTGCGCCAGAGGGACCGCCGCGCTAGACGAACCGCCGCGCCGCAGCGCTCCTGATGACTGCAGGCCCGCCCCCGTCACGGGAGCGGGCCTGCAGTCGTAGGCGGGGGCGGGTATCAGCCGCGGCCGTTGTCGATCGCCGGGCCGGGGGCCGGCGGGGCCGGCGCGGGGGCCGGGGCGCCGGCGGGCGCGGGCAGGCCCGGCAGCGGCGGCAGGACGATGCCCGCGTCGAGCAGCGCCTGCTGGATCTGCGGCGCGAACGTGACGGCGGCGGCGACCGTCGCACCGACCAGCACGACCGGGATCAGGACGGCGGGGTCCTCGATGACGGTCGTCGCGCCGTCACCGATGCCGAGCGAGCCGGCGACGGGGGCGTAGAGCGGCGCGAGCGAGCCGGTGGTGGGCTCACCGATCAGCGCCGAGCCGGAGGTGTCCACGGATCCGGTGCCCTCGGCCGGAGTGAGGACGTCGACCGAGCCGTTGTCGGCGAGGGAGCCGGTCAGCGGCGCGAAGGAACCGGTGGTCGGCTCGCCGAGCAGGGTGGAACCGGACGTGTCGAGGGACCCCTCGCCGGTGGCGTTGTCCTCGGGGAAGATCTCCAGCGACCCGCCCTCGAGCGAATCGGAGACCAGGCCGAGGCTGCCGGAATCCAGGCCGCCGGTCTGGGCTCCTGCGACGCCGGGGAGACCGGCCATGGTGAGTGCGGCGGCGGCTGCGACGGCAGCGGCCTTGCGGGTGGTGAACGTCATCTTTACGTCTCCTCGGGTGGAAAGGGGTTCCCAGGCGCGGAGGCTCGTAGCCGGACCACCCCGGGTGGGGCCTGCCTGGCCCGCCAAAACGCTGTTACAACACCAACAGTGAGATGCGGACCACGCCTCACCTTATCCGTGGATTCAGGTGACATACGGCGTGAACTCAGTTAGATCTTAGTTAGATTAAGCGCCGAGATCCTTTCTCCCACACGGCGAGTGGGGAGCGCAGCGCCGTTTCGGGCCCCGCCGCGGTCGCTCGCCGCCGGACGGGCCGGCGCCGGGGCGGATAAGAGGACGCCGATACTCGCCGGTCACGGGCGCCGACTCAGCCGAACCTCGTGATCCACTCCCGCACGGCCCGCGTGGCGCGGACGTCGTCCTCGTTGTAGGCGAGGATCCGCTCGCGCCCGGCGTCGCGTTCGACGCCCCGGGCCGCCTGCGCGTCCCGGTACCACCCGAGCGAGGCCTCACCGCCCGCCTCGGGATCCCGCCAGGTGAACCCGGCGACCGGCGCGACCACCTTGAGACCCAGGCCTGACGTGGAGACGAACTGGGTGGCGACGGCCTCGTGAACATCCACCCACAGTGGAGAGGAGATGAAGCGCCGCACCTCGGCGACGCCGGGGACCCCCTTGACGACGGCGAGGGTGCCCTCCGGACCGAACCTGCCCGCCGAGGAGAGGAGCCAGCCGTTCTCGGCGGCCCGTGAATAGCAGTACGCGCGGAACGAGCGCCCCTGCCCTGCCGCCCGGTCCCGTATCCCGGTGAGCCAGCGCCAGAATTCCGCGAACGCCCGCCCCTCGTCGGCGTCCGGCAGTCGGGACCACGTGACGAACGGCCGGTAGCCCTCATCCTCGAGCGGCCGCCCGTCCCGCAGGGTGAGCAGCGTGCCCCACAGGTAGGCGCCGTCGTCGAGGTGACTCTCGAGGTCGACGTCCACCTCGACGTCCGCCCGGGGGATCGTCGGCCGCGCCACCTTGGGCACCACGACCTCGCCGTCGCGGTGCGCCCGCGCGCGCAGGACCGCGTCGGAGTACGGCTCGCCGTTCCAGTCGGCCGGCCGGTCCGGCCCGGCCTCCGCGAGGTCCGCCACGGTGCGCATCCCCCGCGCCCTCAGGGGGCCCACCTGCCCACCGCCGACGACGAGACTCACGTCATCGGACAGGACCAGCCGGCCGCGACACCCCTCGACGGGCCCGTCCCGGTCCTCCCACCCCTCCCACCACGGGCAGGTGCGGCATTCGCCGATCCGGCTGGGCGCGGTGTCCAGCTCACCGCGCACCACCGCCAGTCTCGTGGCGTGGGTGCGGTCGGCCGGGTCGAGCACCGGCTCGAGGTCGTGCACCACCGCCCGCGCCGACCCCAGCCCGAGCACCGCACCCACCGGGGACGACGCCGCGTGCCCCACCGCCTCGAGCAGACGCCACGCGTGGACGAGCCGGTCGAGGTCCGCCGGATGGCGCCGCACCCGCAGGGTCGGATCGGGCGCCGGCGCCCAGTCGAGCAGCCGCGTCACCGTCGCCGTCGACGACCCCTTCCCCCGCCGCGGGTCGACCACCTTGTGGTTGACCACCAACACCGGCGCGTACCCCCCGCCGGGCACGGCCGCCAACGTGCACCTCAGGCCCGCCCGGCCACTGCCCTCATCGGCGGGAAGGGCGGCGCCCCACACCAGAGCCGCCCCGTCGGCCAACGCCCGGAGGGTCACCTCCTCGTCGTCGTCACCCGGTACGTCCCCCGGCAGATCCGTCCAGTGGTCCCCCACCACGTCCACCACCGCGGCGTCGGGGCGCGCGCCCGCCAGCGCGCGCTCCCTCAACCCCGCGCGGCGATCCGCCGCCGCCATGGCCCGCAGCCGGACGCCCTCGTCGAGCGGCGCCGTCCGCCACCAACCCGGCCGGGCGTCGCGCTCCCGGGCCACGCGGTGCAGACATCTGGCCCCCGACGCCGGTCCCACCACCGCCGCGTCGGGGACCCGGCCCGTGGTGCGCTCGGCGTCCTCCATCGCCGTCCATCATGGCCCAGCCGCGCAGCGGACGACGGTCCGGTCCTCAGCGCCAGGCGATTCGCCTAGGCTGGGGATCTGATGATCGCGACGAGAGAAGGATCGACGCCCATGGGCAAGCTGACGACCTACCGCGACAAGCGTGCCGGACTCCGGGCCCATGCCGCGGCGCTCAAGTCCACCGCCATGACCGAGGCCAAGCTCGCGGCCAAGGAGACCCGCAAGCAGGCCAGGGAGGCCCACCGCGTGGAACTGGCGGAGGCCAAGAAGCGCGCCAAGCTCGAGGGCAAGAACGCCGACCGCAAGGCCAAGCGCGAGGAGAAGCGCGCCGAGAAGCAGAACAAGCTCGACCGCAAGGCCGCAAAGCGGGACCGCAAGGCCGAGAAGGTCCACGCCAAGGAGGAGCGCAAGACCATCAAGCGTGAGGCCAAGATTCTGGCGAAGGACCGGAAGCTCGCCGAGAAGATCGACGCCGCCGGCCGCAAGCACGAGTACCAGCTGGCCGAGATGGAGCTCGACAAGCTCAAGGGCACCAAGCTGGGCAAGGACGACGTGCAACGTTGGCTGAACATGGCCAAGGTCGCCACCCCGGTCCTGCTGCCGCTGGTCTACAAGGTCGTGTCCAACGCGCAGAGCTCCGACAAGACCGCCGAGGCCGGCGGGGTCGACCTCAAGGCAGCCGGCATCAACGCCACCGGCCCCGCCGCCGCCCTGGGTGCGCGGATCGTCCGCCTCGAGCGGACCCTCGACGGGCTCGAGACGAGCCGCGGTGGCGAGCGGGAGGTCAAGGATTTCGTCGCCTCCACCCGCACGCGCCTGACCGACCTGCGCACGGCCGTCGAGACCGCCGAGACCACGCCCACCGCCCAGCGGCGCGAGATCCACTCCTCGATCTCCGGCGAACTCGACCGAGTGAACAAGGACGTCCTGGCCCGCCTGGGGGTCAAGGCGTGACCCAGCTGCGTGGGCGTCTGGCCTCCGTCGCGGGTGGCGGCCGCGTTGCTCGGCGGCGCGACCGCACCCGCCGTGATGCTCGCGCCCGTCGCGGCCGCGCACTCCGTGCTGATCTCCGTCGACCCGGAGGACGGCCTCACAGCTCGACACGGCGCCCGAGCAGATCGTGTTGATCTTCAACGAGGAGGTCAACCAGAACTTCGCCTCCGTCGCCGTCACCGCCGGTGATGACCGGACCAATCGCGTGACCGGCGAGCCGATGGTCGACGGCGAGACCGTCACCGCCCGCGTCGACGAACCTCGCGCCCGGCGCCTACACCGTCGGCTATCGGCGTCACCTCGGCCGACGGGCACGTCGTGAGCGGGTCCTCGGTGTTCACCGTCGCCGATGCCGAGGGCGGTGCCGGCGCGGACGGGGGCGCGGCCGGTGCTGACGGCGGTGGCGAGGCTGAGGGAGGTGCCGGGGCTGAGGATTCCGATGCTGGCGGTGCCACGGCTTCCGACGCCGGTGGCGAGTCGGCGGACGCCGATGCGACCGAGGCCGACGTCGCCGACGAGACCTCCGGAGAGAGCTCCGGGGTCAATCCCGTGATCTGGGTGGTCGGCGGCCTGGCCGTCCTGCTCATCGGCGGCGCGTTCGTGCTGCTGCGCCGGGGTGGCGGCAGCGGCAGCTGACTGACGGGTCGCGGGGGCAACGAGCCGCCGACCGGGGCCTCCGCCCGCCTCTTCGCAGCCGCACGCCTCCCTGGCGTCTCGCTCCTGAGGATGGCGTCTCGCTCCCCCAGCCTCCCGGCAGCCGCACGTCTCCCTGGCGTCTCGCTCCTGAGGATGGCGTCTCGCTCCCCCAGCCTCCCGGCAGCCGCACGCCTCCCTGGCGTCTCGCTCCTGCGGATGTACGCGGCACACCACAGCCGCTCCTCAACATGGCGTCTCGCCCACCCTTCGGTGCAGGCGAGACGCCATGTTGGCGGGCGGCTGTGGTCGGGCGGGCGCTGGGTGCGGGTCCACGACGACGGCGACTGGTCCACGATAATCGTGTTCGAGGGTCTGCTCACCGTCACCAACGCACTCATCACGTGGGACATCCCGCCGGGCACCCCGGCCGGCGAGTACCGGGTCGTGTACACCGCGTCGGGCCGCGGGCTCGACGGCCGCCTGTTCCCGGTTCGGGGGGAGAGCCGGGCCTTCGACGTGCGCTGACGGCGACTCTGGGACACTGATACCGACATTCGTTGCAGTTCCTAGTGAAAGGACAACGCCCGTGGACATCAAGGGTGCTTCCGTCATCGTCACCGGTGCCGCCTCCGGCCTGGGTAACGCCACCGCGCGTTCCTTCGCCGAGAAGGGCGCCGTCGTGTTCGGCCTCGACCTCCAGCAGTCGATCGACAAGGCCGTCGAGCAGGGGCATCGACGAGGGCATCACCCTCATCGCCGCTGACGTGACCAGTGAGGACGACGTCAAGGCCGCCATCGCCCGCGCCACCGAGGCCGCACCGCTGCGCGTCGTCGTCAACTGCGCCGGCATCGCGCCGGCCGCCCGCATCGTCTCCAAGAAGGGCGTCCACGCGCTCGACCTGTTCGAGACCTGCATCTCCGTGAACCTCGTGGGCACCTTCAACGTGCTGCGGCTGGCCGCCGAGGCCATGTCCACCCAGGACACCGTCGACGAGGACGGCCAGCGCGGCGTCATCATCAACACCGCGTCCGTCGCCGCGTACGAGGGCCAGGTCGGGCAGATCGCCTACGCCGCCTCGAAGGGCGGCGTCTACTCGATGGGCATCTGTGCCGCCCGCGACCTCGCGCAGTTCGGCATCCGGGTCAACACCATCGCCCCGGGCACCATCGAGACCCCGATGCTCAAGGGCCTGACCGAGGAGTTCCAGAAGTCCCTCGAGGCCGCGATCCCCGTTCCCGTCGCGCCTCGGCCGCCCGTCGGACTACGCGCAGCTGGCCAACGCGATCGTCGAGCACGACTACCTCAACGGCGAGAGCTTCCGCATGGACGGCGCCCTGCGCATGGCGCCGCGCTAGACAGCGCGCTGCGCCAGAGGGACCGCCGCGCTAGACGAACCGCCGCGCCGCAGCGCTCCTGATGACTGCAGGCCCGCCCCCGTCACGGGAGCGGGCCTGCAGTCGTAGGCGGGGGCGGGTATCAGCCGCGGCCGTTCCCGTCGCGCCTCGGCCGCCCGTCGGACTACGCGCAGCTGGCCAACGCGATCGTCGAGCACGACTACCTCAACGGCGAGAGCTTCCGCATGGACGGCGCCCTGCGCATGGCGCCGCGCTAGACAGCGCGCTGCGCCAGAGGGACCGCCGCGCTAGACGAACCGCCGCGCCGCAGCGCTCCTGATGACTGCAGGCCCGCCCCCGTCACGGGAGCGGGCCTGCAGTCGTAGGCGGGGGCGGGTATCAGCCGCGGCCGTTGTCGATCGCCGGGCCGGGGGCCGGCGGGGCCGGCGCGGGGGCCGGGGCGCCGGCGGGCGCGGGCAGGCCCGGCAGCGGCGGCAGGACGATGCCCGCGTCGAGCAGCGCCTGCTGGATCTGCGGCGCGAACGTGACGGCGGCGGCGACCGTCGCACCGACCAGCACGACCGGGATCAGGACGGCGGGGTCCTCGATGACGGTCGTCGCGCCGTCACCGATGCCGAGCGAGCCGGCGACGGGGGCGTAGAGCGGCGCGAGCGAGCCGGTGGTGGGCTCACCGATCAGCGCCGAGCCGGAGGTGTCCACGGATCCGGTGCCCTCGGCCGGAGTGAGGACGTCGACCGAGCCGTTGTCGGCGAGGGAGCCGGTCAGCGGCGCGAAGGAACCGGTGGTCGGCTCGCCGAGCAGGGTGGAACCGGACGTGTCGAGGGACCCCTCGCCGGTGGCGTTGTCCTCGGGGAAGATCTCCAGCGACCCGCCCTCGAGCGAATCGGAGACCAGGCCGAGGCTGCCGGAATCCAGGCCGCCGGTCTGGGCTCCTGCGACGCCGGGGAGACCGGCCATGGTGAGTGCGGCGGCGGCTGCGACGGCAGCGGCCTTGCGGGTGGTGAACGTCATCTTTACGTCTCCTCGGGTGGAAAGGGGTTCCCAGGCGCGGAGGCTCGTAGCCGGACCACCCCGGGTGGGGCCTGCCTGGCCCGCCAAAACGCTGTTACAACACCAACAGTGAGATGCGGACCACGCCTCACCTTATCCGTGGATTCAGGTGACATACGGCGTGAACTCAGTTAGATCTTAGTTAGATTAAGCGCCGAGATCCTTTCTCCCACACGGCGAGTGGGGAGCGCAGCGCCGTTTCGGGCCCCGCCGCGGTCGCTCGCCGCCGGACGGGCCGGCGCCGGGGCGGATAAGAGGACGCCGATACTCGCCGGTCACGGGCGCCGACTCAGCCGAACCTCGTGATCCACTCCCGCACGGCCCGCGTGGCGCGGACGTCGTCCTCGTTGTAGGCGAGGATCCGCTCGCGCCCGGCGTCGCGTTCGACGCCCCGGGCCGCCTGCGCGTCCCGGTACCACCCGAGCGAGGCCTCACCGCCCGCCTCGGGATCCCGCCAGGTGAACCCGGCGACCGGCGCGACCACCTTGAGACCCAGGCCTGACGTGGAGACGAACTGGGTGGCGACGGCCTCGTGAACATCCACCCACAGTGGAGAGGAGATGAAGCGCCGCACCTCGGCGACGCCGGGGACCCCCTTGACGACGGCGAGGGTGCCCTCCGGACCGAACCTGCCCGCCGAGGAGAGGAGCCAGCCGTTCTCGGCGGCCCGTGAATAGCAGTACGCGCGGAACGAGCGCCCCTGCCCTGCCGCCCGGTCCCGTATCCCGGTGAGCCAGCGCCAGAATTCCGCGAACGCCCGCCCCTCGTCGGCGTCCGGCAGTCGGGACCACGTGACGAACGGCCGGTAGCCCTCATCCTCGAGCGGCCGCCCGTCCCGCAGGGTGAGCAGCGTGCCCCACAGGTAGGCGCCGTCGTCGAGGTGACTCTCGAGGTCGACGTCCACCTCGACGTCCGCCCGGGGGATCGTCGGCCGCGCCACCTTGGGCACCACGACCTCGCCGTCGCGGTGCGCCCGCGCGCGCAGGACCGCGTCGGAGTACGGCTCGCCGTTCCAGTCGGCCGGCCGGTCCGGCCCGGCCTCCGCGAGGTCCGCCACGGTGCGCATCCCCCGCGCCCTCAGGGGGCCCACCTGCCCACCGCCGACGACGAGACTCACGTCATCGGACAGGACCAGCCGGCCGCGACACCCCTCGACGGGCCCGTCCCGGTCCTCCCACCCCTCCCACCACGGGCAGGTGCGGCATTCGCCGATCCGGCTGGGCGCGGTGTCCAGCTCACCGCGCACCACCGCCAGTCTCGTGGCGTGGGTGCGGTCGGCCGGGTCGAGCACCGGCTCGAGGTCGTGCACCACCGCGCGCGCAGGACCGCGTCGGAGTACGGCTCGCCGTTCCAGTCGGCCGGCCGGTCCGGCCCGGCCTCCGCGAGGTCCGCCACGGTGCGCATCCCCCGCGCCCTCAGGGGGCCCACCTGCCCACCGCCGACGACGAGACTCACGTCATCGGACAGGACCAGCCGGCCGCGACACCCCTCGACGGGCCCGTCCCGGTCCTCCCACCCCTCCCACCACGGGCAGGTGCGGCATTCGCCGATCCGGCTGGGCGCGGTGTCCAGCTCACCGCGCACCACCGCCAGTCTCGTGGCGTGGGTGCGGTCGGCCGGGTCGAGCACCGGCTCGAGGTCGTGCACCACCGCCCGCGCCGACCCCAGCCCGAGCACCGCACCCACCGGGGACGACGCCGGCGTGCCCCACCGCCTCGAGCAGACGCCACGCGTGGACGAGCCGGTCGAGGTCCGCCGGATGGCGCCGCACCCGCAGGGTCGGATCGGGCGCCGGCGCCCAGTCGAGCAGCCGCGTCACCGTCGCCGTCGACGACCCCTTCCCCCGCCGCGGGTCGACCACCTTGTGGTTGACCACCAACACCGGCGCGTACCCCCCGCCGGGCACGGCCGCCAACGTGCACCTCAGGCCCGCCCGGCCACTGCCCTCATCGGCGGGAAGGGCGGCGCCCCACACCAGAGCCGCCCCGTCGGCCAACGCCCGGAGGGTCACCTCCTCGTCGTCGTCACCCGGTACGTCCCCCGGCAGATCCGTCCAGTGGTCCCCCACCACGTCCACCACCGCGGCGTCGGGGCGCGCGCCCGCCAGCGCGCGCTCCCTCAACCCCGCGCGGCGATCCGCCGCCGCCATGGCCCGCAGCCGGACGCCCTCGTCGAGCGGCGCCGTCCGCCACCAACCCGGCCGGGCGTCGCGCTCCCGGGCCACGCGGTGCAGACATCTGGCCCCCGACGCCGGTCCCACCACCGCCGCGTCGGGGACCCGGCCCGTGGTGCGCTCGGCGTCCTCCATCGCCGTCCATCATGGCCCAGCCGCGCAGCGGACGACGGTCCGGTCCTCAGCGCCAGGCGATTCGCCTAGGCTGGGGATCTGATGATCGCGACGAGAGAAGGATCGACGCCCATGGGCAAGCTGACGACCTACCGCGACAAGCGTGCCGGACTCCGGGCCCATGCCGCGGCGCTCAAGTCCACCGCCATGACCGAGGCCAAGCTCGCGGCCAAGGAGACCCGCAAGCAGGCCAGGGAGGCCCACCGCGTGGAACTGGCGGAGGCCAAGAAGCGCGCCAAGCTCGAGGGCAAGAACGCCGACCGCAAGGCCAAGCGCGAGGAGAAGCGCGCCGAGAAGCAGAACAAGCTCGACCGCAAGGCCGCAAAGCGGGACCGCAAGGCCGAGAAGGTCCACGCCAAGGAGGAGCGCAAGACCATCAAGCGTGAGGCCAAGATTCTGGCGAAGGACCGGAAGCTCGCCGAGAAGATCGACGCCGCCGGCCGCAAGCACGAGTACCAGCTGGCCGAGATGGAGCTCGACAAGCTCAAGGGCACCAAGCTGGGCAAGGACGACGTGCAACGTTGGCTGAACATGGCCAAGGTCGCCACCCCGGTCCTGCTGCCGCTGGTCTACAAGGTCGTGTCCAACGCGCAGAGCTCCGACAAGACCGCCGAGGCCGGCGGGGTCGACCTCAAGGCAGCCGGCATCAACGCCACCGGCCCCGCCCGCCGCCCTGGGTGCGCGGATCGTCCGCCTCGAGCGGACCCTCGACGGGCTCGAGACGAGCCGCGGTGGCGAGCGGGAGGTCAAGGATTTCGTCGCCTCCACCCGCACGCGCCTGACCGACCTGCGCACGGCCGTCGAGACCGCCGAGACCACGCCCACCGCCCAGCGGCGCGAGATCCACTCCTCGATCTCCGGCGAACTCGACCGAGTGAACAAGGACGTCCTGGCCCGCCTGGGGGTCAAGGCGTGACCCAGCTGCGTGGGCGTCTGGCCTCCGTCGCGGTGGCGGCCGCGTTGCTCGGCGGCGCGACCGCACCCGCCGTGATGCTCGCGCCCGTCGCGGCCGCGCACTCCGTGCTGATCTCCGTCGACCCGGAGGACGGCTCACAGCTCGACACGGCGCCCGAGCAGATCGTGTTGATCTTCAACGAGGAGGTCAACCAGAACTTCGCCTCCGTCGCCGTCACCGCCGGTGATGACCGGACCAATCGCGTGACCGGCGAGCCGATGGTCGACGGCGAGACCGTCACCGCCCGCGTCGACGACCTCGCGCCCGGCGCCTACACCGTCGGCTATCGCGTCACCTCGGCCGACGGGCACGTCGTGAGCGGGTCCTCGGTGTTCACCGTCGCCGATGCCGAGGGCGGTGCCGGCGCGGACGGGGGCGCGGCCGGTGCTGACGGCGGTGGCGAGGCTGAGGGAGGTGCCGGGGCTGAGGATTCCGATGCTGGCGGTGCCACGGCTTCCGACGCCGGTGGCGAGTCGGCGGACGCCGATGCGACCGAGGCCGACGTCGCCGACGAGACCTCCGGAGAGAGCTCCGGGGTCAATCCCGTGATCTGGGTGGTCGGCGGCCTGGCCGTCCTGCTCATCGGCGGCGCGTTCGTGCTGCTGCGCCGGGGTGGCGGCAGCGGCAGCTGACTGACGGGTCGGGGGGCAACGAGCCGCCGACCGGGGCCTCCGCCCGCCTCTTCGCAGCCGCACGCCTCCCTGGCGGTCTCGCTCCTGAGGATGGCGTCTCGCTCCCCCAGCCTCCCGGCAGCCGCACGTCTCCCTGGCGTCTCGCTCCTGAGGATGGCGTCTCGCTCCCCCAGCCTCCCGGCAGCCGCACGCCTCCCTGGGCGTCTCGCTCCTGCGGATGTACGCGGCACACACAGCCGCTCCTCAACATGGCGTCTCGCCCACCCTTCGGTGCAGGCGAGACGCCATGTTGGCGGGCGGCTGTGGTCGGGCGGGCGCTGGGTGCGGGTCCACGACGACGGCGACTGGTCCACGATAATCGTGTTCGAGGGTCTGCTCACCGTCACCAACGCACTCATCACGTGGGACATCCCGCCGGGCACCCCGGCCGGCGAGTACCGGGTCGTGTACACCGCGTCGGGCCGCGGGCTCGACGGCCGCCTGTTCCCGGTTCGGGGGGAGAGCCGGGCCTTCGACGTGCGCTGACGGCGACTCTGGGACACTGATACCGACATTCGTTGCAGTTCCTAGTGAAAGGACAACGCCCGTGGACATCAAGGGTGCTTCCGTCATCGTCACCGGTGCCGCCTCCGGCCTGGGGTAACGCCACCGCGCGTTCCTTCGCCGAGAAGGGCGCCGTCGTGTTCGGCCTCGACCTCCAGCAGTCGATCGACAAGGCCGTCGAGCAGGGCATCGACGAGGGCATCACCCTCATCGCCGCTGACGTGACCAGTGAGGACGACGTCAAGGCCGCCATCGCCCGCGCCACCGAGGCCGCACCGCTGCGCGTCGTCGTCAACTGCGCCGGCATCGCGCCGGCCGCCCGCATCGTCTCCAAGAAGGGCGTCCACCGCGCTCGACCTGTTCGAGACCTGCATCTCCGTGAACCTCGTGGGCACCTTCAACGTGCTGCGGCTGGCCGCCGAGGCCATGTCCACCCAGGACACCGTCGACGAGGACGGCCAGCGCGGCGTCATCATCAACACCGCGTCCGTCGCCGCGTACGAGGGCCAGGTCGGGCAGATCGCCTACGCCGCCTCGAAGGGCGGCGTCTACTCGATGGGCATCTGTGCCGCCCGCGACCTCGCGCAGTTCGGCATCCGGGTCAAACACCATCGCCCCGGGCACCATCGAGACCCCGATGCTCAAGGGCCTGACCGAGGAGTTCCAGAAGTCCCTCGAGGCCGCGATCCCGTTCCCGTCGCGCCTCGGCCGCCCGTCGGACTACGCGCAGCTGGCCAACGCGATCGTCGAGCACGACTACCTCAACGGCGAGAGCTTCCGCATGGACGGCGCCCTGCGCATGGCGCCGCGCTAGACAGCGCGCTGCGCCAGAGGGACCGCCGCGCTAGACGAACCGCCGCGCCGCAGCGCTCCTGATGACTGCAGGCCCGCCCCCGTCACGGGAGCGGGCCTGCAGTCGTAGGCGGGGGCGGGTATCAGCCGCGGCCGTTCCCGTCGCGCCTCGGCCGCCCGTCGGACTACGCGCAGCTGGCCAACGCGATCGTCGAGCACGACTACCTCAACGGCGAGAGCTTCCGCATGGACGGCGCCCTGCGCATGGCGCCGCGCTAGACAGCGCGCTGCGCCAGAGGGACCGCCGCGCTAGACGAACCGCCGCGCCGCAGCGCTCCTGATGACTGCAGGCCCGCCCCCGTCACGGGAGCGCGGCCTGCAGTCGTAGGCGGGGGCGGGTATCAGCCGCGGCCGTTGTCGATCGCCGGGCCGGGGGCCGGCGGGGCCGGCGCGGGGGCCGGGGCGCCGGCGGGCGCGGGCAGGCCCGGCAGCGGCGGCAGGACGATGCCCGCGTCGAGCAGCGCCTGCTGGATCTGCGGCGCGAACGTGACGCGCGGCGGCGACCGTCGCACCGACCAGCACGACCGGGATCAGGACGGCGGGGTCCTCGATGACGGTCGTCGCGCCGTCACCGATGCCGAGCGAGCCGGCGACGGGGGCGTAGAGCGGCGCGAGCGAGCCGGTGGTGGGCTCACCGATCAGCGCCGAGCCGGAGGTGTCCACGGATCCGGTGCCCTCGGCCGGAGTGAGGACGTCGACCGAGCCGTTGTCGGCGAGGGAGCCGGTCAGCGGCGCGAAGGAACCGGTGGTCGGCTCGCCGAGCAGGGTGGAACCGGACGTGTCGAGGGACCCCTCGCCGGTGGCGTTGTCCTCGGGGAAGATCTCCAGCGACCCGCCCTCGAGCGAATCGGAGACCAGGCCGAGGCTGCCGGAATCCAGGCCGCCGGTCTGGGCTCCTGCGACGCCGGGGAGACCGGCCATGGTGAGTGCGGCGGCGGCTGCGACGGCAGCGGCCTTGCGGGTGGTGAACGTCATCTTTACGTCTCCTCGGGTGGAAAGGGGTTCCCAGGCGCGGAGGCTCGTAGCCGGACCACCCCGGGTGGGGCCTGCCTGGCCCGCCAAAACGCTGTTACAACACCAACAGTGAGATGCGGACCACGCCTCACCTTATCCGTGGATTCAGGTGACATACGGCGTGAACTCAGTTAGATCTTAGTTAGATTAAGCGCCGAGATCCTTTCTCCCACACGGCGAGTGGGGAGCGCAGCGCCGTTTCGGGCCCCGCCGCGGTCGCTCGCCGCCGGACGGGCCGGCGCCGGGGCGGATAAGAGGACGCCGATACTCGCCGGTCACGGGCGCCGACTCAGCCGAACCTCGTGATCCACTCCCGCACGGCCCGCGTGGCGCGGACGTCGTCCTCGTTGTAGGCGAGGATCCGCTCGCGCCCGGCGTCGCGTTCGACGCCCCGGGCCGCCTGCGCGTCCCGGTACCACCCGAGCGAGGCCTCACCGCCCGCCTCGGGATCCCGCCAGGTGAACCCGGCGACCGGCGCGACCACCTTGAGACCCAGGCCTGACGTGGAGACGAACTGGGTGGCGACGGCCTCGTGAACATCCACCCACAGTGGAGAGGAGATGAAGCGCCGCACCTCGGCGACGCCGGGGACCCCCTTGACGACGGCGAGGGTGCCCTCCGGACCGAACCTGCCCGCCGAGGAGAGGAGCCAGCCGTTCTCGGCGGCCCGTGAATAGCAGTACGCGCGGAACGAGCGCCCCTGCCCTGCCGCCCGGTCCCGTATCCCGGTGAGCCAGCGCCAGAATTCCGCGAACGCCCGCCCCTCGTCGGCGTCCGGCAGTCGGGACCACGTGACGAACGGCCGGTAGCCCTCATCCTCGAGCGGCCGCCCGTCCCGCAGGGTGAGCAGCGTGCCCCACAGGTAGGCGCCGTCGTCGAGGTGACTCTCGAGGTCGACGTCCACCTCGACGTCCGCCCGGGGGATCGTCGGCCGCGCCACCTTGGGCACCACGACCTCGCCGTCGCGGTGCGCCCGCGCGCGCAGGACCGCGTCGGAGTACGGCTCGCCGTTCCAGTCGGCCGGCCGGTCCGGCCCGGCCTCCGCGAGGTCCGCCACGGTGCGCATCCCCCGCGCCCTCAGGGGGCCCACCTGCCCACCGCCGACGACGAGACTCACGTCATCGGACAGGACCAGCCGGCCGCGACACCCCTCGACGGGCCCGTCCCGGTCCTCCCACCCCTCCCACCACGGGCAGGTGCGGCATTCGCCGATCCGGCTGGGCGCGGTGTCCAGCTCACCGCGCACCACCGCCAGTCTCGTGGCGTGGGTGCGGTCGGCCGGGTCGAGCACCGGCTCGAGGTCGTGCACCACCGCGCGCGCAGGACCGCGTCGGAGTACGGCTCGCCGTTCCAGTCGGCCGGCCGGTCCGGCCCGGCCTCCGCGAGGTCCGCCACGGTGCGCATCCCCCGCGCCCTCAGGGGGCCCACCTGCCCACCGCCGACGACGAGACTCACGTCATCGGACAGGACCAGCCGGCCGCGACACCCCTCGACGGGCCCGTCCCGGTCCTCCCACCCCTCCCACCACGGGCAGGTGCGGCATTCGCCGATCCGGCTGGGCGCGGTGTCCAGCTCACCGCGCACCACCGCCAGTCTCGTGGCGTGGGTGCGGTCGGCCGGGTCGAGCACCGGCTCGAGGTCGTGCACCACCGCCCGCGCCGACCCCAGCCCGAGCACCGCACCCACCGGGGACGACGCCGCGTGCCCCACCGCCTCGAGCAGACGCCACGCGTGGACGAGCCGGTCGAGGTCCGCCGGATGGCGCCGCACCCGCAGGGTCGGATCGGGCGCCGGCGCCCAGTCGAGCAGCCGCGTCACCGTCGCCGTCGACGACCCCTTCCCCCGCCGCGGGTCGACCACCTTGTGGTTGACCACCAACACCGGCGCGTACCCCCCGCCGGGCACGGCCGCCAACGTGCACCTCAGGCCCGCCCGGCCACTGCCCTCATCGGCGGGAAGGGCGGCGCCCCACACCAGAGCCGCCCCGTCGGCCAACGCCCGGAGGGTCACCTCCTCGTCGTCGTCACCCGGTACGTCCCCCGGCAGATCCGTCCAGTGGTCCCCCACCACGTCCACCACCGCGGCGTCGGGGCGCGCGCCCGCCAGCGCGCGCTCCCTCAACCCCGCGCGGCGATCCGCCGCCGCCATGGCCCGCAGCCGGACGCCCTCGTCGAGCGGCGCCGTCCGCCACCAACCCGGCCGGGCGTCGCGCTCCCGGGCCACGCGGTGCAGACATCTGGCCCCCGACGCCGGTCCCACCACCGCCGCGTCGGGGACCCGGCCCGTGGTGCGCTCGGCGTCCTCCATCGCCGTCCATCATGGCCCAGCCGCGCAGCGGACGACGGTCCGGTCCTCAGCGCCAGGCGATTCGCCTAGGCTGGGGATCTGATGATCGCGACGAGAGAAGGATCGACGCCCATGGGCAAGCTGACGACCTACCGCGACAAGCGTGCCGGACTCCGGGCCCATGCCGCGGCGCTCAAGTCCACCGCCATGACCGAGGCCAAGCTCGCGGCCAAGGAGACCCGCAAGCAGGCCAGGGAGGCCCACCGCGTGGAACTGGCGGAGGCCAAGAAGCGCGCCAAGCTCGAGGGCAAGAACGCCGACCGCAAGGCCAAGCGCGAGGAGAAGCGCGCCGAGAAGCAGAACAAGCTCGACCGCAAGGCCGCAAAGCGGGACCGCAAGGCCGAGAAGGTCCACGCCAAGGAGGAGCGCAAGACCATCAAGCGTGAGGCCAAGATTCTGGCGAAGGACCGGAAGCTCGCCGAGAAGATCGACGCCGCCGGCCGCAAGCACGAGTACCAGCTGGCCGAGATGGAGCTCGACAAGCTCAAGGGCACCAAGCTGGGCAAGGACGACGTGCAACGTTGGCTGAACATGGCCAAGGTCGCCACCCCGGTCCTGCTGCCGCTGGTCTACAAGGTCGTGTCCAACGCGCAGAGCTCCGACAAGACCGCCGAGGCCGGCGGGGTCGACCTCAAGGCAGCCGGCATCAACGCCACCGGCCCCGCCGCCGCCCTGGGTGCGCGGATCGTCCGCCTCGAGCGGACCCTCGACGGGCTCGAGACGAGCCGCGGTGGCGAGCGGGAGGTCAAGGATTTCGTCGCCTCCACCCGCACGCGCCTGACCGACCTGCGCACGGCCGTCGAGACCGCCGAGACCACGCCCACCGCCCAGCGGCGCGAGATCCACTCCTCGATCTCCGGCGAACTCGACCGAGTGAACAAGGACGTCCTGGCCCGCCTGGGGGTCAAGGCGTGACCCAGCTGCGTGGGCGTCTGGCCTCCGTCGCGGTGGCGGCCGCGTTGCTCGGCGGCGCGACCGCACCCGCCGTGATGCTCGCGCCCGTCGCGGCCGCGCACTCCGTGCTGATCTCCGTCGACCCGGAGGACGGCTCACAGCTCGACACGGCGCCCGAGCAGATCGTGTTGATCTTCAACGAGGAGGTCAACCAGAACTTCGCCTCCGTCGCCGTCACCGCCGGTGATGACCGGACCAATCGCGTGACCGGCGAGCCGATGGTCGACGGCGAGACCGTCACCGCCCGCGTCGACGACCTCGCGCCCGGCGCCTACACCGTCGGCTATCGCGTCACCTCGGCCGACGGGCACGTCGTGAGCGGGTCCTCGGTGTTCACCGTCGCCGATGCCGAGGGCGGTGCCGGCGCGGACGGGGGCGCGGCCGGTGCTGACGGCGGTGGCGAGGCTGAGGGAGGTGCCGGGGCTGAGGATTCCGATGCTGGCGGTGCCACGGCTTCCGACGCCGGTGGCGAGTCGGCGGACGCCGATGCGACCGAGGCCGACGTCGCCGACGAGACCTCCGGAGAGAGCTCCGGGGTCAATCCCGTGATCTGGGTGGTCGGCGGCCTGGCCGTCCTGCTCATCGGCGGCGCGTTCGTGCTGCTGCGCCGGGGTGGCGGCAGCGGCAGCTGACTGACGGGTCGGGGGGCAACGAGCCGCCGACCGGGGCCTCCGCCCGCCTCTTCGCAGCCGCACGCCTCCCTGGCGTCTCGCTCCTGAGGATGGCGTCTCGCTCCCCCAGCCTCCCGGCAGCCGCACGTCTCCCTGGCGTCTCGCTCCTGAGGATGGCGTCTCGCTCCCCCAGCCTCCCGGCAGCCGCACGCCTCCCTGGCGTCTCGCTCCTGCGGATGTACGCGGCACACACAGCCGCTCCTCAACATGGCGTCTCGCCCACCCTTCGGTGCAGGCGAGACGCCATGTTGGCGGGCGGCTGTGGTCGGGCGGGCGGAGGTGCGGGCCCACCAGCAGGCCATGGCGAGAATTCCCGGCGGCTGCGGGCTGGCAGCGCGGGCCCGCCGGGCAGCGGTCGCGAAGGACCCGCCGGCAGCACTGGCCCGCCGGGCGGGCGGCACCCCCGGGCGGGCGGCACCCCCGGGCGGGCGGCACCCCCGGGCGGGCGGCACCCCCGGGCGGCGAACGCCCGGCCGGCGCACCCCCGGCCCGTCGCCGGGCTACCGCCCCGGCAGGAACCGCATCGCGTTGGTCGCGGGCGCGAGCACCTGCTGCCACCGCTTACGGGGCAGGAACGACGGACCGCCCATGTGCATCACACGCTGAGTGGCGATCGTCTGGGCCTCGGTGTACTTGAGCAGGCCCTCGTCTCCGTGCCGGCGACCGACGCCGGAGGCGCCCATGCCGCCCATGGGTCCGGCGACCGAACCCCAGCCCGCGACGTAGCCCTCGCCGACGTTGACGGTGCCCGTCCGCAGCCGCGCCGCGATCGCCTCGCCCTCCGCGTCGGTGGCGGCGAACACCGAGGAGTTGAGCCCGTACTCGGTCTTGTTGGCCTCGGCGATCGCCTCCTCGACCGAGTCGACCGGGTAGATCGACACGACCGGGCCGAACGTCTCGTCGCCGTAGCAGGTCGCGTCCTCGGGTACGTCGGCCAGCAGGGTGGGCTCGTAGAACAGCGGACCCAGGTCGGGCCGGGCCCGCCCGCCGGCCAGCACGCGGGCGCCCTTGGCCACGGCGTCGTCGACGTGCGCGCTCACGGTGTCCAGCTGGTCCTGCGAGATGAGGCTGCCCATCTCGGCCTCGAAGTCGTACCCCGGGCCGACGCTCATGGCCTTGACGCGCGCGGTGAGCTTCTCCGTCAGCTGCGCCGCCACGGACTTCTCCACGTAGAGACGCTCGACGGAGATGCACAGCTGGCCGGAGTTGGAGAAGAAGGCGCGCGTGGCGACCTCGGCGACCCGGTCGAGGTCGGCGCCGGCGGCGACGATCATGGCGTTCTTGCCACCGAGTTCGGCGGAGAACCCGATCAGCCGCTCGCCGCACTGGCGCCCGAGGGTGCGGCCGGTCGCGGTGGAACCGGTGAACATGAGGTAGTCCACGTTCTCGACGATCGCGCCACCGACGGTCCCGCCCGAACCGGGAACCACCTGGAACAGCTCGCGCGGCAGGCCGGCCCGGTAGAACATGTCGGCCGCCGCGAGCGCGCAGAACGGGGTGATCGAAGCCGGCTTGATGACGACGGCGTTGCCGGCGATCAGCGCCGCGAGCGCGTCGGTGGCGGCGAGGTTGAGCGGGTAGTTCCACGGCGCGATCACGCCCACGACGCCCTTGGGCTGGCGGCGGACCACGGCCTTGGTCAACCCGGGCAGCATGCCCTGGACCCGCTTGGGCGCGAGCAGGCCGGGAGCGGTGCGCGCGTAGTGGCGGGCGGTGATGAGGCAGTCGAGGACCTCCTCCTGCGCCGACGAACGGCTCTTGCCGGTCTCGGCCTGGACGATGTCCATGAGTTCGGCCCGGTTGCGCATGACCTCCTTGGCGAACCGGGTGATCACGGCGACGCGATCCGCGACGTCGCGTTCGGCCCACGCCACCTGGGCGGCGCGGGCCCGCTCCACCGCGGCGACCACGTCGTCGGCGGTACCGGCGGGGATCTTCGCGAGCGGCTCGCCGGTGAAGACCTCGTCGACGGTCGACGACGGGCGACTCGACGGGTCGGCGCGGAACTCGGGGATCGCGACGAGGTCGCGGAGGCGGTCGTACACGCGGGGCGCAGGTCGGCTCATGCTCGCCAAGGTTACCGGCGAGTATGGGCAGCTGTACACCCCGGCATGTTTTGTCAATCCGCGCACCCGATGCTTGACCCTGACGCGGCGTCAGGCCCCACGCTCGTCGGTGTGAGAGATGCTGGATCGATGACGACGCACGAAGGCGACGGGACGCCCGCGCCCGACAGGACGCCCGCGCCGGACGGGACGCGCGAGTCCGCCGGGCCGCACGGGCCCGGGGGTTCCGGCGGGTCGGCCGGGCTCACCGTGGGCGCGGCCGCCGCGTTGGTCGGCGTGAGCGTGCGGACCCTGCACCACTGGGACCGGATCGGGCTGGCGCGGGCGAGCGGGCGGACGTGGTCGGGCTACCGCGTGTATGGCGACGACGACATAGCGCGACTCCACCGCGTGCTGGTCTATCGGGAGCTGGGATTCCCGCTCGCGGAGATCGGCGCACTGCTCGACGACCCCGAGGTCGACGAGCGCGCCCACCTGAGCCGCCAGCGCCGGCTGCTCGTCGAGCGCATCTCGCACCTGCAGGAGATGGTCTCCGCAGTGGACCGCCTGAAGGAGGCGATGGACGTGAACGCACCCCTGACCCCGGAGGACCGGGCCGAGATCTTCGGCACCGACTGGGACCCGGGCTGGCAGGACGAGGCCGCCGAGCGCTGGGGCGACACCCCGCAGTGGGAGCAGTCGCAGCAGCGCACGGCGACGATGGGTAAGGAGGAGTGGAAGCGGGTCAAGGCCGAGACGGAGGCACTGAACGCCGACCTGGCCGCCGCGAAACGGGCCGGGGTGGGTCCCGGCTCGGCGGAGGCGGCCGCGCTGGTCGAGCGCCACCGGGCGTCGATCTCGCGGTTCTACGACTGCTCCCGGTCGATGCAGGTGCTGCTGGCCCGCATGTACCGGCAGGACGAGCGGTTCGCGCAGACCTACGAGGCGCTCGAGCCGGGGTTGACCGACTGGATCGTCGCGGCGGTCGAGGCCGATGCGCGCGCCCACGGCGTCGACCCCGACACCGCGACCTGGGACTGAGCCGCCGCCGCGCGGTGAGCGGTCGGGAAGCCGCCGCCGCGCGGTGAGCCGTCGGGAAGCAGCCGCCGCGCGCGGCGAGAAAGCCGCCCCCGCGACGCGGCCGACGGCCGTACGCTGGCCCGCATGAGCCGATGGACCACTGCCGACATCCCCGACCAGACCGGCCGGACCTTCGTCATCACCGGGGCCAACTCCGGCCTGGGCTTGCAGTCGACCCGGGCGCTGACCGACGCGGGCGCCCGGGTCCTCATGGCCTGCCGCGACACCACCCGCGCCGAGGCCGCCCGCGCGGAGCTCGCGCACCCGGAGCGCGCCGAGGTCGTCGAGCTGGACCTGGCCGACCTCGACTCGGTGCGGGCCGCGGGCGAAGTCCTGGGTGGCCGGGCGCCGGACGTGCTCATCAACAATGCCGGCCTGATGAACATCCCGCGGTCGCGCACCGCGCAGGGCCACGAGATGCAGTTCGGCGTCAATGTCCTGGGCCACTTCGCTCTCACCGAGCTGCTCGCGCCCGCGCTCACCGACCGGGTCGTGTGGCTGGGGTCGATCATGCACCGCTTCGGTTCGGTCGACCCGGACGACCTGGACTGGACCCGCCGTCGCTACTCGCCGATGACGGCGTACGCCGCCTCCAAGCTGGCCTGCGTCATGCTGGCGTACGAGCAGCAGCGCCGGCTCGAGGTGGCGGGGTCGTCGCTGAAGGCGGTGGCCGCGCATCCGGGGTACTCGGCGACCAACCTCCAGTACCGCAGCGGCAGCCGCGTGCAGGACCTGCTCATGAAGGGCGTGGAGAAGATCCCGTACCTGGTGCAGCCGGCCGAGCGGGGGGCGCTGCCGCAGCTGTACGCGGCGACGGTGGAGTCCGTGCCGGGCGGCGCGTACATCGGCCCCGACGGCCCCGGTGAGCTCACCGGGTACCCGACGACCGTGCAGTCGACGCGCGCCTCGCAGGACCCGGACGTCGCGGCCGCCCTGTGGGAGCGGTGCGCGCAGATGACCGCCGCCTGACGACCGCCGCCGCGCGGGAACCCGACCGGGGCGACGACGAGGGGCGTCCTACGCCCGCCGGCGGGACACGACCAGCAGGAGCGCGCCCAGCAGGACGGCCCCGGCGGCCAGAGCGGCCACGGTGACCGTCTGCACGCCGGTCACCGCCAACGCGGCAGGTGCCGACTGCTCGGACGGGCCGGTGACGGCGTTCCCCGCCGCGGCGTGATCGGTGGCCGGAGCGGCTGCGGCGTCCAGGGTCCGCGCCCCGTCGCCGGTCCCGACCCGCGCGTCACCGGCGGGCCCGCCCGCGCCGACCGGGGTGGCGTCGACCTCGTCGTCGTCGCCACCGGTCGTGGCACCCGGACCACCGTCCGCGGCACCGGCCGCGCCCTCGCCGTCCTGCGTCGCGGCCTCGGCGTCCCCGGTCGCGTCGGCGTCCTCGCCGGCGGCCTCGGCTTCCGCGGCGGCCTCGGCCTCGGCGCGGCGACGCTCGTTGTCCTCGTACGGATCCTCCAGCGCCGCGACCTGCACGGCCTCGATGCTCCCCGCGAGCCCGCCGGGCAGCTCCGTGCCCGCCGCGGCCGCCGCATCGGTAAGCAGCGCGCCGCCCTCGGCCGAGCCCTCGACGAGCCCGTGCCAGAAGTCCAATTCGTGCGGGTAAAGCTCGCCCGCGGCCTGCCGCTCCTCGAGCGCGGCGAAGTAACCCCCGGCGAACTGCAGCGCCAGGACGGGGATGACGTACTCGGGGACCGCGACCGAGCCCAGCCCGATGGTGCCCGACCCGACCGACCCGGTGGGGTTGGCGTACACCGACCCGGGCAGGCTGCCCGACGACGCCACCGACGCCGCCGCGGACCCGCCCGTCACGCCCACGGCCTCGGAGCGGCGCCACCGACCCCAGGACCTGCCCGACCGACTGCGCACCGTCGACAACCGGGGGCGCTGCCCGAGTCCCGCAGCGCCTCCGAACCCAGGCCACCGCCACCGATGACGATCTCGTCCGGCAGCTGACCGATCAGCTGGTCGACGCTCGACACGCCCGTCTCGGGCACCGTCGACCCCGTCCCGGTCCCCGGGCCCGGCTCGTCCTGGGCCTGCGCCACGGCGGGCACGGCGACGGCCGCCAGCACGGTGGCGGTGACAGCGGCGCCGAGGCGCCTGGTCCGGGCTCCGGAACCACTGGTCTGGGGCATCACGACAGGCCTCTCGTCACATGCCGGGTCCCGTGACCCGTGCACCGGTGAGCGTACTACTGCGCCCCCGGGGCTATTGCAGCGCCGACTCACTGCTGAGCCGACTTACTGCAGAGCCGACTTACTGCAGAGCCGACGTGAGCCGCGCGACGTTGTCCACGTACCTGCCCGCCCACGGCCGACTCATCCAGTCCTCCAACTCCAGGGTCGTGCACTCCTCGAGGTAGGCGTCCACCACGTCGTTGAGCGCCGACACCGCCTCGCCACCGAGCACCAGCATGCTCACCTCGAAGTTGAGGTTGAACGACCGCTGGTCGAGGTTGCTCGAGCCCACCACGCCCGCGTAGTCGTCGATGAGCACCGTCTTTGGTGTGCAGCACGGCCGGCGAGCGGAAGCGGTGGATCACCACCCCGGCCTCCAGCAGCGCCCGGAAGTAGGAGCGCTGCGCGTGGTGGACGAGGAACTGGTCGGCGTGCTCGGGCACGAACACCTCCACCGACACCCCGCGGTACGACGCCGACGTGAGCACGTGCAGCAGCGCCTCGTCGGGCACGAAGTACGGGCTGACGACCCGGATTCGCTCCTGCGCGTGCGTGATGAGCTGGGTGAACATCCGGAGGCCCGGCTGCGTGCGGTAGCCGGGCCCCGACGGCACCAGCTGGAACGCGCTGACCGGGTCGCCCGCCGTCGGGTCACCGCCCTTGCGGCCCGGGGCCAGCGGCGCGCCGAGCGCGAGTTGCTCGAGCGTCCCGATGACCTCGCCGGACTCGGTGAACCAGTCCACCGCGAAGACACCGTCCATCGCCTGCACGATCTCTCCACGGACCTCCATCATCAGGTCGACCCACTCGCGACCGAGCCGGGCGTTGCGCGTGCTGCCGTAGTGGCGCTCGATGAGGTTCTGCGAGCCGGCGAAGCCGTGGTGGCCGTCCACGATGAGCATTTTTGCGGTGATTGCGCAGGTCCGGACGTCGGAAGCGGCCGCGGAACGGGTTTGACCGGCAGCATGAGGTGGACCACCACCGGGGTCTTGCGGAGCTTCCGTCGCAGCCTCGTGAACCCCCGGTAGCGCAGGGACCCCAGGTGGTCCACCAGGACCCGGACCGCGACACCCCGCTCCGCCGCCTCGACCGCGGCCGTGAAGAACTCGTCTGTCTCGCCGTCCCACGACTGGGCGTAGAACTCGATGTGCACGTGGTCTCGGGCCGCGCGCACCGCCTCCGTCATCGCCGCCAACGACCGGCTGTAGTCCGAGTGCAGGGCGACGAAGTCACCGGACATGGCGGGGATCGCGGTGAGGGTCCGGTTCATCTCCAGGATGGTGCGCACGCCCTGCGCGACACCCACGCCGTCGGGGACGGTGGGCCGCTGCCGCAGCGCGTCGGCGTACAGCCGGTTGGCCTCGGCCTGGATGACGTGGCGCCGGCCGGTGATGTAGGGGTTTCCCAGCAGCAGGAACAGGGGGACACCGATGACCGGGATGAACAGGATCGCCAGCAGCCACGCCTGCGACGAGGACGGCTGCCGGTTCTCCGGCACCGTCCCCAGCGCGAGGATCTTGATGACGTACTCGGTGATGAGCAGCGCGGAGGTGACGCCCTCGGGGAAGGGGAGGAAGGCGAGGCGATCGACGGCGGGGTTCACGCCGTCGGGCGGGTCAGGACCGTGCCGAACGCCAGGGCGCGGGGATCGATGACCGCGCCCCCTCGCATCGTCCAGCGCACCACGCCCGCCAACGCCCGCTGCGCGTATACCGAGTCCGCGGAACCCAGCTCGCGGGCCCCGGGCAGCACCACGAACGCCTCGTCGTCGGCGACCGCAGCGAAGTCCGCCCGCAAGCCCTCCCGGATCTCCCCGCGATCGCGCAGCCCCACCACCGCGGCCGTATTCCCGCCCATCCAGCGCGCGACGTCCGCCAGATCGAACCCGCGGCGCCGCGCCTCGGTCCACACCACCGACAACCCCAGCCGGGCCGAGGTCACCGCGTCGACGGTGCCGTCCCGCAGTGCGTCCCACAGCAGCTCGCGGTTGGCGGCGTCGCGGATCGGCGGATCCAGCCGCGCGACCGCCGATCCGCCGTGGGTGACCTCCGAGACCAGCGCCAGCATGTGGGGGCTCGTCGAGGCCGTGACGGCCAGGTTCTCCGCCCGGGCGTCGCGCAGCAGGGGCAGCTCCTCGTGGTCGGCGACCGCCCGCACGTGCAGCCGACCGCCGGTCCGGCGGCACACCTCCAGCAGCCCGGGCAGATCGCCCGCACCGGCGTCCACCGCGAAGAGCCCGCCGTGCGCGGCCACCTCCTCCGCGGCCGCGACCAGTTGCGCGTGGTCCAGCGTCGGCGCGCCCGTCACGCCCCTCCCGGCGGCCACGGCGGAGACCCCGAACACGCCCCGGTCCAGCAGGTCGCCGAGCCTGCCCAGGTTGTCCGGCACCGCCGCGCCCCACAGTCCGGCGTCGACGACCGATTCGCCGGTGACCTCCTCGCGCCAGCGATCCACGTCCTCCGGCCGGGTGGCGGCCGGGTCGCCGTCGGTGCCGTAGTCCACGACCGTGGTGATACCGCCCTGCGCCGCCGAGCGCGTGCCGACCGCGACGTCCTCGGTACTCACGTGCGGGTCGACGAGCCCCGGCATGAGGACGACGTCGTCCCCCAGGTCGATCGTGTGGTCACCGGCCAGGCCGATGTCCCGGGCCTCCGAGCCCGTCCGCACCGACGAGATGACGCCACCGTCCACCGTCACCGCCGCCTGCTGGATGCGGCCGTCGACCACCGCGCGTCGGGCGTGGATCAGGAGTTCGTACTGGGCCACGGAAGGCTCCTTCCGGTTTCTCGGACGATGACGGGCACCCTTGATGTGACCATTGTCCCCCACCGGCGTGCTCCCACGCGGCGGCGCGGCCGGATAGCGTTACCCCGACAGACCACCGCCCAGGAGGGACCCGCATGACCGACACCCCCGCCGGATTCATCCCCACCGCGGACCTCGTCGACGAGATCGGCGAGGACGTCCGCAGCTGTGACACCCAGTTCCGCGACCTCGGCGGACGCACGGAGTTCTCCGGCCCGATCTCCACCGTGCGCTGCTTCCAGGACAACGCACTGCTCAAGAGCGTTCTAAGCGAGCCCGGCGAGGGCCGGGTCCTCGTGATCGACGGCGGCGCGAGTGTGCACACCGCGTTGGTCGGCGACATTATCGCCGAGCTCGGCCGCTCGAACGGGTGGGCCGGCGTCGTGGTGAACGGCGCCATCCGCGACTCGGCGGTCATCGCCGGGATGGAGTTCGGCTGCAAGGCCCTGGGTACGAACCCGCGCAAGTCCACGAAGACCGGCAAGGGCGATCGGGACGTGACCGTCAGCTTCGGCGGGGTCGACTTCGTCCCCGGCGAGATGCTCTACGCCGACTCCGACGGGATCGTGGTGCGCTGATGCGCGCGGGCGGCGGCCGGGAGCCGAAGCAGGGGTTGCCCACGGCAGTACTGGTGTTCATCTGCGGTTCTGCTGGGGCGGTGCCGGGCCTGGTGTCCTACGCCAGCGGGTGGCTGTAGGGGTGGCCCGGCCTGACTAGGAGGCGCCGCCGAGACTCGCGATCGGGAGGGTGACGAGCTCGCCGATCGACGCCTCGGGGCCGTAACTGCCGAGCGATCCCGGCGCGTACGAGCCCGTCGAGTTGGGCACGTCCACCGACAGGACGACCGACCCGGTGTTGATGAGCCCGGAGAGCAGATCCATGAGGGACCCCGTGCCCAGCGAGCCGTAGCCGATGCTGCCGATCGCTTCACTCACGGCGGGCGACAGAAGCCCGCTGCGGATCGTTCCAGGGCCCTCTGAGTCCTCGGTTTCCTGCGCTGACGCGGCCCCCGCTCCCGTCAGCAGGGCCGCCGCGGCGAGCGCGGAGACGGTGGTGGCGAGCGTGGTGGCGCGCATGGGGTTCCTCCAGGGTCATCGCCCCGCCCTCGGCGGGTGCGTTCGCAGGTCATGATATCGGGGGTGACACCGGCCGTGGTGCGCGCCGGGTGTGTGCCGCGGTGTTCGCCGGGACGTCTGCCGTCGTGTCCGCCGCCCGCCGCTCAGGCCTCGCGGCGGATCCAGCGCAGCAACGGCCCGAGCGAGACCCGATCGGTGAGGTCCAGGCCGCCCAGTTCGAGCATGGCCTCCTCCTCCGGGGTGCGGTCGGTCTTGCGCCGCAGGGCGGCCAACGCGGTCTTGATCCCGAGCCGCTGCCGGAAGCCGAGCTGGTCCGGCGTGACCACGCCGCGGAGCTGGAAGAGCTTGAGGTCGCGCAGCTGGTCTGACGAGAACTCGCTCGACATCAGCTCGATCCGGGCGTCGTCGGTGACCGGGGTGGCCCCGACCATGACCACGGCCACGCGACGTCCGGCCTCGACGAGGGCCTCCCAGTTGTCGCGGATGAACGCCGAACCGCCCAGGCCGCCCCCGGACCGCATCCCCGTGACGAGGACGACCGTCCCGGCGACCACCAGCTCGGCCGGATCGGCCGCGTCGTGATGGGTCGCCCGGGTGTCGAACTCCTCGGCCAGCCATGTGGCGTAGCGGGTGGCACCGGGGTCGTCGTCGTGCAACACCACCGGGGCCTGCACGCGTGAGTTCTCAGCCATCAGGTCGCACCCCGTCCCTCGCGGGCGACGACGCGCGCCGCCCGGCCACCGATCTCCACCACGTCACCGTGGACCAGGCCGCGGCCCCGGCGGGTGTCGACCTCCCCGTTGACGCTCACGGCCCCGGAGGCGACCGCGTCCTTGGCCTCGGCCCCGGAGTCCAACAGCGAAGCCAATTTGAGGAACTGGCCGAGCGTCAACTTGCTGGTCAGGTCACAGTCGACGTCGTCGACGGGCGGACCGGCCGGAGGAGGGGCCGCCCGGCCGACCCGTCCCCGTCCTGCGATGTGGCGACTCATACCGCCGAGCCTATCGGGCGCGACGTCACGTCACCGGATCCGACCTCGGTGGCTGCTCCTCGAGCTGCTCGCCGCGGCCGCGACGGGTGACCAACGCCAGCCCCGTCCCGCCCGCCACGAGCACCGACGCCGCCAACACGAGCGCGACCGTCTGCACCCCGGACATACCGAAGACCCCGGTGTCCTCCGGCTCGTCCACGACCGGCTGCCCGCCCTCGGTCGGCAGCGGCGGCAACTCGCTGAGGACCGGCAATTCCGTCACGACCACCCGGACCGCGGGGCCCGCGGGCTGCGCCGACGCCGCCGGCACGCCGACCAGCGCGGCCGTCGCGCTGAGCGCGGCGACGACACTGGCGGGGCGACGGCTGACCATAGGTGCCTTCCATGACGGAGGCCGGACGGCCTGGAGACATAGTAGACCTGATCTTAGGTTCCACTAAGGTCAGGCGCCACGGTTGGCCGTCAGCGCTGGGCCACATCCGTCGGGCGGACCGGCGCCGGCAGGGCCGTCTCCCCCATGAGGAACCGGTCCACCGAGGCGGCGGCCGCACGTCCCTCCGCGATGGCCCACACGATCAGCGACTGGCCGCGACCCATGTCACCGGCGACGAACACGCCCTCGACGTTCGTGGCGAAGGCGTCGTCACGACCGACGTTGCCGCGGTCGGTGAAATCCACCCCGAGGTCCGAGCACAGCCCGGACTTCTGCGCACCGGTGAAGCCCATCGCGAGCAGGACCAGGTCGGCCGGGTACTCGAAGTCCGTACCGGGCACGGGCTCGAAGCGGCCGTCGACCATCCTGACCTCGGAGCCCTTCAGCGCGGTGACGTGTCCGCCCTCGCCGACGAACTCCGCGGTGGAGACGCCGTAGACGCGCTCACCGTTCTCCTCGTGGGCCGAGGCGGTGCGGAACATCAGCGGGTACATCGGCCACGGGGTCGACGCCGCGCGGGTGGCCGGCGGCCGGGGCATGATCTCGAACGACTTGACCGACTTCGCGCCCTGACGGGTCGCGGTGCCGAGGCAGTCCGCACCGGTGTCGCCGCCGCCGATGATGATGACGTGCTTGTCGCGCGCGTGGATGGCGGGCAGGCCATCGGCGTCCACGACCGGGTCGCCGACCGCGGCCTTGTTGGCCAGCGGCAGGTACTCCATGGCCTGGTGGATGCCGTCGAGCTCACGACCGGGCACCGGCAGGTCCCGCCGCATGGTGGCGCCGCCGCACAGCACGACGGCGTCGAACTGGGCACGCAGCTGCGACGCGGTGATGTCCTTGCCGACGTTGACGCCGGGACGGAAGACCGTCCCCTCCGCCTCCATCTGTGCCAGGCGGCGATCGATGACCGCCTTCTCCATCTTGAACTCGGGGATCCCGTAGCGCATGAGCCCGCCGATGCGGTCGTCCCGCTCGAAGACGGTGACGGAGTGCCCGGCGCGGGTGAGCTGCTGGGCCGCCGCTAGGCCCGCGGGGCCCGATCCCACGACCGCGACGGTCTGTCCGGTGCGGAACGACGGGATGACCGGCTCCATGCCGCCGTCGGCCCACGCGGCCTCGGCGATCTCCACCTCGACCTGCTTGATCGTCACCGGCGGCTGGTTGATCCCCAGGACACAGGACCCCTCGCAGGGGGCCGGGCAGAGTCGACCGGTGAACTCCGGGAAGTTGTTGGTCGCGTGGAGCCGGTCCACCGCGTCGTCCCACTTGCCCCGGTGCACCAGGTCGTTCCACTCGGGGATGATGTTGCCCAGCGGACAGCCCTCATGGCAGAACGGGATACCGCAGCCCATGCATCGGGACGCCTGGGTACGGATCGAGTCCTCGGGCAGGACCGTGGATTCATAGACCTCTTTCCAGTCCATGATCCGCAGGTCGACGGGGCGGCGCTCGGGCAGCTCCCGCTCGGTGTGCTTGAGAAAGCCCTTCGGGTCAGCCATTTGCGGCCTCCATGATCGCCTCGTCCACGTTGCGTCCGTCCTTCTCCGCCTGCTCGATGGCCAGCAGCACGCGCTTGTAGTCGCGCGGCATGACCTTGGCGAAGTGATTCACGTTCTGGGCCCAGCCACCGAGGATCTCCCGGCCCCGGGCCGAATCGGTCTCCTCCACGTGGCGCTCCACGATCCCGTGGAGGAACTCCACGTCCTCACTGGTGAGTTCCTCCGTGTCGACGAGCTCGGCGTTGAGGTTCTCCGTGAGGACACTGCGGGGGTCGTAGAAGTAGGCGACGCCGCCGGACATCCCGGCCGCGACGTTGCGGCCGGTCGGGCCCAGCACGACCACCCGTCCGCCGGTCATGTACTCGCAGGCGTGGTCGCCCACGCCCTCCACCACCGCGGTGACGCCGGAGTTGCGCACGCAGAAGCGCTCTCCAACCATCCCGCGCAGGAACACCTCACCGTCGGTCGCGCCGTAGCAGATCACGTTGCCGGCGATGATGTTGTCCTCGGCCACGAAGTCGGGGGCCGCGTCCTCGGCCGGACGCACCACGATGCGTCCCCCGGACAGCCCCTTGCCCACGTAGTCGTTGGCGTCACCGAACACGCGCACCGTCACGCCCCGGGCGAGGAACGCCCCGAGCGAGTTACCGGCGGACCCGGTGAAGCTCAGGTCGATCGACCCGTCCGGCAGGCCGGTGGCACCGTGCGCCTTGGAGATCTCGTGGCTGAGCATGGTGCCGACCGAGCGGTTGACGTTGCAGATCGGGTAGCTGCCCGTGAACGGCCCCGCCGCCGGATCGGCGACCACGGCGCGGGCGTCCTCGATCAGCGTGCGGTCCACGACGCCCTCGAGCTTGTGGTCCTGCGACTTGGTCCGACGCAGGTCCTGGTGCATGAAGGGCGACTCGGCCTGCGCGAAGATCGGCTCCAGGTCGAGCTTGGCCACCCGCTTGTTGTGGGCGAAGGCCCGCGACTTGTCCAGGCACTCGGTGTGTCCGATCGCCTCGTCGAGCGAGCGGAAGCCCAGCTCGGCGAGGTACTCGCGCACCTCCTCGGCGATGAACTCCATGAAGTTCACGACGTACTCGGCCTTACCGTTGAACCGCTCGCGCAGCACAGGGTTCTGGGTGGCCACACCGACGGGGCAGGTGTCGAGGTGACACACGCGCATCATGACGCAGCCGGCCACGACGAGCGGCGCGGTGGCGAAGCCGAACTCCTCACCGCCGAGCAGCGCGGCGACGATGACGTCACGCCCCGTCTTGAGCTGACCGTCGACCTGGACGACGATGCGGTCGCGCAGTCCGTTGACGAGCAGCGTCTGCTGGGTCTCGGCCAGGCCGAGCTCCCACGGGCCGCCCGCGTGCTTGAGCGAGGTCAGCGGCGACGCGCCGGTGCCGCCGTCGTGACCCGAGATGAGGACGACGTCGGCGTGCGTCTTGGACACGCCCGTCGCGACCGTCCCCACGCCCTGCTCGGCCACGAGCTTGACGTGGATCCGCGCGTCCGGGTTGGCGTTCTTCAGGTCGTAGATGAGCTGCGCCAGGTCCTCGATCGAGTAGATGTCGTGGTGCGGCGGGGGCGAGATGAGTCCCACGCCCGGCGTGGAGCCGCGGACCTCGGCCACCCACGGGTAGACCTTGCCCGGCGGGAGCTGCCCGCCCTCACCCGGCTTGGCGCCCTGCGCCATCTTGATCTGGATGTCACTGCAGTTGGCCAGGTAGTGGCTGGTCACGCCGAACCGGCCGGAGGCCACCTGCTTGATGGCGGAGCGTCGCCAGTCCCCGTTCGGGTCGGGGCTGAAGCGGTCGACGGCCTCCCCGCCCTCGCCGGAGTTGGAGCGCGCCTGCAGGCGGTTCATGGCGATCGCCAGCGTCTCGTGCGCCTCGGCCGAGATGGAGCCGTAGCTCATCGCGCCCGTGGAGAACCGCTTGACGATCTCGGAGACCGGCTCGACCTCCTCGATCGGCACGGGCGGGCGGTTGCTCTTGATGTCGAACAACCCGCGCAGCGTCGCCAGCCGCTCCGACTGGTCGTCGACGAGGCGGGTGTACTCCTTGAAGATCTCGTAGCGACCCGTGCGCGTGGAGTGCTGGAGCTTGAACACCGTGTCCGGGTTGAACAGGTGGTACTCGCCCTCGCGGCGCCACTGGTACTCGCCGCCGATCTCGAGCTCGCGGTGCGCGGCCTCCTCCGGCCGGGGCAGGAACGCGAAGCGGTGCCGGAGGGCCACGTCCTCGGCGATCTCGTCCAGGCCGATGCCGTCGATGGGGCTGACGGAGCCGGTGAAGTACTCGTCGCACAGCTCCTGCGACAGGCCGGTGACGTCGAACAGCTGGGCACCGGTGTAGGAGGCGAGGGTGGAGATACCCATCTTGGACATCACCTTGAGCACGCCCTTGGCGGCGGCCTTCCGGTAGTTGTCGCAGGCCTCGGCGGTGTCGACTCCGGTGAGGTCGCCGTTCTTGACCAGCTCGTCGATCGACTCGAACGCCATGTACGGGTTGATCGCGTTGGCGCCATACCCGAACAGAACAGCCATGTGGTGGACCTCGCGGGCGTCACCGGACTCCACTACCAGGCTGACGCGGGTGCGGGTCTTCTCGCGCACCAGGTGGTGGTGCACGGCCGAGGTGAGCAGCAGCGAGGGGATGGGCGCGTTGCGCTCGTCGGACTCGCGGTCGGAGAGCACGATGAGGGTCGCGCCGCCCTGGATGGCCTCGGACACCTCTCGGCGGATGCGCTCCAGGGCGATCCGCAGGCCGCGGCCGCCGTGGGCGACGTTGTAGAGCCCGCGGACGACCACCGACCTCAGATTGGGGCGGGACTCCCCGGCCTCCAGCAGCGTGGCGAGGTCGGAGTTGCCGAGGATCGGGTTGGCGACCTTGACCTGCCTGCACGAGTCGGGGCCCGGGTTGATGAGGTCGCCCTCGGGACCGAGCGTCACGCCGTAGCTGGTGACTAGCTCCTCGCGGATGGCGTCGAGCGGCGGGTTGGTCACCTGGGCGAAGCGCTGGGCGAAGTAGTCGAACAGCATGCGCGCACGCTGGGACAGCACGGGCAGCGGGGTGTCCGTGCCCATCGACCCGATCGCCTCGGCGCCGCTCCCGGCCATCGGGGAGATGAGGATGCGCAGTTCCTCCTCGGTGTACCCGAAGACGCGCTGACGCAGCACCACGCGCTCGTGGGCCATGTAGGGCTTCTCGACCCGGGGCAGGTCCTCGAGCCTGACCAGGCCCTCGTCGAGCCACTGCTGGTACGGGTGCTCGGCGGCCAGCTGCGACTTGATCTCCTCGTCGTCGATGATCCGCCCCTCGGCGGTGTCGACGAGGAACATGCGGCCGGGCTGCAGGCGGGTCTTGGTGACCACCTTGTCCTGCGGGATGTCGAGCACTCCGACCTCGGAGGCCATCACGACGAGGCCGTCGTCGGTCACCCAGATGCGGGAGGGGCGCAGGCCGTTGCGGTCCAGCACGGCGCCGATCACGGTGCCGTCGGTGAACGTGATGGACGCCGGGCCGTCCCAGGCCTCCATGAGGGAGGCGTGGTACTCGTAGAACGCCCGCTTGGCCGGGTCCATGGTCTCGTGACGTTCCCACGCCTCGGGAACCATCATGAGCACTGCGTGCGGCAGGGTCCGGCCGGCCAGGGTGAGCAGCTCGAGCGCCTCGTCGAAGCGCGCGGTGTCCGACCCGCCCGGGGTGCAGATCGGCAGAGCCGCGGACAGGTCCTCGATACGGTCGCTGGTCATGAGCGCCTCGCGGGCCCGCATCCAGTTCTCGTTGCCCCGCGCGGTGTTGATCTCACCGTTGTGGGCGACGTAGCGGAACGGGTGGGCCAGCGGCCATGCGGGGAACGTGTTGGTGGAGAAGCGCGAGTGGACGATGCCCATCGCGGACTCGACGCGCTCGTCCTGCAGGTCCAGATAGAAGTCGGGGAGCTGCTTCTCGGTGAGCATGCCCTTGTAGACGAAGGTGCGCGGGCTCAGCGACGGGAAGTACACCGTCTCGGAGCCCAGGTCGCCCTTGCCGGCGCCCTTCGAACCGAGCTCGTGCTCGCAACGCTTGCGCACCACGAAGCACTTGCGCTCGAGCGCCAGCCCGGTCAGGAGTTCCCCGCCCGGGCCCGCGGCCTTGACGAAGATCTGGTTGATGGTGGGCTGCGCGTCGCGCGAGATCGCGCCGACCGTCGAGTCGTCGACGGGGACCTCGCGCCATCCGATCACGGTTACGCCCTGCTCGGCAGCGATCCGCTCGACCATCCGCATAGCGTCCATCGCCAGCATCCGGGACTGGGGGAGAAAACAAAGGCCGGTTGCATATGCACCGGCCTCAGGCAGTTCTACGTTCTGCTCCTCACGCATCACCTCGCGGAGGAACGAATCCGGTACCTGGATCAACAATCCCGTGCCGTCGCCGGTGTTGGCCTCGGCGCCCACGGCGCCGCGGTGCTCGAGGTTCACCAGCGCGGCGATCGCCTTCTCGACGATGTCCCGGGACTGGCGTCCGTACATGTCCACCACGAACGCGACTCCACACGAGTCGTGTTCGTATTCAGGGCGGTACAGGCTTCTGGGGCCGGGAGTCGTCATCATGTGTTCGCCTTCGCTTCTCGACGGGCGGACTCCGTGGTGGCTGGAGCACCCGTGCTCAGAGGGCCGAGGTCCTCCGGCCCGGAAATCATATGGGCAAGGGGGGCGGGTCACACAACTCGGAAAAGTCAAACCGTAGGGCCTGACGTGGAAAGGCGATTCCACCTTGTGAGATTTCTCTCAGCGTCGTCCCCGGCCGACCTGGCGAGACGCCGCAGTTCCCGCCCCCGTGCGAGCGACGGGGGCGGGAATCCTCTCAGCTATCTCACCGGATGAACGGGAGCGGGGGCAGCACCACGCCGGGGGGCAGGGCCACCTGGTAGTCGCCCAACGAGCCCGTCATGACGATCGCCGCGTTGGTCCCGACCGCGATCCCGCCCCCGTCGGCGCCCACGCCCGGCTCACCTCCGCGCCCGTTGGGCACCGAGGGCCCGGGCGCGGGCGGCGCCTCTCCCACGACCGCGCCGACGGCCACAGGAGCCGGCGGCCCCGGCAGCGGGGGAAGCACCACGCCCAGGTCCGCGGCGGCCTGAATCATCAGCGGTCCGGCAGCGAGCGAGCCGCCGATCGCCGCGGCCGGCAACAGGAGCGGAAGGGACCCGGCCGCCGAGCCCAGCGGAAGCGACCCGACCCCCGAACCGACCGGTGCCAGCGACGCCGTCAGTGACCCCAGCGGCGCGAGTGACCCCTCAGCCGACCCGGGTTCGAGGGAGCCCGAGGGGATCGATCCCTCCGCGGATCCCGTCTCGAGCGAACCGCCGAGCTCGCCCGAGCCCGCCTCGGACCCGATCGACAGCATCAGTAGAAGGCTCACCAACGACCCCGCCTCCATCGACCCGGGAGGCAGCGATCCGCCCGACGACCCGGATCCCAGCGACCCGGGTCCGACGGAACCAGTCAGCGATCCCGGTGCGAGCGAGCCCACCAGCGAGCCCGGCTCGAGCGATCCCTCGAGCGACCCCTCCCCCGAGCCCGCCTGCGACCCCATGGACACCATGACCAGCAGGCTCACCAACGATCCCGCCTCGAGAGACCCCGGTGGCAACGATCCCGGCGCCGATGAATCGGGGTCCACTGACCCCGGGTCCAGCGAACCGGGCTCGAGCGAGCCCTCGACGGCCCCCTCCAGCGAACCCGGATCCAGCGAGCCGGGCCCGGAAGACCCGGGCGACGACCCGGGGCCCAACGAGCCGGGGTCGAGCGACCCCGGCGCCAACGAGCCCGGCGCCAACGACCCGGGCCCGAGCGAGCCTTCCGACGAGCCTTGCGACGAGCCCTCGACCGAGCTGATCGGCGGCAACGACCCGGGGACGACGGAACCGGGATCCAGCGATCCGGGCGCGAGCGACCCCGGCGCCAGAGAGCCTGCGCCGTCCGAGCCGAGTGCCAGTTCGAGGTGGAGCGCGAGTTCGGCGGCGAGCCCGGCCGAGCCTTCCTGCGCCTGCGAGACGCCGCCCGCCCCGGCGATCGTGAGGACGACGGCGCCGCCGACGGCTGCGACACGCAGGGACAGTGGGTGTTGTGTGCTCATGAGCTTGCTCGATTCCCCCGTGGCCCCGCCCGGAGCGGGTGCCGATGATGAACTACCCCTCATCCCCAGAATACTGTTACCTAGATCACAGTTCCACCGCTGATTCCGGTCCCACCTAGGCTCACGCGGGTGACCACCATCTCTCGACCCGGCGGCCCGACCGCGCTGCTGCGGCGCATGGCCGACGGCACCGTCAAGCAGGTCAATCCCTTCACCGGGACCCAGGTGTGGACGGTCCCCGGCCGCGCGCACCGACCGATCGAGCACACACCCGGCACCGTCGTCGCGGTGGATCCCGACGAGCCGGAGGCGCACTGCGCGTTCTGCACGACCCGCCTGCGCGAGACCACCCCGGAGAAGGCGCGCCTCGTCCGCGAGGGGGACGCCTGGACCGTCCTCTACGAGGTCCCGGCCGACCGACTCGACGCCACGACGCCCGAGTTCCGGCTGATCGGCAATCTCTTCGAGATCGTCTCCCTCGACTACTGGAGGTCGGTGCACGACTACCGGATCCCTGCCCGCGCCGCCGCCCACCAGGCGGCCTACCTCGCGTCCCCGGCCGGCGCCGAGCACGTCCGCGCCCTGGTCCGCACCCGCATCGCCGCCGCACAGGGCGACCCGGCAGCCGCCGACGCCATGGACACCACCGCTCTCGCAGAACACTCGGAGAGCTTCTTCGGCGGCTGCCACGACGTGGTGGTCGCGCGCCGCCACCTCGTCGACGGCGCCACGTCCAGCGACCGCCACGCGTCGTCGGGGGAGCTGACACCGGAGGAGCACGAGCAGTACGTCGCCTTCACGGTCCGTGCCATGCGGGGCCTGTACCGCGACAACCCGCACGCGACGTACGTGTCGGTGTTCCAGAACTGGCTCGCGCCGGCCGGCGCGTCGTTCGCGCACCTGCACAAGCAGCTCGTGGCGATCGACGAGGTCCCCGCCAAGACCTCCCGGGAGATGGCCGCGCTCGCCCGCGACCCGGATCTCTACAACACGGCCGGCATCGATCACGCCGCGGCCGAGGGGCTGGTGGTGGCGGCCAACGAGCACGCCGTCGCGGTGGTCGGCGTCGGTCACCGCCACCCGGCGCTGGTGGTCTACTCGCGGTCGACGGCCGGCCGGCCGTGGGAGCACTCGGCGGCCGAACTGCGTGGAGTCTCCGATCTACTGCACGCCTGCCACGCCGCGACGGGGCCGCTGGTGCCGTCCAACGAGGAGTGGCACACCCTGCCGCCGGGATCGGCGGGGGACGGCGCGGCGATGCCGTGGCGGATCGTGCTCAAGTGGCGCATCTCGACGCCGGCCGGGTTCGAGGGTGCGACCGGGATCCACGTCAACACGATCGACCCGTGGAGCCTGCGCGACCGGGTGGCCCCGCGCCTGGCGCGGCTGCGGGCGACCGGCCGCATCGCCGACATGGCGTTGGGGACCGAGTGGGGGGACGTGCGCGGGGCACTGCGCTACGCGCGGTGACGACGGCGCGACCAGGGGCGCCGACGGTGAGGCGGTAGGTGACGACGGAGCCGCGAGAGGTGACGACGACGACGAGACGCGCGCGGCACGGCCGGCGGGCGTGGCCGGTTAGTGGCCGCGGGAGCCGATCCTGCGGGGCGACCCGATCGCGGGGGTGGTGGCGGGCGCGGGGACGGCGCAGATCTTCGTGATCGGGGTGATCGTCTGCGTGGAGGTGATCGGCGCGGCGGTCGCCTCACGGATCCCCGGCACGGAGGCGGGGATCACCACGGGCGTCGTCAGCGACGGATCGAGCACCACGGCGGTGGGCGTCTCCTCCGAGCCGCCGTTGATCGTGCAGCAGAGCTCGTAGGCGTCCTCATCGCGCCAGATGTTGACCCAGTGGACCTCGAGGCCCTCCCGGCTGGCCCGGCGGCGCAGCGCCGCCGAGTAGGGACAACCGGGCCGCCACAGCACCACCACCGCGTGCCCGGCGGAGGCCAGCGCGCGTACGGCCTGCAACGGCTCGTGACCCGCGGCGCGAAGCGGCGAGTTCCACAGCGCCACGAACAGCGTCCCGACAAGGACCACGGCCGCCAGCAGCGCACCGTGCCCGAAGCCGACGAGCATCCACGCGATCGCACAGCCCAGCGCCATGACGGCGGCGGGGCCGAACCAGTGGCCGGGGACGAGCTCCCGCCCGGCCCGTGCGAAGGGGTGGGTCACGCGCACGACCATACGCCCCTCGTTTCCGGGCGTGGGGCCCCCTTCGCCAGAATTGTGATCTGGCAACGACTTTGCGCTCAGGCCCAGGGCAGCGGTCCCAGTTCGCGTTCCGCCCATCGGCGGACGGCCTCACGGTCGCGAACGTCGAGTTCGGCGGTGTCGACGTGGATCGCCTCCGGCCACGCCGCGGGGCGCGCCAGCTGGCCGTCGAGCACCTCGATCGTGGCCTCTGACGGGTCCGTCCCCCCGCGCGCCCGCTCGGTGATCCTTCGCACCAACTCGTCGCGGGGCGCGGTGCACGAGATCTCCACCAGTTCGGCGTGCGTGTCGGCGGCCACGGTCTCGGCCTCGGCTCGCCGGCGCGGCTCGAGCCACGTGGCGTCCAGCACCACGCTGCGGCCGAGGGCGAGCGACGCGGCCGCACGGGCGAGCATCTCGGTGTAGACCGCCCCGACCGCCGCCTCCGAATACCTGTCGCTCCTCGGGGCCGCCTGCGCCCGCACCACGTCCGAGCGCACCACGTCCGAGCGCAGCAGCTCCGCGCCCAGTGCCTCCGCCAGCGGCGCCGCGAGGGTGGACTTCCCCGATCCCGAGACGCCGCCCACCAGCACCAGTCGCACCCTCGCGCGCAGCAGCGAGTCGACGGCCAGGTCCGCCAGCTCGAGCGCACGACGCGCGTCGCCGCGGCCCCCGTCGCCGTCGGCCGCCTGCTCGGCGCGGATCGCGGTGACCTTCGACCGGACGAGGGCCCGGTACCCGATGTAGTGGTGGACGAGCGACGGCGGCGCGTCGTCGCCGGAGGCCTCCCGGTAGGCCCCGAGGAGGACGACGGCGAGGTCCCGCGCCGCCGACGCGTCGAGGTCCATGGCCAGGAACCCGATGTCCAGCACCGCGTCCCCGTAGCGGAGTCGGTCGTCGAACTCGAGGCAGTCGATCACCCTCGGCCCGTCGTCGAGCAGGTAGACGTCGGCGGCCAGGAGGTCCCCGTGCCCGTCGACGATCCGGCCGTCCGCCACGCGGGACTCCAGCAGTGGACCGCGCCCGCGCAGGTAGTCGGTGGCCAGCGCCTCGATGTCGTCGACGATCTCCGGCGCGTCGCGGCCCACGTCGAGGCGGCGCAGATGCGCGAGGGACCGGGTCCACAACCCGGCCACCGCCGCCGGGGTGCCCGCCGCGTCGATCTCCTCCGAGCGCGGGCCGGCGGCGTGGAGGCGCGCGATCTGCCGGGCCACCTCGGTCAGGCCCACCACGATGTCCGTATCGCCGCCCCCGGGCCCGCCCTCGGCCCGGAGGCGGACCAGTGAGGCGAGGCTCCTGCGCGCCGGCAGCCGGCGCATCCGCACGACGTGATCGATCACCTCGCCGTCGGGACCCCTCACCTCCAACACGCCCCTGTACACGTCCGGGGCGAGCCGACTGTTGAGCTCGACCTCGCGCCGGCTCTGCTCCCCGCGGGCCCCGACGGTGGTGTTGTCGAGGAAGCCGAGGTCGACCGATTTGCGGACTTTGTGAGCCTCGTCACCCCAGAGGAAGATGAGCGCGCTGTGCGTCTCCACCACGACGGGCGGGCCGGGGGGCGGCGGATCGGCGGCTGCGGAAGCGTCCATGCACCCAGCGTAGGCAGGCATGACGCACGACATACCGGCCGTGCGAGCACCTTGTGAGAATCGTGAAATACCCTGGTGACCGGGTTGTTACCTCAAGGGACGCTGAGGTTCTCGACCCCTTGCGCATCATTCGTGCGCTTGTAGGGTCGCCGACGCACCCCGCTCCGACCGGGGTGTCCGCGATGAGATTCATCGGGGTCGAAGCAGATCGGAGAGTTCTCTATGACGAACACCCACCGCAAGACCACCAACCGCACCACCGCGAAGATCGCCGCCGTCGGCGCGTTCGGCATCGGTGCCGCCATCGCGTTCCCGGGCCTCGCCGCTGCGCAGACCGACGCCCCCACCGCCAGCCTGGCCGAGGCCACCGGCGAGGACGGCAGCCTCGAGGGTGCCCTCGGCACGGACCTCGGCGTCGACCTCGGCAGCCTCGCCTTCAACCTCAACCTCGACGCCGAGGCGCCCAACCCGGGCTCGGCCGAGTTCGGCAGCCTCGGTGTCTCCCCGAACACCGGTAGCGAGGCCATCGACGGAGGCGGCCCGGCCGCGGACTCCGGCTCCCTCGGCTCCGCTGAGGGCGACACGCAGACCGGCGCCGAGACCGGCGAGGCCGGCTCCGGCTCCCTCGGCTCGGCCGGCGAGGCCGATGACGACGCCACCGATGAGGCCGGCGGGTCGCTGGACCTCGGCTCGCTCGGCAGCACCGAGGAGCCGACCGATGACATCGACACCGGTGCCGCCACCGGTGAGGCCGCCGGTTCGCTCGGCTCGGGTGGCGAGGCCACCGATGACGACGTCGCGGCCGACGACGCCGAGACCGGCTCGCTGAGCGGCTCGCTCGCCGGCCTGAGCTCCGGTGCCGACGATGACGTCATCGACGACGGCACCACCGCCGGTGCCGACGTGAACGCCGATGTCGGCATCGCCGCCGGCTCGCTGGGCTGATAACCCCCGGCTGACACGCGGCGCAGCGGATGCGCCTTCCTGGCCCGGGATCGTGACCCTCCCCCGTCGCGATCCCGGGCCGTCGTGTGTCGCCGGACACTCATAGGGGATGATGCAGGCGTGACGATCGTCGTGGCCTGCGGGGCCTTCAAGGGCTCACTCACCGCTATCGAGGCGTGCCGTCACGCGGCCGAGGGCGCCCGGCGGGCACACCCCGACGCCGACGTGGTCGAGCGCCCGGTCGCCGACGGCGGGGGCGGCAGCCTCGAGGTGATGGTCGCCGGCGGCGCCCGCCCCGTGCCCGTCACCGCCTCCGGGCCCACGGGCGAGACGGTGGAGACGTCCTTCGCCGCCATCGATCCGGACACCGCGTTCGTCGAGATGGCCGACGCCTGCGGCCTGCTCCGCCTACCCGGCGGTGAGCCGCGCCCTCTCGAGGCGTCGAGCCGCGGCGTCGGCGAGGTCATGCTGGCCGCGCTCCGATCCGGCCGCGGCAACATCCACCTGGGCATCGGCGGCAGCGCCTCCACCGACGGCGGCACCGGGATGCTCTCCGCCCTGGGCGCGCGGTTCCTCGACGCCTCCGGGGCCGAGCTCCCCGACGGCGGCGGCGCGTTGATCAACCTGGACCGCGTGGACCTCGACGGTGTCGACCCGGCCGTCCGGGCCGCCCGGATCCTCGTGGCCTGCGACGTGGACAACCCACTGCTCGGCCCGCTGGGCGCGGCCCGCGTATACGGCCCGCAGAAGGGCGCCACCGAGGCGCAGCTGGACGAGCTCGAGGCCGGCCTCGCCCGGCTCGTCGAGGTCCTGCGCGCCCAGGGGCTCGACGTGGACCCCGACGCCCCCGGCTCCGGCGCCGCCGGCGGGGTGGGCTTCGCCGCCCGCGAGCTGCTCGGCGCCTCGCTGGACCCCGGCTTCGAGGTGCTCGGCACGCTCACCGGCCTGGAGGACATGCTCTCCGCCGCCGACCTCGTGGTGACCGGCGAGGGGCGGCTCGACGACCAGACCATGCACGGCAAGACCCCGATGGGCGTGGCCGCCCTCTGCCGGTCGCACGCAGTGCCGGTGGTCGCGGTCTGCGGCCGCCTGGATCTCGAGGCCGACCGGGTCGCCGAGGCCGGGTTCGTCGCCGCCGCCGCGTTGACCGAGCGCGAGCCGGACCTCGAGCGCTCGATCGCCAACGCGGGACCACTGCTCGAGGACGTCGCCGCCGACGTCATCTCGCGCATCCTGCCCTGACGCGACGCCCGAGCTCCTCCACTCCCCCGCCCGTCAGATCGGCCAGGGCCGTCGGGCGACCGGCCATGGCCATCACCAACGCCAGGGTCGGCCCCGACACCTCAGGGCCGGTCCCGGCGGCGAACGGCCCGTCCACCGCGCGTAGGCTCAGCCCCTTGACGAGCGTCGCGCTGTTCACCGCGAAGTCTTTCGACGTGTAGAACGAGGCCACCGCGGTGAGCGCGTCGATCGGATATTCACGCGTCCGACCGAGGGGTCGGCGGATGTCCTCGGCGTGCACGATCGTCTCGCCGAGCCACGCCGCCGTGTCACCGAAGGGCGCCACCCGCAGCGTCGACGAGTCGACGAAGTTCGCCAGCGTCTCCCGCGGGGTGGCGCCGAGCTGCTCCTCCAGCCGCCGGCGGTTGTGCCGGTCGGTGTTGAAACCCGCGCCGACGAAGCTGCGGATCCAGCGCACCCGGCCGGTCCGCGCGACCGCGGTGAGGTGCGCGACCACCTCCTCGACCCGCCACCGCGTACACAGCGAGATCACGTGCCAGTCCGTGTCGTCGAGCCGACCGAGTTCGTCTGCGAGCGCGTCGCGCTCCAGGTGGATGGCGGACCAGAGCCGGTCGCTGTCTGCGGATTGGCGGCTCATGGTTTCTCCCCGGAAGCGGCGACTCGACTGAGGTCATCGAACCACGCGGAGGCGCCCGGCGGCGGCGAGTCGCTGCCTCCGGGTCCGCGCTACTCCCGGTCGACATGTCGCCTTGCGGCCCTCGCTGCCTCCGGGCGACGTGCTGCCTTCCGACCCTCACCGTCCCCCGGTCGGCATGATGGGGAGGCAGCCCCCGGCCACGGCCCACAGCCCCCGCCACAGCCCCGCCCCATTGGAGGTCGACATGCGCAAATGGCTCCTCGGCGCGCCACTGGCCGCGATCGCCGCGGTCGCGGCCACCGACCTGCGACAGACGCGCCACCCGATCCTGCGGACCTTCCCCGTCCTCGGCCACGCCCGCATGGCACTGACCGCCATCGGCCCCGAGCTGCGGCAGTACATCGTCGCGGGCAACGACGAGGAACGCCCGTTCACCCGCGACCAGCGCGACTGGGTGTACGAGTCCTCCGAGACCCGGGCGACCACGTTCGGCTTCGGCACGGACAACGACGTCGAGTTCCTCGAGGGCTACCCGATCGTCAAGCAGCGCACCTTCAGTGACGTCACGCTGTCCGCCCGACCGCACGCCGGGCAGCAGCTCCCGCTCCCGCCCGCCAAGGTGCTCGGAGCCGCCCGGGGTCGCGCCCGCGCGTACCGGCCGGAGTCGCTGGTGAGCATCTCGGCGATGAGCTACGGCTCGCTCTCCGCCCCGGCGGTGGAAGCGCTCAACCGCGGCGCCGCCCTCGCGGGGGTCCTGCACAACACCGGCGAGGGCGGACTGAGCCCGTACCACCAGAACGGCGCCGAGCTGGTCTTCCAGATCGGCACCGCGTACTTCGGCGTCCGCGACGACGACGGCCGCCTCGACATCGACAAGCTGGTGGCCCTCACCGAGAAGCACCCGATCCGGGCCATCGAGATCAAGCTCAGCCAGGGCGCCAAGCCGGGCCTCGGCGGGCTCCTCCCGGCGGCCAAGATCACCGAGGAGATCGCCGCGATCCGCGGGATCCCGATGGATGAGGACTGCGCGAGCCCCTCCCGCCACACCGCGTTCCACGACGTCGACTCGATGCTGGACCTGGTCGAGGAGATCGCGGACCGCACCGGACTGCCCGTCGGCATCAAGTCGGCGGTCGGCGACATGACCTTCTGGGAGGATCTCGCCACCGCGATGGTCCCGCGCGACCGGGGCGTCGACTTCATCACGATCGACGGGGGAGAGGGCGGCACCGGAGCGGGTCCGCTCGTGTTCACAGACGCCGTGTCCCTGCCCTTCCGCCTGGGCTTCCCGCGCGTCTACTCGGTCTTCGCCGAGGCCGGGCTGACCGACGACGTCATGTTCATCGGGTCCGGCAAACTCGGGATCCCGGAGAACGCGGTGGTCGCGCTGGCGCTGGGCGTCGACATGATCAACGTGGCGCGCGAGCCGATGCTGTCGGTGGGCTGCATCCAGGCGCAGAAGTGTCACACCGGCGGCTGCCCCACGGGAGTCGCCACCCAGAACCCCTGGCTCGTCCGCGGTGTCGATCCCACGGCGATGGCGGTGCGGTGCTCGAACTACATCCGGTCACTGCGCCGCGAGCTCGTCAAGGTCGCCGGCGCGGTCGGGGTCCCACATCCCGGCCTCATCGGTCCGACCGACGTCGAGCTCGCCCGTGGCACGCGGGACGCACACACCCTGGCCGACATCTACGGGTACCGCGACGGCTGGGGACTGCCGGGCGAGGACGACGCCCGCGCCATCACCGAGTTCATGGTCGCCTCCGGCGTCGCGGAGTACACGGCCGCGGTCACGCCGCCGGGAATCCGCCCGCGCGCAGGAGCCCCAGCTCGCGATTGAGGTTGGCGTGGGCCTGCTTCTCCCACATGTCGCGTCCCGCCCGCGTGAGGAACACCGAACGCCGTTCGAGCAGCCCCTCCAACGCGCCGATCCGCCCGGCCACGAACCGCTCGCCCGGCACGTGGGCGTACTCGTGGCGGACGTCGCGAGCGTAGGTGTCATACGTGTCGGGGTCGGCGCCCAGCACGGCGAGGTCGGCGTCCGAGAGGACCGCGCCGTTGAGGTCGCCGGGCTCGACGCGGTGCCCGCCCATGAGCCGGACCAGCCGCGCGACCTCGGCGACCGGCGCAGCGGGGTCGAGCACGCGCTCGGCCAGCGCCGCGGACTTGTCGGTGTTCTCCGAGCCGGCGGGATCGAACACCGCCGCGTGCAGCCAGGCGGCCAGCCGGACCTCGGTCCCGTCGAACGACTCCCCGTCGGCCTCGAGCGCGTCGATCGCCCGCAGCACGGCCCGCAGGTGCGTCTCGTTGTGGTACCGGCGCTGCGGCTCGTTCCACCGGTCGAGCAGGTCAGCACGCAGCTCGGCGGTGAGGAACTCGACGGTGGCGCCGAGGGGGTCAGCGGAGGCCGTACGGTCCGTGTCCATGGCCGGACTCTACCGCCGGACCGCCGCTCATCAGGGCGAATCGCGTTTCTCACCAGACCCGCCAGACCCGGGCTCCAGTCCCGGAGCCGGTCCCCCGGCGCCCGGCGCCAGCCGAGAACCCGGGCGCCGGCCGCAGCCCCCGGGGTGTGGCCCCGCCCCCGGGGGCTGCGGCCCCGCCCTACACGTCCATGTCCGCCCCCGCCGGCGGCGGGAACTCCCCGAGGGCGGCGAGCTCGCGCTCGTCGAACGTGCGGGCCCGCGACAGGAACCGCTTCCCTGTCGGGTTCTCGAGACTGAACCCCGAGCCCCTGCCCGGGACGGCGTCCAACACCAGTTGCGTGTGCTTCCAGGTCTCGAACTGTGAGCCCGAGATCCACACGCGTACCCGTGACGACGACGGCGAGGACGTGCGCGCCTCGTCGTCGTCGTCACCCAGGTCCAGCTCCCCCACCAACACGTCGCGCTGCCCCACGCGGAACTCACCGTCCGGGTAGCACATGGGGGCGGACCCGTCGCAGCACCCGCCGGACTGGTGGAACATCACCGGCCCGTGCCGGGCGACGAGCTCGCGGATGAGCTCGACGGCCGGCTCGGTCGCCACCACGCGCGGCGGCAGGTCGTCGGGCGCACCCCCGGGCGCCGCGGCGCGCGCGGCGATCCGCACGCTCCCACCCGAGGGCAGCCCACACACGTCGTCCATGCTGCTCACACCCGGCTCAGAAGAAGCCCTGCGGCTTGCCCGAGTAGCTCACGAGCAGGCACTTGGTCTGCTGGTAGTAGTCGAGCATCATGAGGTGGTTCTCGCGGCCGATCCCGGACTGCTTGTAGCCGCCGAACGCCGCGTGCGCCGGGTACTGGTGGTAGGTGTTGGTCCACACGCGGCCGGCCTGGATGGTGCGGCCGGCGCGGTAGGCGGTGGTGCCGTTGCGCGACCACACGCCGGCGCCGAGGCCGTAGAGGGTGTCGTTGGCGATCATCATGGCGTCGTCGAAGTCGGTGAACGAGCTCAGGCTGAGCACGGGCCCGAAGATCTCCTCCTGGAACAGCCGCATCTTGTTGTGGCCGCGGAAGACGGTGGGCTGCACGTAGAAGCCGCCGGCCAGGTCGCCGTCGAGCTCGGCGCGCCCGCCCCCGGTGAGGACGTCCGCGCCCTCCTGCTTGCCGATGTCGATGTAGGACAGGATCTTCTCCAGCTGATCGGTGGAGGCCTGCGCGCCGATCATCGTGTCGGTGTCCAGCGGGTTGCCGGTCGTGATGCGGTTGGTGCGCTCGATCGCCAGCTCGGTGAACTCGTCGAAGATCGACTTCTGCACGAGCGCGCGCGAGGGGCACGTGCACACCTCGCCCTGGTTGAGGCCGAACATCGCGAAGCCCTCGAGGGCGGCCTGGCGGAAGTCGTCGTCGGCGTCCATGACGTCTTCGAAGAAGATGTTGGGGCTCTTGCCGCCCAGCTCGAGGGTGACGGGGATGAGGTTCTCGGAGGCGTACTGCATGATCAGCCGGCCCGTGGTGGTCTCGCCGGTGAACGCGACCTTGCGGATGCGCGGGTTGGAGGCGAGCGGCTTGCCGGCCTCGGTGCCGAAGCCGTTGACCACGTTGACCACGCCCGCCGGCAGCAGGTCGCCGATGACGGACATGAGGTAGAGGATCGAGGCGGGGGTCTGCTCGGCCGGCTTGAGGACCACGCAGTTGCCGGCGGCCAGCGCGGGCGCGAGCTTCCACACCGCCATGAGGACGGGGAAGTTCCACGGGATGATCTGCCCGACCACGCCGAGCGGCTCGTGGAAGTGGTAGGCCACGGTGTCGTCGTCGATCTGGGAGATCCCACCCTCCTGGGCGCGGATGGCGCCGGCGAAGTAGCGGAAGTGGTCGATCGCCAGCGGGATGTCGGCGTTGAGGGTCTCGCGGATCGCCTTGCCGTTGTCCCAGCTCTCGGCGAGCGCGAGCTTCTCGAGGTTCTCCTCCATCCGGTCGGCGATGCGCAGCAGCACCAGCGAGCGCTCGGCGGCGGACGTGGCGTTCCACGCGGGGGCGGCGGCCCACGCGGCGTCGAGCGCGGCCTCGATGTCCTCGGCCGTCCCGCGGCCCACCTCGCAGAACACCTGGCCGGTGATGGGCGTGACGTTCTCGAAGTACTCGCCCTTGGCCGGGGCCTTCCACTCGCCGCCGATGTAGTGCTCGTAACGGCTCTCGTAGGACATCACCGCGTCGGCGGAACCGGGCTGGGAGTAGACGGTCATGTCTGGCACCTCTCGTCTGCGCGCGCCGGCCCCCACGGCCGGCGACTGTGATGCGGGACACTATCGGCGGGAGGGTTGCACGAACGTTGCACGCCGCGCGGGGCGGCGTGGGACCGGGCGACGACGACGAGGCGCTCAGGCCCCCAGGCGGTCGTCCAACACCCGGTGCACGGAGCGGGCCGAGGACCTCGCCGCCGGAAAGAGGTCGGGCAGCGATCCCAGGGCGCGCCACGCGTCGGGGTCCTCGCGTCCGGAACCGGCGGTCCAGGCCTGCAGGGCGCGCGCCGATCCCGCGCCCAACGCGGCGGCGCGGACCCGGACGTGCAGCTCCTCTCGCAGGTCGGCGACGCCCGGCGCGTCGGAGGCCGGCAGGAGCGGGCCCGGGTAGGCCGCCACCGCGGCGTCCACGTCGGCGTCGAGCAGTGCGACCACCCGGTCGGCGTCGGTCTCCACGGCCCCGGGCGCCAGGCGGTACGGCCGGGAGCCGATGACGTCGGGCCCCAGGACGCGGCGCAGTCTCGACATCTCGGCGCGAACGCTGACGTCGTCGAGCCGGCCGTCGGCGAGGAGCCCGGCGAGCGCCCCTCCGGACAGGCCACCGGGGTGGGCGGCGAGCAGGACGAGGATCTCGGCGTGCCGGCCGGTGAGCGGGCCGTGGCCGGACAGCCCCGGGCGGCCGGTTCCGAGGACCTCGAGGAGGCGCGGCGCGGTCGCCGTCGGCATGGCCGCCGCCCCCGCCGTGCCGGGCACGAGCACGCCGGCCGGGGTCGACCGCAGCTCGGCCTCGGCGAGCAACGCGGTGGCCCTGACCAGGGCGAGCATCTCGTCGGAGGCCGCGGCGTCGTGACCGGTCACGTCGATACCGCCGACCACCCGCCCCGTCACGGGATCGTGGACCGGCGCGGCCGAACAGCTCCACGAGTGGGCGGGGGCGAGGAAGTGCTCCGCGCCGCGCACCCGCACGGGGACGTCGTGTCGCAGCGCGAGACCCGGGGCGTTCGCGCCCACCGCGTCGTCGCTCCACAGCGCCCCCGGCACGAATGCCATCCGCTCCGCCCGGGACCTCACCCCGCGGTCCCCGTACAGCCACAGGAGCCGGCCGTCGGCGTCGGCCACCGCCACGAGGTGGCCGCTGGTCACGACCCCGGACACCAGGACCTTCTCGACCATGGGCAGCACCGCCGCCATCCGGTGCGCGGCCAGGTGCTCGGACAGGTCGGGGCCCTGCAGGTCGACCGGCGGATCCGCCCGATCCGGGTCGATCCCCCGTCGCCTGCTGCGCTCCCACGACTGCGCGACGATCGCGCTGGCCACGGCTGGCCTCCCCGCCGACATGACGACAGTGTAACGGTGATCACAGAACATGACGCCACCCTCATAAGCGAATCCAAATAACCGGTGCTCGCCACGGGACGCCGCCGGCCCCTCTACACTCGTCGGTGATGCAGGCCACACATGACCTAAGGACCGAGATGACGACCGAGTTCGCCACCCCGCCAGCCGCCAAGCCCTTCCCCGTCGAGAACCTGTCGAGACTCGTGTTCACGAACGCACAGGAGGCGCCGAACGACGTCGCCGTGCTGCGCCTCGTCGGCGGCGACTGGAAAGAGGTCACCTGCGCCCAGTACCTGGAGGAGGTCAAGGGCGTGGCCAAGGGCCTCATCGCCCGGGGCGTGAAGCCGGGCGACCGTCTGGCGATCATGAGCCACACCCGCTACGAGTGGTCGCTCATCGCCTGGGCGGCCTGGGCCGCCGGCGCGGTCACCGTGCCGATCTACGAGACGTCCTCGTCCGCGCAGTGCGACTGGATCCTCACCGACTCCGGGGCGACCGTCGCGGTCGTCGAAGACCTGGAGCTGCGCGAGGTGCTCACCGGCGGCACCGACTGGGCCGGCGACATCCTCGTGATCGAGGGTGACCTCGTCGCCCAGCTCACCGAGGCCGGCGCCGGCGTCTCGGACGAAGACCTCGAGAAGGCCTCGCTCGCCGCGGGGCATGACGACCCCTGCGCGATCGTCTACACCTCCGGCACGACCGGTAACCCCAAGGGCTGCGAGATCGTGCACGGCGGGTTCGGAGGCGTCGTCGTGTCGGTCGAGGAGCAGCTCCAGGACGCGTTCGTGCCCAACAGCCGGACCCTCATCTTCCTGCCCCTTGCCCACGTCCTCGCCCGGATCCTGGAGGTGGCCTGCTTCTACAAGCGCGTGGCCGTGGCCCACGAGCCCGACACCACCAAGGTCATCGAGCGTCTGGGCGAGATCCACCCCACGTTCCTGGTGTCGGTGCCGCGCGTGCTGGAGAAGGTCTACAACTCCGCGGCGGCGAAGGCCGAGAACGCCGGTGGCGCCAAGGCCAAGATCTTCAAGGCCGCCGTCCAGACCGCCATCGACTACTCCAAGGCCCTCGAGAACGGTGGCCGGCCGTCGGCCGCGCTCAAGGTCAAGCAGAAGCTCTACTCCAAGCTCGTGTACTCGAAGCTGCACGACGCCCTGGGCGGCGAGTGCGACCGCGTCATCTCGGGCGGCGGGCCGCTGGGCGCCCGCCTGGGCCACTTCTTCCGCGGCGCCGGGTTCGACCTGCTCGAGGGGTACGGACTGACCGAGTCGTCGGGCGTGCTCACCGTCAACCCGACCAACCGGGCCAAGATCGGCACCGTCGGCAAGCCGATCCCCGGCGTCACCATCCGCATCGCCGAGGACGGTGAGGTCCTGGCCAAGGCCAAGACCCTGTTCAAGGGCTACTGGCGGAACCCGGAGGCGAACGAGGCCGCGTGGACCGGCGAGTGGTACCACACCGGCGACATCGGCGAACTCGACTCCGACGGCTACCTGTCCATCACTGGGCGCAAGAAGGACCTCATCGTCACCGCGGGCGGCAAGAACGTCTCGCCCTCGCAGCTCGAGGACCTGCTCACCTCCGATCCGCTGATCAGCCAGGCCGTCGTGGTGGGCGACAACCGTAGCTACATCGCCGCGCTCGTCACGATCGACCCGGAGACGTTCCCCGCGTGGCGGGACAGGCACGGCAAAACCGGCGAGGTCGCGGACCTGCTGCAGGACGGCGACCTGGTCGGCGCGGTCCAGGACGCGGTGGACCGGGCCAACAAGTCGGTCTCCCGCGCGGAGTCCATCCGCAAGTTCAAGATTCTCGCGGCCGAGTTCTCGGTCGAGAGCGGCGAGCTGACCCCGACGCTCAAGCTCAAGCGCAACGTCGTACACGACCGCTTCGGTAGCGAGATCGAGTCGCTCTACGCCGACGCCTGACCGTCCGGCCGGGGCGCCCGGGCCCTGCGGGGTCCGGGCGCTCGTGCCATTTTCCGCCTCCGGCGAGGCGGTCGCGAGGGCCGGGAATTTCCCGCCGGGCCGATCCGGCGGCTTCGCCGATCACGTACACTCAGCTATAGACAGACCTGTTCATTCTTCAGAACGGAACACACCATGGCGCAGATCTACTCCGACATCTCCGAGACCATCGGCAAGACCCCGCTGGTCCGTCTCAACTCCCTGACCGAGGGACTGCAGGCCACCGTCCTGGCCAAGCTCGAGTCCGCCAACCCGGCCGCGAGCGTCAAGGACCGCATCGGTGCGGCGATCATCGACGACGCGGTGGCGTCGGGCGGCCTCAAGCCCGGCGGCACGATCGTCGAGGGCACGTCCGGTAACACCGGTATCGCGCTGGCCATGGTCGCCGCGGCCCGCGGCTTCAAGGCCGTCATCGTCATGCCCGACACCATGTCGGTCGAGCGCCGCGCCGTCATGCGCGCCTACGGTGCCGAGCTCATCCTCACCCCGGGCTCGGAGGGCATGAAGGGCGCGGTCGCCAAGGCCGAGGAGATCGCCGCCACGCGTGAGAACGCCGTCCTGGCCCGCCAGTTCGCCAACCCCGCCAACGTGGACGTCCACCGCCGCACCACCGGTCCCGAGATCTGGGAGGACACGGAGGGCGACATCGACGTGTTCGTGGCCGGCATCGGCACCGGCGGCACCATCACCGGTGGCGGCGGCTACCTGCGCGGGCAGAAGTCGGACCTGCACATCGTCGCCGTCGAGCCCAAGGACTCGCCGCTGCTGACCGAGGGCAAGGCCGGGCCGCACAAGATCCAGGGCCTGGGCGCCAACTTCGTGCCCGAGATCCTCGACCGCGAGATCTACGACGAGGTCATCGACGTCACCCTCGAGGACTCGCTGGAGATCGCCAAGCGACTCGGCAAGGAAGAGGGCATCCTCGCCGGCATCTCCTCCGGCGCCAACGTGTGGGCCGCCCTCGAGATCGCCAAGCGTCCCGAGAACGCCGGCAAGACCATCGTCGTCATCGTGTGCGACTACGGCGAGCGCTACGTCTCCACGATGCTGTTCGAGGACTACCGCGACTGATGACGCAGACGTCCGATCGCCCGGCGGGGTTCTGGCGCACGCTGCGCGAGGACCTCGCCGCGGCGCGCGCCCATGACCCGGCCGCCCGGGGCGACGTCGAGAACGCCGTCGTCTACTCCGGCCTGCACGCCATCTGGTTCCACCGGCTCTCGCACCGGCTGTGGAACGCCGGCGGCGTCGGCCGGACCGCCGGGCGCGTCCTGTCCCAGTTCTCCCGGTTCCTCACGGGGATCGAGATCCACCCCGGCGCCACCATCGGTCGGCGCTTCTTCATCGACCACGGGATGGGCGTCGTCATCGGCGAGACCGCCGAGATCGGCGACGACTGCATGATCTACCACGGCGTCACCCTCGGCGGCGTCTCGCTCAAGCAGGTCAAGCGGCACCCGACGCTCGGGGATCGCGTGACCGTGGGTGCCGGGGCCAAGATCCTGGGGCCCGTGGAGATCGGGGACGACTCATCGGTGGGCGCCAACGCCGTCGTCGTCAAGAGCGCCCCCGCGAACTCGATCGTCGTGGGCGTCCCCGGCGAGGCCCGCCCGTCCAAGTCGACCAAGGAAGAGCTGCGCGACGCGCAGTTCTACATCGACCCGGCCATCTACATCTAGCCGCGTCCGCCCGGCGGCGCCCACGCCCTGCCGACCCCGCCGTGCCGACCCCGCCGCGCCTTCGAGAAGACGGTTCCGCACACATCGCCCGAGTGGAGGCGTGCGGAACTGTCTTCTCGTCGAGCTCGGGCCGACCGACGCGTCGGTCGCACGCATCCCGGGGCGGTGGCGGAGTGACGGACTCCCCGCCGCGCCGACGAGGGCTAGGCTCTGCCACTGTGCGAGTGCTTCCGACCACCTACTGGCTGCGCGGACCGCTGGCCCTGCTGGCGCTGGCGTCGGTGATCATGGTCCTGCGCGCACCCGACGAGCGGACCCCGTGGTGGGGGATCACCCAGAGCTTCCTGGACGTCCACGTCTACCGCTGGGGCGCCGAGGCCGTCCGAGCGGGCGCGCCTCTCTACGAGGGCCTGCTCTGGGGGCCCAACGCCCGCTTCTTCGCGGAGATGCCGTTCACCTACCCGCCGTTCTCCGCGTTGCTCTTCCAGCCGCTGCCGCTGCTCTCCGAAGCGCTGATGATGGCCAGCTGGACGGCGCTCACCCTGGGGCTGTCGTACCTGGTCATCCGGATGTCGTTCCGTGCGCTCGACTACGCCCCCGACACCGTCACCCGGCAGGTGTCCCTGTGCCTGGCCCTGATCAGCCTGTCGCTCGAGCCGGTCCGCACCACCGTCTGGCTGGGCCAGATCAACATCATCCTGCTGGCGCTCGTCCTCGCCGACCACCTCCTGTCCCGGATCGGCCCGGACCACCGTTTCTCCCGGTGGCGCCACATCGCCGGCATCGGCAGCGGACTCGCGGCGGGCATCAAGCTGACGCCCGCGTTCTTCTGGGCCCACTGGGTCGTCACCGGGCGATGGCGCCTCGCCCTGATCTCCGTGGCCACCTTCCTCGCGACGGTGGCGGTCGGCTTCCTCGCCATCCCCTCGGACGCCGCCCGGTACTGGTCGGGCACGGTCTTCGAGTCGGGCCGCATCGCCCAGGACTCGGTGGTGTCCAACCAGTCGCTACGCGGGGTCGTCGCCCGGGTCCTCGGCGTCGACTCCGCTCCCACCGTCGCCTGGCTGGCCCTGGCGGCGCTCGCCGCGGTGGTCGGGTTGGCGATGGCCGCCCTACTGCACCGGGCCGGCCACCAGCTCCTGGCGTTGACGCTGTCCGGGATGACGATGTCGGTGGTGTCGCCGTTCTCGTGGGGCCACCACTGGGTCTGGTTCGTGCCCCTACTGGCCCTCGCGGTGCACCACGCGATCGTCGGTCGCCGCCGGTACCTCTGGCTCCTGCCGCCGCTGCTCTGGGCCGCCACCGCCGCCTGGGTACAGAGCTTTCCCAACCCGGACTTCCCCGATGACCGGTGGGTGGCGATCGGGTTGTTCATGCTCGGGGGTGACATCCCCCCGGTGGTCTTCGGGCTGATCACGAACATCTACCCGCTGGTCTGGCTGGTCACGATAGCGCTGGCGGCGCTGCTGCTCCGACGCTCCCGGCCGGACGGCGCTAGGCTGCGCGGATATGGGACGACGGACGACTCGTCACCGGGCGCAGCGGGTTCTGGCCGGGGGTGACGCACGACGGGAGGTGACGACCCTCGCCGTCGAGGAGCCGCTCGAGATCCGGGTCGGCGGCCAACCGTTCGTCGTCACGATGCGCACCCCGGGCGACGACATGGATCTCGCCGCCGGGCATCTGGTATCCGAGGGGGCGGTCTGGCACCGCGATCACCTCCCCGAGATCTGCTACTGCACCACCGTCAGCGGTCGGTCCGAACAGGACTACAACACCCTCACGGTGACCCTCTCGCCGGACATCCCGGCGCCTCGTTCCGCCCGGGCCACCACGATGAGCAGCGCCTGCGGGGTATGCGGCGTGGACTCGATCGACGAGGTGCGGCGCTCGACCCACTTCCCGGCCGAGCCGGTCGAACCGCTCGTCGACGCCGAGGTGCTGCTGGCGCTGCCCGAGCGACTCCTCGACCACCAGCGGCTGTTCGGCAAGACCGGTGGTGTCCACGCGGCGGGGCTGTTCTCCGCCGCCGGCGAGTTGCTGTGCCTGCGCGAGGACGTGGGCAGGCACAACGCCGTGGACAAGGTCGTGGGCTGGGCGCTGCGCGAGGGCCGGCTGCCGCTGCGGGGGACCGTCCTGCAGGTGTCGGGGCGGGCGTCGTTCGAGCTCGTACAGAAGACGTCGATGGCCGGGATACCCGTGATGTCGGCGGTGAGCGCCCCGTCGTCGCTCGCGGTGGACCTGGCGGAGGAGGCCGGGGTGACCCTCGTCGGATTCAGCCGGGGCGACCGGGCGACGGTGTACGCCCATCCCGGGCGTATCCGGGACTGAGAGCGCCGTCCGCGGGCCTCAGGCGTCGGCCGGCCGGTAGTCGAGCATCGGCACCGGGAACCGTCGCGCGATCCGCTCGAGCGCGGCGTCGTCGTCCAGGTCCACCAGGTCGGTCGGGATCGTCAGGTACGAGGCGCAGATGCGGACGAACATCTCGGCGAGCAGGTCGACGTCCACCTCGGGGTGGATCCCGCCGGACCGCTGCTCTGCGGCCAACCGCCCGGCCAAGAACCGCCGCACGGTGGCGACCATCTGCCCGTCCTGGCCGATGAGCGAGCCGATCACGGAATCGCGCTCGTTGGCGAGCAGGTGGCTCAACAGCGGGCTGACGCCGAAGGCGCGCAGCGAGCTCACGAACGCCACCACCACCCGCTCAGCGGCTGTCTCGCAGGCCCGCACCTCGGCGGAGAACCGTGCGAAGTACCGCTGGAACTCGCGGAGCACGACCTCGTCGACCAGCGCGTCCTTGGTCTCGAACTTGCGGTAGACGGTGATCCGGGCGGCGCCCGCGCGGCGGGCCACCTCGTCCATGGAGGAGTGGCGGATACCGCGCGTGCAGAAGGCGATCGTTGCTGCGAGCCGGCGGAACGATGGGCGCCGCCGGTGCCCTGGCGGCCGCGACCCAGGCGGTGCCGTGGACGTGGGCGCCCGCGTGGCCCCTCCCGGGCGAGGGCAGCGGTGCCGGCGCACCGTCTACGACCCCGAGGCGGACGAAGTGGTCTCGGGCCTGCTCGACCGGGGCGAGGTGCCGCGGGTCAACGAGATCCTGCGCGGGTGGACCCGCAACGCCCAGCCGGTCCCGGACGGCCTGCACGGCGACCTGCGCGACTCCCTCCAGCGCGCGGTCCGGCTGCCCGAGTGGACCGACCACCGCAACCTCGCCGACAACGGTGCGGTTCCACGAGAAGCGCGGCACCTACCTGGGCGTCCTCTACGGCTTCGCCAGCGGCATGATGAGCACGGTGATCCCCCGCGAGGCCCGGGCGGTGTACTACTCCAAGGGCGGCTCGGACATGAAGCCGCGCATCAGCAAAACGGCCAAGCTCGGCTACGACGTGGGCTCGCGCAACGCCTACCAGCCCGACGGCGAGATGGCCGTGACCGCGGTGAAGACGCGGATGTCCCACGCGGCGGTCCGGTACCTGCTCCCGCAGTCCCCGCACTGGGAACGGGCTGCGGACGAGGCGAAGCCCATCAGCCAGGCCGACATCATGGTCACGTGGCACAGCCTGCCCACCACCGTCATGCGCAAACTGCGGGCGTGGGGAGTGCCGCTGGATCCGGCCGAGTCGGAGGGCTTCCTGCACTCGTGGCAGGTGACCGCCTACATGCTGGGTGTGGAGGACCAGTATATCCCGAGCAGCTGGGAGACCGCAGACCTGCAGGCCCAGCAGGTGCCGGACCCGGTCCTCGCGCCGACGCCGGAGGGCATCAAGCTCGCCGACATGCTGCTCGACCTGGGCTACAACATCGACCTGACCCTGCTCACCCGCCCGGTGCTGGGTGCGCTGACGCGGTTCATGCTGGGCGATCAGGTGGCGGAGTGGCTGCGGATCCCGCGCGAGCCCCTGTGGAGCCCGCTGCTCGAGGGGGCGTGGGGCCCGTTCATCGCGATCCGCGAGGGCCTGCTCACCGCGGGCGTGCCGCGCGAGACGTACTGGATGATCGACGAGCTGCTGCGCCAGTTCGTCCTGTACCACATGGCCGAGCTGAAGACGCCCATCACGATCGAGATCCCGACGTTCAACAACCCGAACTACAACTGACCGCGCCGGACACAGCGGACTCCGGCGGACGCAGTGGACTCCGCCGGGCACCGCGAACCCCGACTGCCGAAGCGGCCCAGCGGCTCAGTGGTCGGCGGCGGCCTCGGCGCGCTCGCCGTACGGCACGTAGCCACGGCCGGGTGCGACGACCAGTAGGACCAGCGCGGCGCCCGCGGCGACGAGCCCCAACGCGAGCAGGGCGTCGGCGATGCCGGAGGCGAAGATCGCGGCCGCGGCGTCGACGATCGGCTGCGCCACGGGACCGGCGACCTCGCCGAACTCCACCGCGCCGGCGAACGATCCGGCCACCGCCTCACGGGCGGGCTCGGGAACGCCCGGCAGGACGGCACCGATGTCGGCGGCGTACCGGCCGGCGAGGAGGCTGCCGGAGATCGCGATGCCGATCGCGGCCCCCACCTCGCGCATGGCGTCGTTGACCGCGGCGGCCACGCCCTGCTCGTCGACGGGGATGTCCGAGACGATCGCGGACGTCGCGGGCGCCGTGGACAGGCCGAGCCCGGTGCTGGCGATGACCATCGGCCACAGGATGTCCCAGTAGCTCGAGTCGACGCCCAGCCGGGACAGGAAGACCATCCCGGCGGCGATCGCGCCCACGCCCACCACGGACACCGCCCGCAGTCCGACCACCGCGGTGAGCCGGGGCGAGAGCAGGGAGAACACCATGACGGGTACGACCATCGGCGCCAGCGACAGTGACGCCCCGATCGCGTCGTAACCCTTGACCAGCTGCAGGTACTGCACGATGAGCAGGAAGAACCCGAAGATCGTGAGGAACTGCATCCCCACGGACACCGAGCCGGCCGAGAAGCCGCGGCGCCGGAAGTAGCGCACGTCGAGAATCGGGTCGTCGGCGCGGAGTTCGACCAGCACGAAGGCGGCCAGGCTCACGGCGGAGGTGACGAGTGCGACGACGACGAGGACCTCGCCGAAACTGCTGTGCGCACCCTCGATGAGCCCGAACACCACCCCTCCCACCGCCAGGGCGGAGAACACGGCGCCGGCGACGTCCGGCCGACCACGACGGGACGCGACGGATTCGCCGATCGTGAAGGCCGCGACCAACACGATCAGGCCGATCACCGAGTAGACGAGGAAGATCGACTTCCAGGACCACGCCTGCAGCATGAGCCCGGAGCCGATCAGGCCGACGATCCCGCCGATGCCCGCGAAGCCCGCCCAGATGCCGACGGCGGTCCCGCGGCGCTCGGGCGGGAAGCTCGCGGTGAGCAGCGACAGCGTCGACGGCATGACGAACGCCGCGCCCACGCCGGCGACCGCGCGCAGGACGATGAGCCAGAGCGGCGAGTCGAGCCACAGCGGCAGCGCGGAGGACAGGGTGAACAGGGCCAGCCCCACGATGAGGGTGGCGCGGCGGCCGAAGCGGTCGCCCAGCGCGCCCGCGGTGAGCACGAGCGCGGCCAGCGCGAGCGTGTAGGCGTCGACGATCCAGGTGAGCTCGGCCTGGGTGGCGCCGATCGCCACGGCGATGTCGGGCAGCGACGTGTACAGCGCGGACATGGTGGCCACGACCAGCGAGACCGCGACGATGTTGACGAACAGCAGCCAGCGGCGTCGTCCGGTGGACAGTTCCAGCACGGAGCCTCCCGGGGAGCGGTACGGGAAACGATACCGGCGGTATCGCTTCGGCCCCGCCACCGTAACGCACGACCCTCTCGGCGCGGCGGGCCACAATGGGGGCCATGTCCACGCCGACCGACCCCCGCCGTGCCCGATCCCGGGGCAAGCTCCTGGACGCCGCGGCGGACCTCCTCGTCTCGGGCGGCGCGGCGGCGGTGACGGTGGAGGCGGTGACCCGGCTGTCGGGGGTCGCGCGGACCACGCTGTACCGCAACTTCCCGTCGACGGACTCCCTCATCGCGGCCGCGTTCCGCCGACTGCTGCCCGCCCCGGAGCCGCCGCCGGCGGACCTCCCGCTGCGCGAGCAGCTGCTGCACCTGTGCGCGTCGATGACCCGCCTCATCCAGGACGCGCCCCTGCAGCAGTCGATGCTGGGGTGGCTGGCGATGGGCCGCGGCGCCTCGGAGGACGACGAGGTCGGCCAGCTCCGCCGCGGGGTCGTGGACTCCTACACGGCGCCGCTGCACGCGGTGCTCTCCGCCGCGGAGGCCGACGGCACCCTCGTCCCCGGCGACCGAGACCTCGCGGTGGCGCAGCTCGCCGGGCCGGTGGTGCTGGCGCGGATGATCGGCCTGCGCGCGTTCACCCCGGCCGACGTCGAGAGGCTGGTCGACGACTTCCTCCGCGGCCGTCTGGCGGACGAGTCGTGACGGCGGTCGGACCGGACGTGACTGCCGTCGGAGCGATCGTGCTGGCCGGCGGGCGCGCGAGCCGCCTCGGCGGCGTGGACAAGGCCCGGGTCACGGTGGCGGGGCGACCGATGATCGAGAGCGTCGTCGGCGCCGCCCGGGCGGTGGCAGGACCCGTCGTCACCGTGGGCCCGGGTGGTGACGCCCGCGAGGACCCGCCCCACTCGGGGCCGGTCGCCGCGATCGCCGCGGGGCTGGCGGGACTGCCGGGGGCGGTGGAGCTCGTCGTCGTCGTCGCCTGTGACCTGCCCGACCTCGACGCCGCCACCCTCCGCTCCCTCGTCGCCGCGCTGCGCCGCCCCGCCGCGCCGACCACCGCCCCGGGCGAGGTCACCGCCCCGCGCGTCGCGCTCGCCGTGGACGCCGCGGGGCGCGACCAGTACCTCCTGGCCGCGTGGGACCGCCGCGCCCTCGCCGCGCGCCTGGCCGCCCTGGAGGCCTCCGGCGGCGTGGGCGGGCGCGCCGTCCGGGCCCTGTTCGACGACCACGAGGAGGTGGTCCGCGTCCCCATCGGCGACCCCGCGCGGGACGTCGACACATGGACTGACCTGGCCGGACGCGGACCGGTGAGCCTCGCGCACGTGGGCGACGTCCTGCGGGCGGGGCTGGAACCGCTACCGGCGGTCGGGCGCCCGCCCCTCGACGCGGTGGGGGCGGTTCTCGCGGCGCCGCTGATCGCGGCGGACCCGATGCCGAGAGGGCCCGTCTCCGCGATGGACGGCTACGCGCTGGCCGGGCCCGGGCCGTGGCGGCTGACCGGGGCCGCCCGCCGCGCCGGGGACGACTCCCCCGCTTCCCTGGCCGCGGGGACGGCGGCGCGGATCGCGACGGGCGCGCTCGCCCCGCACGGCACCGACCGCGTGCTGCGGCACGAGCTGGTCGAGGTGGGCGGCCCGGGCGCCGCGGCGGTTACCGGCGACACGGCGGCGCCCGGCGAGACGGCGGTGCCCGGCGACACCGTCATCACCGCGTCGACCGGCGCCGACGGGGTCGACGACCTGCGTCCGGCCGGCGAGGACTGGCCCGCCGGGCACGCGCTGGCCGCGGCCGGCACGGTGCTCGACGCGGCGCTGGCCTCGGCGGCCCTGTCGGCAGGGGTCGAGCGGGTGTCCGTGCGCGGCCCCGTGCGGGCGACGCTGGTGACCACGGGCGACGAGGTCCTGCCCGCGGACACGCCCTCTCCCCTGCCGCCGGGACGGATCCGCGACACCGTGGGCCCGCTATTGGGCGGGCCCACCGGGGTTCTGACGCGGGCGGGTTTCGGCGCCGTGGACCCGCCGCGCCACTGCCCGGACACCGCCGAGGCGGTCGACGATCTGCTCGGCGGTTCTGTTGCCGGACCTGCTGTCGGACCTGCTGTCGGGCCTGCTGCCGGTCCGGACGTGCTCGTGCTGGTGGGCGCGACCGGCCGGGGCGTCGCCGATCACCTACGGCCGGCGCTCGAGCGGCTGGGTGCGCGCGTGGTGATCGACGGGGTCCGTGTCCGGCCCGGTGGCTCGCAGCTGGTCGCGGCGCTGCCCGACGGGCGCGTCCTGCTGGCGCTGCCCGGCAATCCGCTGGCGGCGGTGTGCGCGGCCGCCACCACGGGTCGTGCCCTGGTCGACGCGCTCACCGGCCGGCAGCGCACGCCCGTGGCCGCCGAGCTGCCGGGGCTGGCGGGCGTGGCGAATCCGGGCCGCGCGCGGATCCTGCCCGCTTGGCCCGACGGCACCGGGGGCTGGCGGCTCGCCGACCGCGTCCGCACCGCCCATCTCGCCGACCTCGCGGGCGCTCCCGCCCTCGCCCTGGTGCCCGAGGGCGAGGACGCGGGGGCGGGTGCAGGCGCGGGCTCGGGCGCCGGCTCGGGCGCGGGCGCGGGCGGCCGCGTGGAGCTCGTCGACTGGATCTGACGCCGAGCGGGGCCGGTCGGGCGCCGACCGGCCCCGCGGCCTCACGGGGTCAGCGCCGCCGGTTGCGCATCTTCCCGACGAACTCGCGGGCCTTGCGCTGGTTCTCCGGCTTCGAGACTTCGCGCTTGACCACCTGGGCGGCCTTCAGCGCGAGTCCGCTCCGCAGTGCATTGCGTAGGAATGCCATCGTGCACCTCCATTGATCGG